>NZ_JAIZQO010000009.1:0-410367 GCF_020419725.1 Burkholderia sp. AU38729 | reverse complement strand
GCAATACGGTCGACGGGGTGTTCACGACCGTTCAGGACGTCGCGCAGACGGTGTTGTTCCTGTCGGCCTTCCCGAGCGCCGCGCTCACGGGCCAGTCGTTCATCGTCAGCCACGGCTGGTTCATGCAGTGATGCGGGGGGCGGGCGGGGTCGCTGCTCGCCGGTCAATGGCATAAAAAAACGCGCTCCTCGGAGCGCGTTTTTCATTTTGGCAGGGCGGGGCCGATGACGGCTGCCGCCTGCTCTTGCCGCATTACTTCAGGACGGCTGCGACAGCATTGGCGACCACGTCGAGATTGCGCGTGTTCAGTGCTGCGACGCAGATCCGGCCCGTGCCGACTGCATAAATGCCGAACTCATCGCGCAGGCGATCGACTTGTGCCGAGGTCAGGCCCGAATACGAGAACATCCCGCGCTGCGCGTTGATGAAGCTGAAGTCGCGATCGACGCCGCTTGCCTTCAGGCGCTCGACGAGACCATTGCGCATTGCGCGGATGCGATCGCGCATTTCACCGAGTTCCTGCACCCACGAAGCGTGCAGTTCCGGCGATGCGAGCACCGCTGCGACCACGGCGCCGCCATGGGTCGGCGGGTTCGAGTAGTTCGTGCGGATCACGCGCTTCAGTTGCGACAGCACGCGCGACGCTTCTTCCTTGCTCGACGTGATGATCGACAGTGCGCCGACGCGCTCGCCGTACAGCGAGAACGACTTCGAGAACGACGACGACACGAATGCGTTCAGGTCAGCCGCGGCAAACAGGCGCACGGCAGCGGCATCGGCCTCGATGTTTTCGCCGAAACCCTGGTAGGCCATGTCGAGGAACGGCACCAGGTCGCGTGCCTTCACGACGTCGACGACCTGTTGCCATTGCGCTTCGGTCAGGTCCACGCCGGTCGGGTTGTGGCAGCACGCGTGCAGCACGACGACCGTACCTGCCGCGTAGCTGTTCAGTGCCGACAGCATGCCTTCGAAGTTCACGCCGTTGGTGGCGGCGTCGTAGTACGGGTATGCGACGACTTCGAAGCCGGCTGCTTCGAACAGCGCGCGGTGGTTTTCCCAGCTCGGATCGCTGATCGCGACCTTCGCGTTCCGGTTCAGGGTGCGCAGGAAATCCGCGCCGATCTTCAGTGCACCCGTGCCGCCCAGTGCCTGGGCCGTGACCACGCGGCCGGCTGCGATCAGCGGCGAGTCATTGCCGAGCAGCAGCTTCTGCACGGCCGCATCGTAGGCGGCGATACCGTCGATCGGCAGGTAGCCACGCGGCAGGCCGGCCTCGACACGTGCCTTCTCCGCATCGCGAACCGCGCGCAGCAGCGGAATCTTGCCTTCTTCGTTCGTGTACACACCGACGCCGAGGTTGACCTTGGTCGGACGCGCATCGGCGTTGAAGGCTTCGTTCAGGCCCAGGATCGGGTCGCGGGGAGCAAGCTGGACAGCGGAGAAGAGCGACATGATGATTCGGCAGTAGTGAAAAGAGGGTCAGGCTTTCAACGGGCGGGGCGGGCGCGGTGGATGGACCGCGCGCAGGCAGGCACGACGCCGGAAAGCGCAGCAGCCTGACATTGTAGCGAATTCACGCAGGCGGGGGCGGCGTTTCGGCGGCGAAATTCGGCCGGGAATCGCGATTTCGGGCGGCTGTCGCGCGTCAGGAGCCGGCAGCAGTTCGCGAGGCCGCGAAGCGCTAGAATGCTTTCTTTGCCCTCGCTCCGGCCGCATTCCATGTCCGAACATAAAGCCGAAACCGGCGACGCGCTCGACGAATCGAAATTCGTGACCTTCGAAGGGTCGCCGTTCCAGCTGTATCAACCGTATCCGCCCGCAGGCGACCAGCCGACCGCGATCGAGACGCTCGTCGAAGGGGTCGAGGACGGTCTCTCATTCCAGACGCTGCTCGGCGTGACGGGCTCGGGCAAGACCTTCACGATGGCGAACACGATCGCGCGGCTCGGCCGCCCGGCGATCGTGTTCGCGCCGAACAAGACGCTCGCCGCGCAGCTCTACTCGGAATTTCGTGAGTTCTTCCCGCGCAACGCGGTCGAGTACTTCGTCTCGTACTACGACTATTACCAGCCAGAAGCGTACGTGCCGCAGCGCGACCTGTTCATCGAGAAGGACTCGTCGATCAACGAGCACATCGAGCAGATGCGGCTGTCCGCGACGAAGAGCCTGATGGAGCGTCGCGATGTCGTGATCGTCGCGACGGTGTCGGCGATCTACGGTATCGGCAACCCGTCCGAATACCACCAGATGATCCTGACGCTGCGCGCCGGCGACAAGCTCGGCCAGCGCGACGTGATCGCGCGGCTGATCGCGATGCAATACACACGCAACGAGCAGGACTTCCAGCGCGGCACGTTCCGCGTGCGCGGCGACACGATCGACATCTTCCCGGCCGAGCATGCGGAGCTGGCCGTGCGCGTCGAACTGTTCGACGACGAGGTGGAGACGCTGCAGCTGTTCGACCCGCTGACGGGGCGCGTACGGCAGAAGATCCCGCGCTTCACCGTGTATCCGTCGTCGCACTACGTGACGCCGCGCGACACCGTGATGCGCGCGGTCGAGACGATCAAGGACGAATTGCGCGAGCGGCTCGAGTTCTTTCACCGCGACGGCAAGCTCGTCGAGGCGCAGCGCCTCGAGCAGCGCACGCGTTTCGATCTCGAGATGCTGCAGGAGCTCGGCTTCTGCAAGGGCATCGAGAACTACTCTCGGCATTTCTCGGGCGCAGCGCCCGGCGATCCGCCGCCGACCCTCGTCGACTACCTGCCGCCCGATGCGCTGATGCTGCTCGACGAATCGCACGTGCTGATCGGCCAGTTGAACGGCATGTACAACGGCGACCGCGCGCGCAAGGAAAACCTCGTCAACTACGGGTTCCGACTGCCGTCGGCGCTGGACAACCGGCCGCTCAAGTTCCCGGAGTTCGAACGCAAGATGCGCCAGGTCGTGTTCGTGTCGGCCACGCCGGCCGACTACGAGAAGCGCGTGACCGGGCAGATCGCCGAACAGGTCGTGCGGCCGACGGGCCTGGTCGATCCGGAAATCGAAGTGCGGCCGGCGAGCTCGCAGGTCGACGACGTGCTGGCCGAGATCAACGCGCGGGTGAAGGCCGAGGAGCGCGTGCTGATCACCGTGCTGACCAAGCGCATGGCCGAGCAGCTCACCGAGTTTCTCGCCGATCACGGGGTCAAGGTGCGTTATCTGCACAGCGACATCGACACGGTCGAGCGCGTCGAGATCATCCGCGACCTGCGGCTCGGCACGTTCGACGTGCTGGTCGGGATCAACCTGCTGCGGGAAGGGCTCGACATTCCCGAGGTGTCGCTCGTCGCGATCCTCGACGCGGACAAGGAAGGCTTCCTGCGCGCGGAGCGCTCGCTGATCCAGACGATCGGCCGCGCGGCGCGGAACGTGAACGGCAAGGCGATCCTCTACGCGGACAACATGACCGAGTCGATGAAGCGCGCGATCGGCGAGACCGAGCGGCGCCGGGCGAAGCAGATCGCCCACAACGAAAAGATGGGCATCACGCCGCGCGGTGTCGTGAAGCGCATCAAGGACATCATCGACGGCGTCTACAACGCGGACGAGGCGCGCGCCGAGCTGAAGGAAGCGCAGCAGCGCGCGAAATTCGAGGACATGTCGGAAAAGCAGCTCGCCAAGGAAATCAAGCGCCTCGAAAAGCAGATGGCCGACTACGCGAAGAATCTCGAGTTCGAGAAGGCCGCCGCGACCCGCGACCAACTTGCGCTGCTGCGTGAGCGCGTGTTCGGCGCGAACGTCGGCGATCACGTCAGCGGCGGCCGGTAAATCTTTCCAAGCGTCACCGAAACCCTGCGGTAACGAACCTGTAAGCCTTGTCGGATCAGGGGTTTACACGGCTCTTCGTTTGTTCCGAAACAGGTTCGGTGCTAAACTTCGTGATTATTGAGAATTGTTCGCATTAACGTTCTTCGTCGCGTTAGTGTTTTCAGTGGGCCGGCCGTTAGTCGGTCCGCATGGTTCCAGATCAAATAACAAGGAGTGTCCATGTTGGGTTCTTCGTTCATCCGCACGACGGTTGCGGTAGCGGCGGCGCTTGCCGCGATGTCGGCCTCGGCTGCCGAATATCCGATCGGCAAGCAGCAGATCCAGGGCGGCATGGAAATCGGCGCGGTGTACCTGCAGCCGATCACGATGGACCCGGAAGGGATGATGCGCAAGGCGTCGGATTCCGACATCCACCTCGAGGCCGACATCCATGCGGTCAAGAACAACCCGACGGGTTTCGCGGAAGGCGACTGGATGCCGTACCTGCAGGTCACGTACAAGCTGACGAAGCAGGGCGACACGAAGTGGAAGGCTGAAGGCGACCTGATGGGCATGGTCGCGAGCGACGGTCCGCACTACGGCGACAACGTGAAGCTGAACGGCCCGGGCAAGTACCACCTGACGATGGTCGTCAAGCCGCCGATGCAGACGGGCCACATGGCGTTCGGCCGTCACATCGACAAGGAAACGGGCGTGGGCGCATGGTTCAAGCCCATTACCCTCGAGTACGACTTCCCGTTCGCCGGTATCGGCAAGAAGGGCGGTTACTGATCGGCGGCATCACGAACGGCGCGCTTCGGCGCGCCGTCGGCGTAGAGAACCCAGAATGAAAATTCCCCAGAAAATCGTTGCCGCAGCCGCTGCGTTGTGGCTTGCCGGCGCAGCGTACGCTGCCGATCTGCCGACGTTCAAGCTCGAGATGACGGACGGCAAGCTGAATCCCGCCCGCATCGAAGTGCCGGCCGGCCTGCGTTTCAAGATCGAGATCAAGAACACCGGCAAGGGCGCCGCCGAATTCGAGAGCGTGCAACTGCGCAAGGAGAAGGTGCTCGCGCCGGGCGCCGATTCATTCGTTGTCGTCGCACCGTTGTCACCGGGTGAATACAAGTTTTTCGACGATTTCCACCAGCAGGCGCAGGGCGTGATCGTCGCGAAGTAATGCGTTTTATCTGCGCGCGGGCGCACCTGCCCGGTGTACCGCGCGTCAGGAGGTATCGATGGGTCAGATCTTGTTCATCGTCTGGCGGGAGAGCGTCGAAGCGCTGCTCGTCGTCGGCATTCTCTATGCATGGCTGAAAAACGGCGACGACGACGCGCGCCGCGGCCTGCCTTTTCTCTGGGCCGGCGTCGGCGTCGGCCTGCTGATGGCCGTCGGCCTCGGTGCCGCACTGGTCGGTTTCACCGAAGTGCTGTCCGGCGACGCGCAGGACTACTTCCAGACCGCCATGGTGCTGATCGCATGCGTGCTGATCGTGCAGATGGTGCTGTGGATGCGCCGGCACGGCCGCACGCTGAAGCGCGACATGGAGCAATCGCTGCAGCAGAGCACGCGCGATTCGAACTGGTGGGGTGTCGCGGTGCTGGTCGCGCTCGCGATCGCGCGCGAAGGCAGCGAGACGGTGATCTTCCTGTACGGTCTCGGTTTCGGCCAGTCGGGTCACGTCGAC
Organism: Burkholderia sp. AU38729; assembly: GCF_020419725.1. Lineage (NCBI taxonomy): Bacteria > Pseudomonadati > Pseudomonadota > Betaproteobacteria > Burkholderiales > Burkholderiaceae > Burkholderia > Burkholderia sp. AU38729. The sequence goes on along the minus strand of NZ_JAIZQO010000009.1, from coordinate 404,890 downwards.
GGCAGCCAGATGCTCGCGGTCGTGATCGGCCTCGGCCTCGCGTTCCTCACGTTCTATCTGCTGCAACTCGGCGGCAAGTACTTCTCGTGGCGGCATTTCTTCCGCGTCACGGAAGTGATGCTGCTGTTCCTCGGCGCAGGCCTGTTCCAGACCGGCGTCGACAAGCTGATCGACAAGGAAATCCTGCCGCTCGGCATTTCGCAGGTGTGGGACACGTCCGCGATCCTCGATGATTCGGGTACGTTCGGCTCGCTCGTCGCCACGCTGACCGGCTATCGTGCTCATCCCGCGCTGACCAACCTGGTCGCGTATGCGGTGTACTGGGCGGTGGTCTGGCTGCTGATGAAGCGCGCGAGCCGTCGTCCGGCGGTCGCGGCAGGTCGCGCGGCATGAGCGCTGTCGCCGCAGCCAAGCAGGGCTGGCTCGCGCAGGCCGGCCAATGGATGCAGCGCCACGGTGCGCTGATCCGCGGCATCCAGTGGGCCGTCGTCGCCGTCTATGCGTTCCTGATCATCGTGCCGGCGGTGTTGCCGCTGCCGGACGACTCCGCACATCTGTGGAATAACCTCACGCTGATCGCGCAATTCACGTTCTGGGGCATCTGGTGGCCGTTCGTGCTGCTGTCGATGGTGATGCTCGGCCGTGTCTGGTGTGGCGTGCTGTGTCCGGAAGGTGCGCTCACCGAATTCGCGAGCAAGTTCGGCCGCGGCGGCCCGATTCCGCGCTGGATGCGGTGGGGCGGCTGGCCGTTCGTCGCGTTCGGGCTCACGACGATCTACGGGCAGATGGTGAGCGTGTACCAGTACCCGCTCGCGGTGCTGTTCGTACTCGGCGGCTCGACCGTCGGCGCGATCGTGATCGGCTTGCTGTACGGCCGCGAAAAGCGCGTGTGGTGCAAGTACCTGTGCCCGGTCAACGGCGTGTTCGGGCTGCTCGCGCGGCTCGCACCGATGCGCTACAAGGTCGACGAGGATGCATGGCGCCGGTCGTACAAGAACGGCGAGCATGGCCATCGCGTGATTCCGATCAACTGCGCGCCGCTCGTGCCGTTGCGCAACATGAAGGGCGCGGCGGACTGCCACATGTGCGGCCGCTGCAGCGGGCACCGGGATGCGATCTCGCTGTCGTTGCGCTCGCCGTCCGACGAGGTCGTGAACCTCGGCGCGCAGCAGGCGAACCCGTGGGACACCGCGCTGATCCTGTACGGCCTGCTTGGCGTCGCGATCGGTGCGTTCCACTGGACCGTCAGCCCGTGGTTCGTGCAGATCAAGCAATGGCTCGCGGGCTGGCTGATCGACCATGACATCACGTGGCCGCTCGAGACCAATGCGCCGTGGTTCCTGCTCACGCACTATCCGGATCGCAACGACGTGTTTTCGTGGCTCGACGGCGGGCTGGTCATCAGCTACATCGTCGGCACGGGGCTCGTGTACGGCACGGCACTGCTGGTGCTGCTGGCCGGCGCGACGCTAATGCTCGGCCGCTTCGATCGCGTGCGGCTGCATCATCTTGCCCAGGCGTTGATCCCGATCGCGAGTGCGGGCGTATTTCTTGGCCTGTCGGCCACGACACTGTCGTTGCTGCGTGCCGAGCATGTACCGCTCGGCTGGGCGACCGATGTGCGCATCGCGATCCTGGTCGGCGCCAACGCATGGAGTGCGTGGCTCGCGTGGAAAGTGACGGGGCGTTATGCGGGCTGGCCGCGCCGGCTTGCGGCGTTCGCGTGGTTCGCCGTCGCGCTTGCCGTCATCGACAGCGCGTGGTGGTTGATGTTCTGGGGTTTCTGAAGCGGATCGCGTGCCGCGCTTCGGCGGTCACGCAGCGACGCGGTAACGAACCCGGGCGGCATGCTTCACGCGTCGGGCACCCAAACAAAAAAGCGACACGTCGAAGGACGTGTCGCTTTTTTTCTTCCTTGTGCGAGAACCAAAAAAAGTGGCTTGGCTTGCTGCAACGGCTGCTTGAGTGTGTTTGCACGAAGGGGTCTAGATCTCGCGTGCAAGCCGTTACGCTGGCTACTGCCCAACACCTCTCAGGGAGGTGGTCCCCACAATACGCTGTCTTACTTCGTCAGGATCAGTTTGCCGAGCCGTGTGGCGCGCAACTGATACGTCTCTCCGTTATGCGCGATGCTGACGTGGCTTTGGCCTTGCAGCAGCGCATCGCTGCTGACGATCCGCGTGCCTGCTTCGCGGTTGCCGGCGGGTTTAGCCGGCGTGGTGACCGCTGCCGTCTTCTGACGGCTGCTGCCTGCGGTGCCGGTCGTGCGGCGCAAGGTCAGCGTGGTCGGGGTCGGGCGCAGGGTGTCGGTCATTCGCTTGATCGGTGACTGTCGATACGATGGAATGAATTCTAAATGATAACTATTCCCATTTACAAAAACTCTTTATCGATCGAAAAAGCCAGTCTGATAGCTTGAGTCAAAGAGGCGGCCCGCGGGCCGCCATCGGGTTCAGTGCAGCGGATCGGGGTCCTTGCGGCCCTGCGCGTACTCGCGGATCAGGCGGACCGTGTCGATATCCGACGTGCGGTACGCTTCCTTGACGATCCCGTGCGTCTGACGCGCGTCTTCGCTGTCGTCCGTGACGACCAGTGTCGTGCGGTATTCGAAACGCAGGAACAGCTCGTGGTCGTCGCGCTCCTCGATCGTCATCGTCAGCGAGCCGCCGATCTCGCCGTCGGCGGCGAGGATGTCGTAGCGAACCTGCTGGTTCGGCGTGAACGTGACGTGATCGCGCACGGTCGCGTGACCGTAGTGCAGCTCGCGTTCGAGCGTCGTGTCCGTCCGTTCGTGGACGACACAGCTGTCGAGACCGAGCACGAACAGTTGCGGCTGTTCGGCGCGCAACACGAGACCTTCCCAGAGCTGGTCGCGGGTGAGGGTCGGCACGGCCGGATCGTCGGAATTGATCTGGATCAGATGTTCGAAGTTCAAGGGGACGGGTTCCTTCTGGTGGCGGGCGGCCACGTGGTTCAAGAAGTCATTGTGACGCAAAACGGGCGGTTTCGCGGCACCTGCGCGCCCGTCCGTGCGTCATGCTTCGATGCGCCCCATGCGACCGGTCTGGTAGTCGACGACCGCCTGCCGGATCTCTTCCTCGGTGTTCATCACGAACGGGCCGTAGCGGACGATCGGCTCGTTGAGTGGCACGCCGCCGATCAGCAGCAGGTCGAGCGACGTGCCGTCGGCGGCGAACGTGACCGTGTCGCCGTCATCGCAGTACACGACCATGTTTCGTGCGTCGACCGCCTGCCTGGCGGGCCCGTAGAGTCCTGTTCCGTCGATCGGATAGGCGAACACACGATAGCCTGCCGGGACGGTCTGCGTGACCGTTGCGCCTGGTTGCAGCGTGAAATGCTGGTAGAGGATCGGTGTGCGTGTCTCGATCGCGGCGCGGACGCCGAACGCTTCGCCGGCGATCACGCGCACCCGTGCGCGGCCGTCAGGTGAGGTGGCGGTCGGGATGCGATCCGCGGGGATCTCCTGGTAGCGCGGCGCGATCAGCTTGTCGCGGCGCGGCAGGTTGACCCACAGCTGGAAACCGTGCGAGCGGCCGCCTGCTTGCGCGAATTCCGGATCCGGCATCTCGCTGTGCACGACGCCGGCGCCCGCCGTCATCCATTGCACGTCGCCCGGGCCGAGCGTGCCGGCATGGCCGGACGAGTCGCGATGGCGGAAGCGCCCGTCGAGGGCGTAGGTCACGGTCTCGAAGCCGCGATGCGGATGGTCGGGGGCGCCCTTGGCCTCGCCGGGCGCGTAGTCGACGGGGCCCATTTCGTCGAGCAGCAGGAACGGATCGAAATCCATCAGCAGCCGGGTCGGGAACGGGCGATGAACCACGAAGCCGCCGCCTTCGGTCGTGCGAAGCGCGGGGTAGGTGCGGTCAAGCGAGCGAGCGGTCGTCATGCGGATACCCTCGAAATCAACGGAATAGCGTTATTTTTGAAACATAGCGCTATTATATTGGGCGTTTTACCGTTCAATTCGCGAAGGTTCGCAATGGATTGTTCTGAAATTGGAACGATGACATGAATATCGATGCACATAACCTGAACGACCTCATGTACTTTTCGCAGGTCGTCGAACATGGCGGTTTCTCGGCCGCGGAGCGCGTGCTGGGCATCTCGAAATCGCGCCTGTCGCGGCGCCTGACCGAACTCGAGGCGGCGCTCGGCGTGCGCCTGCTGCAGCGTTCCACCCGCAAGCTCGCGCTGACCGAGGCAGGGGAGCTGTTCTACCAGCATTGCCAGGCGATGCTGGCCGAAGCGCAGGCGGCGATGAACGCGGTGCAGCAGTTGCGCTCATCGCCGCGCGGATCGGTGCGCGTCAGCGTGCCCGTGACGCTGTCGCAGACGATGCTGTCGCGCATCCTGCCCGAATTCCTGCGTCGCTATCCCGAGGTGAAGGTGCACGTTCGCGTGACGAATCGCGTGATCGACCTGTTCGAGGATTCGATCGACGTCGCGCTGCGCGTGCGCTCGGAGCCGCCGCAGAACGCGAACATCGTCGTGCGGCCGCTGTGGCGCACCGAGCAGATGCTGGTCGGCGCGCCGAGCCTGCTGAGCCAGAATGCGCCGCCGCTGGTACCGGACGACCTGAGCGGCTTCGAGACACTCGATACGCCGAGCGTCGACGGGCGGCACCTGTTCAACCTGATCGCGCCGGACGGAACGCGTCACGTGCACGAGCACGACCCGCGGCTCGTGACGGCTGACCTGATGACGATCCGTGAAGCCGTGCTCGACGGCCTCGGCATCGCGGCATTGCCGGAGATGATGTACGGCAACGCGCTGCGCGCGGGGCAACTGTCGCCGGTGATGCCGGGCTGGACGTTGCCGGTGCCGCAACTGTATGCGGTGTTCGTGTCGCGGCAGGGGATGCCGCCGGCGGTGCGTGCGTTCGTCGACTATCTGGTCGAGAAGCTCGATCATGGCGCCTACCAGGATCCGGGGTGCCCGGAACGCGCGAAGAAGGAAGCGGCGGCCGATGTTTCGGCGACCTGAACACGACGCGCACGGCGACGCAAATTTGTTTTGTCATTGAAGCGTCGCCTGCAATCGCAAGTTTCAATCGCCGGAACCTTGAATGCGTGTGCGCGCGGGCCTATATTGAAATCCCATTTCGTGAAGGAAGTTCTGAGCGAAATCAGGTGGCCGCATATATTGCGAGCCAGATAGGGCAGAACGCGCAGTCCGTGCAGACCACGGCAGAGTCGCATTTGCGTTGCTCGAGGCGCAACCGATACCGCCAAAGAGCCCGCCGCCCGAAGGCGCCCGCGTGCGCATGAAAAAAGGCCTTCATCTGGCGATGAAGGCCTTTTACTTTGTGCGCGGCCGGCTAGGTGCGGCCGGCTAGGTGCGGCCGGCTAGGCGCGGCCGGCGATGCGTTACCGCAAGACGTGCGCGCGTTACTTCGCTTTCGCGCCCGGCTCCGTCACGAAGCCGAGCTTCGTCAGGCCGCCTGCCTGCGCATCCGACATCACTTCCGCGACGTGTTCGTACGCGACCTTGCGATCCGCGCGAAGGTGCAACTCCGGCTGGGGCGTGCGCTTTGCCGCTTCCGCGATGCGTTCCTGCAATTGTGCGCGCGTGACCGTGTGGTCGTCCCACAGGATCGTGCCGTCACCCTGGATCGCGACGTCGACCGTCTGCGGTTTTTCGTCGACGGGCTGGCTGCTGGCGTGCGGCAGGTCGATCTTCACCGCATGCTGCATCGCCGGGATCGTCACGAGGAAAATGATCAGGAGTACGAGCATGACGTCGACGAGCGGCGTCATGTTGATCTCGCTCATCACTGCATCGTCGTCATCGTCGCTGAAACCGGTGTTCATTGCCATGGTTCACCCCGCCTCAGCTGGCGCGCGTCGCGAGACGCAGGCCGTCGCGCGTCGACGACGAGGCCAGGCTCGCGCCCGTCACGAAATACGCATGTAGACCGTGCGCGAAGCGGCGCAGCTTGCTGACGACACCCTTGTTCGCGCGGGTGAGTGCGTTGTAGCCGAGCACCGCCGGGATCGCGACGAACAGGCCGAAGGCGGTCATGATCAGCGATTCGCCGACCGGGCCCGCGACCTGGTCGATCGACGTCTGGCCGGATGCGCCGATTGCGAGCAGGGCGTGGTAGATCCCCCAGACCGTACCGAACAGGCCGACGAACGGCGCGGTGCTGCCGATCGACGCGAGGATCGCGAGACCGCTCTGCATGCGCGAGATGCCTTCGTCCATCGTGTCCTTCAGGCAGCGCGTGACCCAGTCCGACACGTCCATGCGATCGTGCAGGTGCGGTTGCGTCTGGTGGTGGTGATCGGCGGCTTCCTTGCCCGACAGCGCGAGCGCGAGGAACGGGTTGTCGTTCGGCGTCGATGCGGCGAGGCCGAGCTTCTTGATGCCGTCGTCGAAGTTGTCCGAATGCCAGAATGCCTGTTCGGCGTTCTTCGTCAGGCGGTTCAGGCGAATCACGTTCCAGCCCTTGATGACGATCACGATCCACGACAGGACCGACATCACGAGCAGCGTGATCGCGATGGCGCGCGTGACGAAATCACCTTGCGCCCAGACGTGCGCGATACCGTAGCTTTGCATTTTCTTGTTTCCTTTGAATCTACCGAATATGACGGGTTAGTCGTCAAGCGTGAAGTTGAAGGGCAGCGTATGGGCGGCGCGGATCGCCTGGCCGTTCTCGATATACGGCGGGCAGGTGCTCGCGCGCGTCGCCTCGAGCGCGGCTTCGTCGAGACGCGGGTAGCCGCTGCTCTTCTGCAGCTGGACGCTTTCGATCTTGCCCGTCACGCCGATGATGAAGTGAACATAGGCCGTGCCCGTTTCGCCGCGACGGCGCGACATCGACGGATAGGTCGGCTTGACGAAATTGCACGTGAGCGCCGACACGTTCTTCGGTGCGCTGACCTGCATCGTCTCGCGCGCGGGGCCGGGTGCTGCAGCCGGGGCAGCAGGCACCGGCGCGGCGGGAGCCGGTGTCGGATCGGCCACTGCCGGCGCGGGCGTCGGCGACGGTGCCTGCAAGACGGGCTGAGGCGTCGGGACCGCCTTCTGCACCGGCTTCGGCTCGACCTTCGGCTTCACGCGCGGCGTGGGCTTGGGCGGCGTAGGCTGCTGCGCGGCCGACTGGACCGCGACCGGCTGGGCAGGAGGGGCAGGCGGAATGAGCTGCGCGGTGATCGACTGAACCTCGATCTCCTTCGGCGGCGGCGCGTTGCGATGGAGCCAGGCGGCCGTCAGCATGATCGCATGTGCGGCAAGCACACCGACCGCGACGACGATCACTCGGGGATTCATACGTGGTGCAGCCGGCACGGCGCCGGCAGGAGCGAGATGCGAAGCCTGCATGTTAGCTTGAAAGAACGATGTCGCACCCGGGGCGCGGCGGGTGAATCGGCATCACTTGCGGAAGATCAGCAGCGAGATGCAAACGGTGGTCACAAATCCGATCAGCAATTCCATGACAGGCTCCTTGGCAGGTAAGCCGCTGGCTCGCGCAGACGGTGGCTTGCTGACGGTCAAAACAAAAAATGCGGCCTGGGCCGCATGCGCACACTCGGCGCCGGTCAGGCGGCCTTGCGTTCGTAAAACGTGACCGGGATCGGGTGAGCGTGATGCTCGACACCGCACCGGCTCGCGCAGACGCCCTGTTCGGCCATGAGGTCGCGTACGGACTCCTCGCACTTGCCGCAGCACGTGGCCACGCCAAGCTCGAACTGGAGTTCATCGAAAGAGTTCACGCCCTCTGCGAGGGACGCGCGAATCTTGCGATCGGAAACAGACTTGCACACGCAGACGATCATGATGAGTTGCGATAGCTAACGGTAATGCGAATTATTATCATTAAATTTGCGGACGTTGACAAGCCTGGGGCAGGCTTTTTTTAAGGGCATCGGACCCTTGAAACGTCGGGAGGGTGGAGCGGCACGCGGAAGAGGGCGTACCGGCCGGTATCAGGCGGTCGCGCAGGCGCGCGCGTTCGGCGAGGAAATGGTGACGGATTCGACCGGCGCAGCGAGGCCGAGCAGCGTCGAGGCGAGCACCTGCAACTGGCGGCCGTCGCTGGTCGAGCAGAAGCGGGGCGATGCCGCGCGCGTGCCGGCCGGTGCGCGCAGATTGCGTTCGTCGAGCACCCGCACGAGCTGGCGCGCGATCGCGTCGCTGGTGTCGACGAGCGTCAGGCGGTCGCCCACAAGGTCACGAATCGTTTCCGTGAAGAACGGGTAATGCGTGCAGCCGAGTACCAGCGTATCGGCGCCGTCGTCGAGCATCGGTTGCAGGTAGCTGTCGAGCAATGCGCGCAACGCGGGCGAATTCGTATCGCCGCGCTCGATGGCTTCGACGAGCCCGTGGCCGGGCTGGCAGATGAAGCGGCGGCCGGCGCCGTAGCGGTCGAGCAGCGCCTGGAAGCGCGGGCTGTTCAGCGTCGACTGCGTGGCCAGGACGCCCGCGACGCCGCTCGCGGACACGGCGGCGGCCGGCTTGATGCCCGGCTCGACGCCGACGAGCGGCATCGACAGATGTTCGCGGACCGTGGCGATCGCACGTGCGGTCGCCGTGTTGCACGCGATGACGAGCGCTTTCGCCCCTTCGCGGGCCAGCCACTCGCCGATTGCCAGCGTGCGTTCCGTAATGAACGCCTCGTCGCGCGGACCATACGGCGCATGGTGCGAATCGGCGACGTAGATGAACGATTCGTCGGGCAGTTTCGCGCGCACGGCGCGCAGCACCGACAGGCCGCCCAGCCCTGAATCGAAGATGCCGATGGGCGCGACGGTCGTGGCCGTCGCAGGAATAGCGGAAGGTGTCGACATGAACGGGCTGGGGGCGGTAACGGGAAGCGTGGAGCGAGTTTACTCCGGCGACCCCATCATCGTTTGCTGGTAGTTCTGCAGGCCGACCTTGCCGATCAGGTCGATCTGCGTTTCCAGCCAGTCGATGTGCTCTTCGGTGTCGTCGAGGATCTTTTCGAAGATCTCGCGCGACACGTAGTCACGCACCGATTCGCAGTAGGCGATCGCTTCCTTGCAGGTGGACTGCGAGATCTGTTCGAGCTTCAGGTCGCACTTCAGGATCTCTTCGGTTTCCTCGCCGACGAGCAGCTTGTGCAGATCCTGCAGGTTCGGCAAGCCGTCGAGCATGAAGACGCGCTCGATCAGCCAGTCGGCGTGCTTCATTTCGCCGATCGACTCGTCGTATTCGTGCTTGCCGAGCTTCTCGAGGCCCCAGTGCTTGTACATGCGCGCATGCAGGAAGTACTGGTTGATCGCCGTGAGTTCATTCTTCAACTGGGCGTTCAGATATTCGATGACTTTCTTGTCGCCTTGCATGGCTTGTTCCTTGTTCAGTGGGGCTTCAGAAACCGAACGATAATCGCTCGAACGAGAAAAGCCAAGCCTCGAAGCCTTGCCGGGCCTGCCTTTTGCGTGTAATGAGAATCAGCCTCGAATATCCGGCCACGCACCATAATGAGAATGAGAAGTAAAAAGGCCGGACTCGCGTCCGGCCTTTCGTTCGATCGCGCTTAAGCGGCTGCGACCGGGATCTTGCCGATCTTCGCCTGCCACTCCTTCGGACCGGTCTGGTGCACCGACGTGCCCGACGAATCGACGGCGACCGTCACCGGCATGTCCTGTACGTCGAACTCGTAGATCGCTTCCATGCCGAGGTCTTCGAACGCGAGCACCTTCGCACCGCGGATCGCCTTCGACACGAGGTAAGCCGCGCCGCCGACGGCCATCAGGTAGGCCGCCTTGTGCTTCTTGATCGCGTCGATCGCGACCGGGCCGCGCTCCGCCTTGCCGACCATCGAGATCAGGCCGGTTTGCGCGAGCATCGTCTCGGTGAACTTGTCCATGCGCGTGGCCGTCGTCGGGCCTGCCGGGCCGACCACTTCGTCGCGGACCGGATCGACCGGGCCGACGTAGTAGATCACGCGGTTCGTGAAGTCGACCGGCAGCTTCTCGCCCTTCGCGAGCATGTCGGCGATGCGCTTGTGCGCCGCGTCGCGGCCGGTGAGCATCTTGCCCGACAGCAGCAGCGTCTGGCCCGGCGTCCAGCTCGCGACTTCTTCCGGCGTCAGCGTGTTCAGGTCGACGCGCTTGCTGGTTTCCGTGTTCGGTTCCCAGTTGACCTTTGGCCACGCGTCGAGCGACGGCGCTTCAAGCTTGGCCGGGCCCGAACCGTCGAGCACGAAGTGCGCGTGGCGCGTCGCCGCGCAGTTCGGGATCAGCGCGACCGGCTTCGATGCCGCGTGCGTCGGTGCCGCCATGATCTTCACGTCGAGCACGGTTGCCAGGCCGCCGAGGCCCTGCGCGCCGATGCCGAGCGCGTTGACCTTCTCGTGCAGCTCGACGCGCAGTTCCTCGACCCAGTCCTTCGGGCCGCGCGCGATGATTTCCTGGATGTCGATCGGCTCCATCAGCGATTCCTTCGCCATCAGCATCGCCTTTTCGGCGGTGCCGCCGATGCCGATCCCCAGCATGCCGGGCGGGCACCAGCCCGCGCCCATCGTCGGGACCGTCTTCAGCACCCAGTCGACGATCGAGTCGGACGGGTTCAGCATCACGAACTTCGACTTGTTCTCCGAGCCGCCGCCCTTCGCCGCGACCTGCACGTCGACCTTGTCGCCCGGCACGATCTCGTAGTGGATCACGGCCGGCGTGTTGTCCTTCGTGTTCTTGCGGGCGCCTTCCGGCGGATTGACGATCGATGCGCGCAGCACGTTGTCCGGGTGCGTGTAACCACGGCGCACGCCTTCGTTGATCATGTCGGTGAGGCCCATCGTCGCGCCGTCCCAGCGCACGTCCATGCCGACCTTCACGAAGATCGTGACGATGCCGGTGTCCTGGCAGATCGGGCGGCGGCCTTCCGCGCACATGCGGCTGTTCGTGAGGATCTGCGCGATCGCGTCCTTCGCGGCCGGGCTTTCTTCCAGCTCGTACGCGCGGCCGAGGGCCTGGATGTAGTCGAGCGGATGGTAGTAGCTGATGTACTGCAGCGAATCCGCGATGCTCTGGATCAGGTCTTCCTGTTTGATGACGGTCATGGCTGAGACTCTGTGGGGACAGTGGGGAATGCGTTTATGCGTTGACGGCTGCGTCGGCCGGCTTGCGGGGCTCGTTCGCCGCGGGCGCGTGCGCGCCGTAGGCGTGCGGCTCGTGGAAATGGGCCGGGTGCGTGTGCGTCGTCAGGCGGTCGACCCACGCCATCACGAGCGCCGACACCAGGAACGACACGTGGATGATCACCTGCCACATGATCGCGTGCATCGTGTGCTGGTCGGGGTTGATGAACGTCTTCAGCAGGTGGATCGACGAAATGCTGATCAGCGCCATCGACAGCTTGACCTTCAGCACGCCCGCGTTCACGTGGTCGAGCCACTCGGGCTCGTCGGGGTGCCCCTCGATGCCGAGGCGCGACACGAACGTCTCGTAACCGCCGACGATCACCATGATCAGCAGGTTCGAGATCATCACCACGTCGATCAGGCCGAGCACCGCGAGCATCACGCTGATTTCGTCGAGGCTCGTCGCATGCGACAGCAGGTGCCAGACTTCCTTCAGGAACAGGAACACGTAGACGGCTTGCGCAACGATCAGGCCGAGGTAAAGCGGAACCTGGAGCCAGCGGCTCATGAAAATCAGCGCGGGAAGGGGGCGAAGCGGGCGACGCGCGGGGCGGCCGGGCGAATGCGGGGCAGACATGGTGGACAGTCGGGCGCGGTGCGCAGGTATCGGGGGTAATCTTGAAAAGGCGCGCTATTGTAACGCGTCGGCCGGCGCGACTGCAGTGACGCGCCGGCGCTGCCGGGGACGGATCAGGAGGCGGCGGCCGGCACGCGTTTCACGCGCAGGCTGGCGAGCACGATGCCGGTGACGACGCACGCGAGCGCGATGCCGTGGGCGAGCGTCGGGCGCTCGCCGAGGAACGCGATGCCATACGCGGCGGCCGCGACCGGCAGCACCGCGCTGAACACGCCGGCGAGGCTGCCCGGTACGTGCCGGATGCCTTTCATCCACAGCCAGAACGAGAAGATGCTGGCCGACAGGCCATACCAGACGACGAGCGCCCAGGTGCCGGCCGGCACGCTCGCGTAATCGAAATGCCACATGGCCGTCGCGCCGAGCGGCAGCATCAGGCACAGGCCGAACAGGTGCGTGTACGCGCAGATGTCGATCGGCGCGAGCGTCTGCGTGAGGCGGCGCGACAGGATCACGTAGATCGATTCGCAGCACACCGCGCCGAGGATCAGCAGGTTGCCGGTCAGCGACGACGTGCCGTGCCCGGCCGCGCTGCCGTTCGCGAGGTTGATCGTCACGACGCCGGCGATCGCGAGTGCGATCGACACGAGCGCACGGCCGTTCGGTTTTTCACGCAGGATCAGCCACGCGAACAGCGCGACGATCGCCGGGATCGTGCTGGTGATCACGCCGGCCGCGACCGCGCTCGTGCGCTGCACGCCGTTCAGCATCAGCAGCGTGAACATGAAGGTGCCGAAGAACGCCTGCAGGAACAGGTTCAGCCATTCGCCGCGCTTGACCGTGCGCATTTTCACCGGACTGAACAGCGGCCACAGCACGGCGATCGCGATTACGAAGCGCAGCGTGGCGAGGATGGCGACGGGAACGAAGACGACGATCGATTTACCGATACCGACATTGCTGCCGACGAACAGCATCGACAGCACGAGAAAGAAAGCGTAGCGATTCAAGCTGGAATCCGGAAGGCGAGTTCAGTTAGGATTGTAGGGTCGCGCTCGTTACAGCGTAAAGCTGCACGCGGGCGCCGCCCGAAGGGCGAAACGGCCGTGCCGCGTAAGTGACGGGTAAGTTCGAGCGCTTATCGTGGAAACTGTCGGGTCGCCCGGTCGCCATCGTGTGACGTGGTGCGGCGCAGCATCGCGCAGCGGCCTTCGGGCCGTGCGCGGGTGGTGGGTAGGAGACAGCGGCGCGCTTGCGCCGGCCAAGACGCGCGGCGCGCACGATCGCGCCGCCATGCAGAGGATTCATGTTCACCAAGGGGTAGTCGATGTCTGCGATTGAATCGGTTCTTCACGAAACCCGTCAGTTTGCGCCGCCCGCGGCGCTCGAACAGGCGGCGACCATTTCCGGCATGCCGGCCTATCGTGCGCTCGCCGCCGAGGCCGAGAACGATTACGAAGGATTCTGGGCGCGTCTCGCGCGCGAGGGTCTGGCGTGGCACAAGCCGTTCACGAAAGTGCTCGACGAGTCCAACGCGCCGTTCTACAAGTGGTTCGACGACGGCGAGCTGAACGCGTCGTACAACTGTCTCGACCGTCACGTCGAAGCCGGTAACGGCGAGCGCGTCGCGGTGATCTTCGAAGCCGACGACGGCACCGTGACGCGCGTCACCTATGCGGATCTCCTCGCACGCGTATCGCGGTTCGCGAATGCGCTCAAGAAGCGCGGGATCGGCAAGGGCGACCGCGTCGTCATCTATATCCCGATGTCGATCGAAGGCATCGTCGCGATGCAGGCCTGCGCGCGCATCGGCGCGACGCACTCGGTCGTGTTCGGCGGCTTCTCCGCGAAGTCGCTGAACGAGCGGCTCGTCGACGTCGGCGCGACCGCGCTCGTCACGGCCGACGAGCAGGCGCGCGGCGGCAAGACGCTGCCGCTGAAGAGCATCGCGGACGAAGCGATCGCGCTGGGCGGCTGCGAGGCCGTGAAGAGCGTGATCGTCTATCGCCGCACCGGCGGCAAGATCGACTGGCACGCCGAGCGCGACCTGTGGATGCACGAACTGACGGCCGGCGAATCCGACCAGTGCGAGCCGGAATGGGTCGGCGCCGAGCATCCGCTGTTCATCCTGTATACGTCGGGCTCGACCGGCAAGCCGAAGGGCGTGCAGCACAGCACGGGCGGCTACCTGCTGTGGGCCGCGCAGACGATGAAGTGGACCTTCGACTGGAAGCCCTCCGACGTGTTCTGGTGCACGGCCGACATCGGCTGGGTCACCGGCCACACGTACATCACGTACGGCCCGCTCGCATGCGGCGGCACGCAGGTCGTGTTCGAAGGCGTGCCGACCTACCCGGACGCCGGGCGTTTCTGGAAGATGATCGGCGACCACAAGGTCACCGTGTTCTACACCGCGCCGACCGCGATCCGTTCGCTGATCAAGGCGGCCGAGGCCGACGACAAGGTGCATCCGAAGAGCTACGACCTGTCGAGCCTGCGCATCATCGGCACCGTCGGCGAGCCGATCAATCCGGAAGCATGGATGTGGTATCACAAGCACGTCGGCCAGGAGCGCTGCCCGATCGTCGACACGTGGTGGCAGACCGAGACGGGCGGCCACATGATCACGCCGCTGCCGGGCGCGACGCCGACCGTGCCCGGTTCGTGCACGCTGCCGCTGCCGGGCATCATGGCAGCGGTGGTCGACGAAACCGGTCAGGACGTGCCGAACGGGCAGGGCGGCATCCTCGTCGTCAAGCGCCCGTGGCCCGCGATGATCCGCACGATCTGGGGCGACCCGGAGCGCTTCAAGAAGAGCTACTACCCCGAGGAACTCGGCGGGCGCCTGTATCTGGCCGGCGACGGCACCGTGCGCGACAAGGACACCGGCTATTTCACGATCATGGGCCGGATCGACGACGTGCTGAACGTGTCGGGCCACCGACTCGGCACGATGGAAATCGAATCGGCGCTGGTCTCGCACGAGCTCGTGGCCGAGGCGGCCGTGGTCGGCCGTCCGGACGATACGACGGGCGAGGCGGTGGTTGCGTTCGTGGTGCTGAAGCGTTCGCGTCCGGAAGGCGAGGAAGCGGCGGCGCTGGCGAAGACGCTGCGCGACTGGGTCGGCAAGCAGATCGGGCCGATCGCGAAGCCGAAGGACATCCGCTTCGGCGACAACCTGCCGAAGACGCGCTCGGGCAAGATCATGCGGCGCCTGCTGCGTTCGCTCGCGAAGGGCGAGGCGATCACGCAGGATACGTCCACGCTCGAGAACCCGGCCATCCTCGAGCAGCTCGCCGAAGTGCGCTGATCGTACCGGTTGCGCATCACGCGCACGAGCCCCTGCGCGGCAATCCCGATTGCCCGCGCAGGGGCTTTTTGTTACATAACGGCATGACCGTTCCGACCCGTCCCGCGCCTGCCGCGCCCCCTCCCGTTCCCGAGCCGCTCGCGCGTGCCCACGCACGCTACTGGCGCTTCAACGTCGCGCTGATCGCGGTGCTGATGGTGATCGGCTTTTCGGTATCGTTCATCGTGCCGTTCTTCGGGCCCGCGCTCGCCGGGATCCGTTTCGCCGGGTTCAGCCTGCCGTTCTACGTCGGCGCACAGGGCGCGATTCTCGTGTACCTCGTGCTGATCGTCGTCTACATCGGGCTGATGCAACGCGCGGACCGCACGCTGCGCCGTGCGTACGACGATCATGCGGCACGCGCCGGCCACGCGAACGGTGGGCGCTGATCCATGCTGACGCGCCGACTGATCCGCGCCTACGCGCTCTACACGCTGGGGTTTCTCGGGTTCGTGCTGCTGATGTGGCGGATCGAGCGTGCCACCGGCTCCGGCGTCTGGATCGGCTACGTGTTCCTGTTCGTGCCGATCGCCGTGTATGCGGTGATCGGGCTGCTGTCGCGCACGTCCGATCTCGTCGAATACTACGTGGCCGGGCGGCGCGTGCCGTCTGCCTTCAACGGGATGGCGACCGCGGCCGACTGGCTGTCGGCCGCATCGTTCATCGGCCTGGCCGGATCGCTCTACGCGACCGGCTACGATGCGCTCGCGTACGTGATGGGCTGGACGGGCGGGTTCTGCCTCGTCGCGTTCCTGCTCGCGCCGTATGTGCGCAAGCTCGCGCGCTACACGATTCCCGATTTCCTCGGTACGCGCTTTTCGAGTACGGCCGTGCGCGCGCTGGCGGCCGGTGCGGCGATCCTGTGTTCATTCGTGTACCTGGTCGCGCAGATCCAGGGGATCGGCCTGATCGCGACGCGCTTCATCGGCGTCGATTTCGCGATCGGGATTTTCTGCGGGCTCGCGGGCATTCTCGTGTGTTCGTTTCTCGGCGGGATGCGCGCGGTCACGTGGACGCAGGTCGCGCAGTACATCATCCTGATCAGCGCGATCCTGATTCCGGTGTCGCTGATCGCGATGAAGAACGGGCTCGGCCCCGTGCCGCAGTTCAATTACGGCAAGCTGATGGAGCGCGTCGCGGCGCGCGAGGCGCAGGTGCGCGATGCGTTCGACGAGCAGCAGGTGCGCGACGCGTATCGCCGGCAGGCCGCGGATATCCAGACGCGGCTCGACCGGCTGCCGGCATCCCATGCGGACGCCCGCCGGCATCTCGCCGACCAGCTGGCCGACCTGCGGCGCCACAACGGGCCGCTGCGCGAGATCAGCCAGCGCGAGCGCGAGCTGGCCGACTTCCCGCGCGATCCGGCGGCGGCGCGTGTCGCGTGGACGCAGGCGCGCGACGACCTGCTGGCGCGTGCCGAGCCGCCCGTGCCGATGCACGAGCCGTTTCCCGCCGCGAGCGAAGACGAACGCAAGCCGCGCGAGCGGAATTTCCTTGCGCTGCTGCTGTGCCTGTCGCTCGGCACCGCGAGCCTGCCGCACATCCTGACGCGCTACAACACGACCACGTCGGTCGCGTCGGCGCGGCGCTCGGTCGGGTGGACCCTGTTCTTCATCGCGCTGTTCTACCTGAGCGTGCCGGTGCTCGCGGTGCTGATCAAGTACGAGATTCTCGCGAACCTCGTCGGGCGGCCGTTCGCCGAATTGCCGGCGTGGGTCACGCAATGGCATCACTTCGAACCCGACCTGATCAGCGTCGTCGAGGTGATTCGCGACGGCATCGTGCACTGGTCGGAAATCCAGATGCAGCCGGACATGGTTGTGCTGGCCGCGCCGGAGATCGCCGGGCTGCCGTATGTCGTGTCGGGGCTGATCGCGGCCGGTGCGCTTGCCGCGGCGCTGTCGACCGCGGACGGGCTGCTGCTGACGATCGCGAACGCGCTGTCGCACGACGTCTATTACTGCATGGTCGCGCCCGATGCGTCGAGCCAGCGGCGCGTGACGATCTCGAAGGTGCTGCTGCTCGGGGTCGCTCTGTTCGCGTCGTATGTCGCGTCGCTCAATACCGGGAAGATCCTGTTTCTCGTCGGCGCCGCGTTTTCGCTGGCGGCGTCGAGCTTCTTTCCGGTGCTCGTGCTTGGCGTGTTCTGGAAGCGCACGACGACGCGTGGCGCGATCGCGGGGATGGTGACCGGGCTTGCGGTTTGCGTGTACTACATCGTGTCGACCTATCCGTACTTCACGCAGCTGACGGGGTTCGCGGGGAGCACGTGGTTCGGGATCGAGCCGATCAGCTCGGGAGTGTTCGGGGTGCCGGCGGGTTTTGCCGTGGCGATCGTGGTGAGTTTGTGCGATCGAAAGCCGGATGAATATACGCGGGCGCTGGTGGATTACATCCGGCATCCGTGACGCAAGTGTCGTTCGGCATTGCTCAAGTGCCGGGACCCGTTCGTGTTGGCGCCATGACGGGTGGGTCAGAGCGCTGAAATGCCGAGCTCGGCTCCCTTGGTCGTCTGCACCCGGCTGAAATCACAGCTTCCATCCGTCACGCCTTTCGCGTTCGGGATGGCGACGCAGACGTAGGCACGGATGCCATGCGGCAAGGCCACGTGGCGGAACTCGCCAACCTTGATCGTCGCGACCCGATCGACGGCAAATCGATCGTTGATCGGTGTCACGCCGGACGGGATCGACATGGTGACTTCCGACGTGGCGTTCCCGGCTTGCGATGTCAGCGTCTGGCTGCTGCCGATCTCTCCGTTGACCGAGAAGCGTATCGCTGCCTGTCCCTCGGACACGCGCTGGACCGTGACCGCGAGCGTCGGCTTGGCAATTCCCGCTGCGCATTTGCCGGCGGCGCATTCGCGAACGGAAAGAAGCGTGCGAAATGGGGAGGCGGGCTGACCAATGACCGACAGGTCGGTCGACGAGCCGCCGTCGCGCAGCGATTTTTCGAGCGGTGGGGGAGCGGTTACCGCGACGGTGGTGCTGATCGACGCGGGCGAAAATGCCGTCGCGCAAGCGGACAGCATCGTCGCAGCAATAGCCATCGTGGCGAACCGTGGACTCAATCGCATGGAGCTGACTCGCGGTGATGAAACCCTGGATATCGTCAGGAGAATACGCTTCTTTAGCGTGGGGTGTTCGGGAGTTGCGGTGTGCTGCATGCTCGGCTCTAACGAGGAAGCGGCTGGCTGTGCAGGGTCGCCGGTTTCGAGAGCTTTTCGGAAGTCAGTTTATCGGTCGTATTCCGGAAAATTTGTGAAGCCGAATCCATGATGCGGATTTCCGATCGTTATTCAATTTCGACTGACGGCCTGAACGGGCGTCGCCGGGCCGAGAAAGATAATGGAGCGATAAGAAGAAGCGCGTTGAATTGCATGGCCGTCGCTCGCGCTTGATGCCTGACGACGGACATCAATGCGCAGTGCATGATGGCGAGCGTGTCTGCGTAGCGCGCATCGGGGGAGCAGGGGGAAATCG
Organism: Burkholderia sp. AU38729; assembly: GCF_020419725.1. NCBI lineage: Bacteria > Pseudomonadati > Pseudomonadota > Betaproteobacteria > Burkholderiales > Burkholderiaceae > Burkholderia > Burkholderia sp. AU38729. The sequence goes on along the minus strand of NZ_JAIZQO010000009.1, from coordinate 386,357 downwards.
ACGATGCAAGCGCGCATCGGAGGCGCGGCCAACGGTCGCCACACCGACGATCCGCGGACGCTTCAGCGTGCAGAAATGAAAAACGGGCCGAGCGGCCCGTTTTTGCGGATGTCCGGGGATTCGCCCACACGAGCGCGGGCCGCGGATTCGCTTGCAGGCGAATCCCTTCGAATCCCCCGCGCCAGCCGGCCTGTCGGCTGGCTTCTTTCCGGAAACGAAAATGCCCGCTGGCGCGGGCATTTTTGAATACTGGCGGAGAGAGGGGGATTCGAACCCCCGATAGGCGATTAACCTATACACGCTTTCCAGGCGTGCGACTTAAACCACTCATCCATCTCTCCGGAAGACCGAGAGTATAGCAAACTCTGGGGGCAGTCCGCCACTCCGTCCGACGATCCATGCAAATCGGACGGGGCGCGAGGTCGGTGGCCCGCCAGACAACCGTCGAGTGGGCGGTCGCGCCATCATGCGATCATGCTCCGTCCGCCTGCATGTTCCAGCCCTTCGTTCAACAGGAACGCCCCGCCATGTCGCTGTCCGCCTTGCTCGCTTTTGCCCTGATCCTGTCCGTCGGCGTCGCGACGCCCGGTCCGACGGTGTTGCTCGCGATGAGCAACGGCTCGCGATACGGATTGCGTCACGCAATGGTCGGCATGCTGGGCGCTGTCACGGCCGATGTCGTGCTCGTTGCGCTGGTCGGGTGCGGTCTCGGGATGCTGCTCGACGCGTCGGAAACGGCCTTCGTCACGCTGAAGCTGGCCGGTGCGGCGTGGCTCGCCTACGTCGGCGTGCGGATGCTGCTGTCGTCCGGCGGCTCCACCGCCGCTGCGCAGGCGCTCGATCACGCGACGCCCGATCGCCGGACCGCGTTCCTGAAGAGCTTTTTCGTCGCGATGAGCAACCCGAAATACTACCTGTTCATGTCTGCGCTGCTGCCGCAGTTCGTCGACCGGTCGCATGCAATCGCACCGCAGTACGCGATCCTCGCGGCGACGATCGTCGCGATCGACGTTATCGGGATGACCGGCTATGCACTGCTCGGCGTGCATTCGGTGCGCGTGTGGAAGGCCGCGGGAGAGAAGTGGCTGAACCGTGTCAGCGGGTCGCTGCTGCTGATGCTCGCGGGCTACGTCGCGCTGTATCGCAAGGCCGCGAACTGACGCGGCGATGCATCTGGAACATACCTCTCGCCAACTGGCCCGGCGATGAAGCCGATCGAGCGCTTCACGCTCGAAACGCACGACGGTTCGTATGAAACGTGGCCGTCGCGCACGCACGTGCTCGCGAACGGCGAACGTTGCGGCCTCACCGTTTCCGGCTATGTGCTGCTTCGCCAGTTCGAGACGCCGGACGCCTATCTGCTCGTCACCGACTACGACTGCCTGTTCGAGGAGGCCGTCACGTTCGCGCTCGTGTCGAAGGATCCGTTGAAGGAACTCGCGCGCCGCACGGTCGGCGCGATGTACGCGTCGTGCCATCTGGACGACATGACGTGGACCGACGACCGCCACTTCAGCGCGACGTTCGTGGACATCGAAGGACGGTGGGATTTCACGATTCGTGACCGATCGGTGCCGATCGTGCTGCCACGGCTAGGTATGCGGCAAGTGCCTGTCGGCGCGGCACCACGACGACGATCGGGTGTCGCCGGACGAGGTGTGATCAATTCGAAAGAGTGTGAAATTTTAAATCCGGCTGGAAGCATTACACAAAGCGCTCTAAAACCTTTCAAAATTTCGTCACTCGCCTGACAAATTTGATATGCTCGCGAAAAAACAGGCGGGCGGCACTCCCAGGACGGACCAGCGGGCGTGATTGCCCGGTGAACAACGAAGTAAAACAAAATCCTGAGAGTCACGCTGTGAATACAGCCGAATTGCTACGCACATTTGCGTCCGGGGTGGTCGATCAGCACAATCGGCCGGTTCGCATGAACTGGGGGCCTGCCCAGAAGACGCTCGAGCAGGTGCTTGCGCTCCAGTATGCCGATATCCGGGAAGGGTTGATGACGGGCATCGAGGGGCATCTGACCTGCGTGTCCGCGCGGGCCGATCTCCCGATCCGCAGCTTCATCGGGCTACCGGTTTCCGTCGAGATGACGACCGATCGCGGGCGTCTCCATACCATCAACGGCATCGTCACCGACGTTCGCACCGGACAGTCGGACGGTTCGCTCACCTGCTACCAGTTGACGATTCGCGACGTGCTGTCGGTGATGGAGCGGCGGACCAATTCGCGACTGTTCCGCACCAAGAACCTGCCCGACATCCTCGGCGTGCTGCTCCAGGAATGGCGCCAGCGCAGCTCGGCGCTGGCGGGCGCATTCGAATTCGACCTGTCCGGCCTGCAAGGCGAACGCTACCCGGCGCGTGAACTCACGCGGCAGGTCAACGAGTCGGACGCGCACTTCATCCGGCGGCTGCTGCGGCGCGATGGTGCGACCGTCTTCGTCAAGGCAGGCAAGGCCGGCGAGCGGGCGAACGGCAACGCGAACGACACGCCGGTTCATACGCTGGTCTTTGCCGACGATTCGATGAAGTTGCCCGAGACGATTGCCGGCACCGTTCGCTATCACCGCGACGCCGCCACCGAAGAGCGCGACTCGATCACGCTGTGGGCGACGAGCCGCAGCCTGATCCCCGGCAAGATCGTCCGGCCGACATGGGATTACAAGACCGGCCGGATGTCGCAAACCGAACAGGCGACGATCGTCGACCAGGGCGACGGCGGCAACGATCTCGGGCATCTGCTGGCCGACAGCGTCATCGATATTCCGCACGCGGGAAATTCGTCGGCCGATCTCGACCGGATCGGCAAGGACCGCATGCTTGCGCACGAACTGCGCGCGGAATCCGTCGACGGCGTGAGCAATGTGCGCGATCTGGCCGTCGGCCACTGGTTTGCACTTGCCGAGCATCCGCAGCTCGACACATTGCCGGCCGAGCAGCGGCAGTTCGTCGTCACGTCGCTTCATCACCGTGTACGGAACAACCTCCCGAAGGAACTGAACGAGCGCGCACAGTCGCTGTTCGCGGCAAGCCGCGTGCTGTTCAACGCGGTGCCGACCGACGTGAGCAGCACGCCGGGCGATGAAAACGACAGGCGCTACGAGAACACGTTCTCGTGCGTGCGACGCGGCGTGCCGCTGACCCCGGCCTACGATCCCCATGTCGACCTGCCGGCCGTGCATCCGATGACGGCCGTCGTCGTCGGACCCGACGGGGAAGAAGTGTTCTGCGATGAAATGGGCCGCATCCGGGTGCAGATCCAGGGGCTGAACGCGGACGATCACGCGCATGCGCAGGGCGCCGGCACGAGCGGCACGCCGAGCGACAGCGCGCCGGTGCGTGTCGCCTGCGCGCTCGCCGGGCCGAGTTTCGGCGCGAATACCTTGCCGCGCGTCGGCATGGAGGTGCTGATCGGCCATATCGGTGGCGATCCGGACCGGCTCGTCGTGATGGGCGTGCTGGCCAACGGGCCCAACATGCCGGCGACCTTCAGCCACACCGGCGCGCTGCCGGGCAACCGTTATCTGTCCGGCACGAAGACGAAGGAAATCAAGGGGCAGCGGTACAACCAGATCCGCTTCGACGATACGCCGGGGCAGATCAGCAGCCAGCTGGCGAGCGAGCATGCGTATAGCCAGCTGAACCTCGGCTATCTGACGCAGCCGCGCGACAACGGCCAGGGTACCGCGCGCGGCGAGGGCGCCGAGTTGCGCAGCGATGCGCACGTGGCGATTCGCAGCGGCAAGGCGATGCTGATCTCGGCCTGGGAACGGCTGCGCGCGAGCGACGGCCACCTGGCGCGGGACGAGTATCTGCAACTGATGCAGGAATGCGTCGAGCTGTTCAAGAGTCTCGGCGACTATGCGGGCCAGCATCAGGGCGTGGCGCCCGATACGCAGCCGCACGACGCGCTGATGACCACGGTGAAAGGCTGGCCGAACGGGGAAGCCGCCGGTGGCGGCGAATCGTCGGGCGCGGCGATGGCGGCGATCGGCATCACCGCGCCGGCCGGGATCAGCATCGCGACGCCGAAGACCGTCACGACCCATGCGGGCGGCAACGTCGATATCGTCGCGCAGAATCACCTGCAGTACACGAGCGGACAGCGGATCAACCTGCAGGCCGGGCATGGCGTGGCGATGTTTGCACACAGCGAAGGGGTCTCGGCGATCGCCAACCAGGGGAAGGTGGCGCTGCAGAGCCAGAACGACGATACGCAGATCGATTCCGCGAAAAACATCCAGATGACGGCGGGGGGCGGAAAGCTCGCGGGCATGGCCAGCGAGCAGGTCGTGTTCGTGACGTCGGGCGGCGCGTATCTGAAGCTGCAGGGCGGAGATATCGAGCTCGGGTGTCCGGGGAGTTTCACCGTCAAGTCCGCGTCGCATACGTGGGCCGGGCCGGCGAGCATGAGCACCGATTTCCCGAAGTTCGACCAGGGTTCGCTGGGGCGGGTGCCGAAGCTGGTTCGGGCGACCGACGGGCAGCCGGTCGAAGGGATGGAAGCCGAGGTGCGCAAGGCATCGGGCGAGTTGATCAAGGGGAAGACCGACGCGCAAGGCAAGCTGGCGCCGGTCAGCAGCGATCAGTTCGAACAATTGGCGGTGCGCTTCTTCAAGTCGAGAACCTGAGCTGAGTCTTCAAGAAAAACAACATGTTCAACTACAACTTTTCGCAGAACCCGGACGACCCGTCGAAGATGGCGGTGGGTGGTGGAGCGGGGACGACGCTGTTCAATCGGAACGACCTCCAATGCGTGATGCAGATGCCGCTGCCGGGCGTCGTCATTTTCGTTCATGGGGTGAATTCGGAGGGCGAGTGGTTCAAGGACGCCGAGGAAGGGCTGTGCGCTGGATTGAACCGGCGCATGGGGCGGTATGACGATCAACTGTTCCATTTTGGGCCGGTGGCCGGGCAGATGACGCCGGTCAGCTATATCGAAAGCCTGACACCTGACGGATTTCTGAATCCGGAAATGTCCTCGCAGACGTACATCAAGTCCGATCCGTCTTTTTCGCCTGTCATTCACTTCCGGTGGGGCTACTCAGCGAATGCTGACGAGCTGAAGAAGTATGGCGACAAGATCATGCTCAACGAGAACAATTATTGGGGCGGCGGGCCGTTCGCGGGCGGGTGTTCGAGTCTGCCGGATCTGTGGAATGACGGGTTGCACGACCGGCTTTTTCTGTGGCTGACCGTCCAGCACATGAATTCGATCGGCAATCGCAAGATCTATTCGACACCGCCGCGCGCTTATGGCGTGCTGGGTGCACTGCGACTTGCGCGCCTGGTCGAATGGATCCGCAAGCGGCAGGCCGACGTGCCGATCACGATCGTGTGCCACAGCCAGGGAAACATGATCGGGCTCGCCGCTGCATTCCTTGGCGACCGGTTGCCCGAGGTGACGGATCAGTGGGGCAAGACAGGACGCTGCGTCGCGGACACTTATGTTCTCGCCAATCCGCCGTACAGCCTCGTGGAGAGCAACTTCACCGATACCTGGGCACAGCGCGGGGTACGCGACAAGAACGGGCACGTGGGGCGCGAGACCTATGTCGCACGCAAGGAAACGCTGAGGGAGTACTTCGATATCCTGCGCGCTCAAGCCGATCTCGAGATGCCTGCAGAGGATCTCGATCGGGCAATGGAAAACGCAAGGCCGTCGAAGAACGGGGGGAAGCCGTATAGCGCTGCCAAAGATCGGGAGGCGCACGGGTTGTACGGGACAAACACCTACGGAAGAGTGACGCTGTACTGCTGCCCGCATGATCAGGTCATTTCAGCTCTGACCGTTCAAGGGATCGGCTGGCGCGGCATGAGTATTGAAGAGATCAGTGCGACGAACGCATGGGGTGTTTTCTCGCAACGCGTGTTCGCGTCGAATTTCGAAGTTGGCGGTGACAGCAAGCTATACCGGTATTGGGAGGATGACTGGCGTAGCAGCAAGAACAAAACGGAGGGTTTTTGGTATCCGCCATCACCGCCCGCGCGGTACGGGTTTGCGCGAGGCATGCATTCCAATGAAGGGTGGATCGCGAAGTTTTTCACGTTTGTAACGAGCCCGGCCGTTTACCTGTTCAACTTGTCGGACATGGAGGTCAATGCCCTGCCTCCGGAAAAATGGGAAATACCGATTACCGCACCGATGCTCGACAAGGAAACGCGCTTCTTTCCAAAGGCGTTGCGCTATGGCGAGCCATCGGGTGCGCGCGATGCGAACGGGAAACAGCTCGAAGGAGGAGACTTCAACGAGGGCTACGATCCGCCGTCGGCTGGGCTCGATGCAAACAAGAAGAACAAGCGGGATGACGATCCGTACGACAACTTCGACAAACAGTCGGAAAAATTCGCCACTCCTGAGGGAGACGCGCTGAAAGCGAAGGGCAACGCAGCATCCGAGGCTGCGCAGCGATACGAGGATCATTCCATTCTCCGGATGGAAGCGCGAAGATCAGGGAACCGCCGCTGGGTCAACGAGGCAGGAAAAGTGATCGGAGAGGACAATCCGGACGCAGCGAGCGCTGATTATATCGAATGGAGAAACAAGGAGATCTTCGCGATCCTGAACGGAGGGGACAAGAACAACCCCACCAACCATTCGACCATCATGACCAACAAGGACCATGCTGAGAGGGCACTGGCCTATGATGTGGCGATCGGCCTTTGTTATCTGACAGAAGATGACTTTGAGAATGCAAGACTTCAGGCCGACTGGCGATTCGCCAGCGAAGTAATGAAGGGTGATCCGAATTTTAAGTTGGCTGATTATATAAACACTGGAAAGTATGGGGATTTATTTTTGCATGATTGGGCAAAGAAAGATGAGCATGCAAAGATGCCGCCAAAGATACATGACGAGCGAGATGGCGGATTTTTCCTGAAGTTGGGAGGGATTTTATGAGAGCGGTCATTGCCACTTGGCCGCGTCGGGTCGGGGTTGCTGGTCTTGCATTGTTCCTTGCTTCAGGGGCATCGTTTTTGATATTGATTTCGTCCGGCAAGCCGGCGGGAGAGTTATTGAGTATGGGGAATCTGATGAAACGACTGGTGCTGGTCCCTGGCCTCGTGGCAGTCATGGTGTTTGCATTTGCAACGGTGATTGCAACTCCACGCGCAGTCGCTGCATCGTCGGCCGATAAGGCAACTCCGATTGCTGGAGCTGGTTCATCCAAACCCTTCGTTGCTCAGGTCGTAGGGCTTGGCTGGATGAATCCGCTTCAACGCAGGGATTACCCTACCGAGTGGCAAATATTGTGGACACTCGGCCTGGTCAAGCCGAACGCCAACGATGATATGGTTCGAACGAATCCGAGTAAATATTCGACGTTGCAGCCAATTTCCATTGTTGCGGATGGTCGTCACGGGCGCGAATCTTTTTCTGGTTTTTATGAGAAATATGTCGATAAACTGCTGATACTCTTCCGTGTGCCGTATTTTACTGGCGAAGGTTATTTTTATACAGTCAGCCCGAGCGAGCAACGAAAGTGGCGAGAGTTGGCAGGCATGCATGTCGAGCTGGCAGTTCCTTCTGGCCGAGTTGATCCTGCGTCGGCTGGCTCCTATCTGCGCGACCGCATCGTTACCATCTTCGAAATCGGTAATCCGTCCGCGAAAAATCTTTGGACCCGTGATACGCCACCCGATGTACACGTGACGGCAGGGCAAGGGAATGCTGGTTTTACGTCATTGAACGCAGCGCTGGACTATCTGGCTGCACATCCGGACAAAAGCGCGTGGGTAATGAATTGGGATGCGCCGAACTTTCCGCCGCAAGATGGACAGATCAACGAGAACATGGTGGTGCTGTTTCTGGCTGGCCCGGATATGAAGACCGAGCGTGAGCCGCTTGCCTGGATCGGCAAGGCTGCACGAGGCAACATCAAGGATTTCGAGGCTAAGCAAGGCGCGAGCCGCGCGGTACAGGCATGGAAGTCGACGATCGATACGGCGGCGAGCAATGCGGGTGTGCCCGTATCGTCGTTGAATTTCGTCGTGCACGACGCAGGAAAGGGCAGCGATGCTGCATCGACGCGGATCGCCTCGCTGTCGCAAACGCTGACGGAAGTGTTGCCGGAATACGACTTCCGTACGCAGACTTTCAACACATCAGCGTTGCTCGGCGACATGGGCGCTGGCGCGGCGCTGACGGATGTCGTACTCGCGATCGGCCGAGCGAATCACCTCGGCGGAAACGTGCTCGTTGCAGGAACGACCGACAGCGAGCATCCGACCGCGGTGGTTGTCGTCGCCCCTTCGAAATTGACGCCGATCGACACCAGCAAGAACTGGTTCCGCGCACGTGGCGGAAACAGTGCGTACCTGCCTTGGTGGGGGCGCCGTCACGATTCGGGCCCGACGACACAAGGCTATTCGGAATAAGGAGCCCGCATGCGCGGCATCATTCGGGTCGGTGACGCGACGAGCCATGGCGGCCAGGTCGTGACCGGCAGCGCGGTCAGTGAAGTGATGGGGCGGCCGGTCGCCCGGCTCGGCGACACGTGCGTCTGCCCGATCTCGGGGCATCAGGCCTGCTTTATCGCCGAAGGCGATCCGCAGGTGATCGTCGACGGAAAACCCGCGGCGTTCGACGGTCACAAGACTTCGTGTGGCGCGACGCTGATTTCGAGTCTGGCGTCGTCCGGGAGGGAATGAGTCGTTGGGACGATTGTCACGACGTACTCGCCATTGGGAATGAAGACGCGGGTTCCGGTTCCGGCCGGGCTCCGGTGCCTGCTGGTCGACAGCCAACGTATTGCTGACCAGCTTGATTAGGAATATTCATGTCCCGTCTCACTCTTGTCAGACACGTCGAATCCGTTGTGATCGCGGCAGCGACAATCCTGTCGGTCGTGCCGGTGCGTGCGGAGATGAACGCCGCATCGACGCAAGCCGTCGAGGGTGCATCCGCAGTCCCGTGCGTGGCCCAGGTCGTCGGACTTGCATGGCTCAATCCGCTGCAACGGCGCGACTATCCCACCGAGTGGCAACTGCTGTGGACGCTCGGGCTGGTCAAGCCAAATAGCAACGACGATATGGTGCGGACCAAGCCCGCGAAATACACGACCTTGCAACCGATATCCATCGTCGCGGATGGTAGCCGGGGCCGTGAGTCGTTTTCCGGGTTCTATGAAAAGTATGTCAACGAACTCCTGGTACTTTTTCGCATTCGCTATTTCGTGAACGGCGACTACTTCTATACCGTCAGCTCGCGCTGGCGGTGGAATTGGAGAGAGCTGGCTGGCATACACGTCGAGCTGGCCATTCCCGGCGATCGACTGAATCCCAAGCGGGCAGCGTCATATTTGCGCGGCGAGATTGCAAGCATGTTCGAAATCGGCAACCCGTCCGCAAAAGATCTGTGGAGCCGCGATACGCCACCCGATGTCCACGTGACGTCAGGTCAAGGCAACGCCGGCTTCACGTCGCTGAACGCCGCACTGGATTATCTGGCCGCTCACCCCGACAAAAGCGTCTGGGTGATGAACTGGGACGCGCCGAGCTTTCCGCCGCAGGACGAACAGATCAACGAGAACATGGTGCTGCTGTTCCTCGCCGGCCCGAATCTGAAGACCGAGCGCGAACCACTGGCCTGGATCGGCAAGGCCGCACGAAGCAACATCGACGATTTCGAGACGAAGCAACGCACGAGCCGCGTGGTGCAGGCATGGGCATCGACGATCGACGCGGCGGCGAGCAACGCAGGCGTCACGGTCTCGTCACTGAATTACGTCATTCACGACGCAGGCAAGGGCAGCGATGCCGCATCGACAAGGGCCGCCGTGTTGTCGCGATCACTGACCGAGGTGCGGCCGGGATACGACCTTCACACGCAGACCTTCAATACGTCGGCATTGCTCGGTGACATGGGTGCCGGCGCGGCCTTGACCGATGTCGCGTTGGCGATCGGCCGAGCGAAGCACCTCGGCGGAAACGTACTCGTGGCGGGAACGACCGACACCGAGCATCCGACGGCAGTGGTGGTGGTCGCACCGTCGAAGCTGACGCCGATCGACACCAGCAAGAACTGGTTCCGTGCACGCGGTGAAAACAACGCGTATTTGCCGTGGTGGGGCCGTCGTCATGATGCACGTCCGGCGTCGCAGGGCTATTCGGAGTAAAGCCCGCCACAGGACGATTGCCTCAATGTATCGCGCGTCTGCATGACGGGCTTCGGCGGACTCGCCGCCGCTTGATGCGTCGCGACAATGGTTCTCGCGCATTAAGCAATCTGTAACAATCAGTGGAATGGCCAGAGGTCAATTCTTTCAAAATACTTTCTGTTATTCGCTACCTACGTTTCCCGAGAATTGCAGGTCCTCGCACCATCAAGGCATTTGTCCTCACGTCACCGGGAGCCGTATCGAGACTTCCATCGCATACATTACGAAGCGTATGGATATTGAAAGATTCGCATCTCTTGACGCACCGCGTCGTCGCCCTTTATTGTCCGTCTGCCGCACGTGAGAGAGCACGACGGCAATCGCGGATGCGCGCCTCGCGCGCATGACAACACGCAGCAGAAAGCAGAAAAGGAAACGTGGTAGCCACATGAAGCCGCTCTTCGATGACAAGAACTCCGATGCGGTCAGCGATCGTCCTTCCACCCCGTCTTCGTCACCCGTCGCCGTGCCCGCCGCCGCCGTTGCCGTGCCGGCTGCACGCCCGGCGGAGAACGTCCGCCTGATCACCGTCGACGAGATCGACCAGCTCGGCGCGACGCAGGGCACGCGGATCGCGGCCTTCTCCCAGCAGATTCTCGCCAGCGTCCGCGCGTCCGATGCCGACCAGTTCGGCGACAAGCTCAACGAACTGATCGCGACCGCGAAGGGGCTCGACCCGCGCGGCGCCGACAAGGGCGGGCTGCTCACGCAGGTCACGCGGCTGTTCCGCTCGACCAAGGAGAAGCTGCTGTCGCAATACGAGTCGGTGAGCAAGCGGATGGACACGCTCGTCGTCGAGCTCGAGAACCATGCGCAGCGCCAGAAGGCCGGCATCGACGAGCTCGAGCGGATGTACAACGACAACTACGCGCTGCACCAGGCGCTCGCGCAGTCGAAGGCACACGGCGAAACGGCGCTCGCGGCACTGCGGGCGCATCTCGCGGCCGGCCAGCAGCCGGTGGACGACGCGTTCGCCGCACAGCGCCTGCTCGACGTGAAGCGCACGGTCGACGCGCTCGAAAGCAAGCTCGACGACCTCGACCGCGCGATGCTGATGTCGAAGCAGCTCGCGCCGCAGATCCGGATGGAGCAGGACCAGAAACGCACGCTGACGTCGAAGTTCATGACGATCAAGACCGTGCTGATCCCCGCGTGGACCAACGCGTTCGCGCTCTACCTCGAGCAGCTCAGCACGAAGCGCGCGGCGGCGCTCGCCAATGCGACGTACGACGCGGCCGACGAGGCGATCCGCGCGCAGGCCGACCTGAACCGCCAGAACGCGCAGGAAGTCGCGAAGCTGGGCCAGCGCCCGGTGATCTCGACCGACACGTTCGAATACGCGCAGCAGCAGCTGTTCGGCGCATTCGACGACATCACGCAGATCATCGCCGACGGCCGCCGCCAGCGTGAGCAGGACGCACCGCGCCTGCGCCAGCTCGAACAGGACCTGATCACCCGATTCGCTCCGAAGCACAACTGAAAGAACCGAGAGAACACCGCATGATTACGCTTGAGAAACGCGCGGCGAAGGTCGCGATCGTCCTCGAAAAACGCCAGATCCTGAAGCCGCCCGTCGTGCGCGTCGGCGCGGCGCTCGACATCTCCGGCTCCGCGAAGCCGCTGTACCAGTCGGGCGTGATCCAGGACACGCACGACCGGATTCTCGGCATCGCACTGAAGTTCGACGACAACGGCGAAGTCGATACGTGGACCTTCACCGAAGGCTACGACCGCCTGCCGACCGCGACGCCGGACAACTACGGCTCGTATATTTCCGACCACGTGCTCAACGCGCGGATCGACAAGTGGGGCGGCACGCAGTACGCGCCGGTGATGAACGACATCGTCGACTTCTTCTTCCGTGCGCCGGAGCCGTCGCCGAAGCGCGAAGAGAAGCGCGGCTTCCTGAGCCGGCTGTTCGGCGGAGCGGACGAGGCGCCCGCGCCGGCCGCCGCCGCGCCGGTGAACGGCCATCTGCCCGCATGGGTGCTGTTCGTCACCGACGGCCAGAACCCGAAGAACGACCGCAAGCGCGTGCGCCAGCTGCTCGCCGAGTCGCAGCACTACCCGCTGTACTGGTCGCTCGTCGGCGTCGGCGATCCGAGCGAATTCGGCTTCCTCGCGGAAGTCGCGGACGAGATGCCGAACGTCGGCTTCCTGCATCTCGAATCGCTCGACGTCAGCGACGAACAGATCTACGACCAGCTGATCACGCAGGAATTCTGCAACTGGGTGCGCGCGAAGTAAGCGCAGCCCGCACGCCTTTTATCCCGAACTCGATTACCCCCATCATGTTGAAAGACTTCAAGATCCCGTTGTCGCTCACGGTGCTCGCGCTGATCGCGGCCTATCTCCTCGGCGGCGTGAAGGACATGCTGATCGTCGCGGTCCTGTCGGTGCTCGAAATCTCGTTGTCGCTCGACAACGCGGTCGTCAACGCCTCGGTGCTCAAGAACTGGTCGGAGAAGTGGCGCAACCGCTTCATGGTGTTCGGCCTGCCGGTCGCGGTGTTCGGCATGCGGCTCGTATTCCCGCTGCTGATCGTCGCGGTGATCGGCCACATCGGCATGTGGGACGCGCTGAAGCTCGCGATCGAGTCGCCGGCGCAGTACGCGTCGATCCTCACGTCCGCGCATCACCAGGTCTCGGCATTCGGCGGCGCGTTCCTGCTGATGGTGTTCTTCAAGTTCATGCTCGACACCGAGAAGGACGAACACTGGATCGGCTTCCTGGAAGGCCCGATGAGCCACCTCGGCCGCATCACGGCGCTGGAAGTGGCGCTGACGCTCGCCATCATCATCGTCGCGTCGCTCTACGTGCCGGCAGCCGAGCAGGTGGCCTTCCTGCTCGCGGGGGCGTTCGGCGTGATCAGCTTCGTGATCGCGCACGGCATCGGCGACCTGATCGGCGGCGAAGAGACGGGTACGCGCGTGGTGCGCGAAGGCGTCGCGGGTTTCATGTATCTCGAAGTGCTCGATTCGTCGTTCAGCTTCGACGGCGTGATCGGTGCATTCGCGCTGTCGAACAACATCTTCCTGATCGCGCTCGGCCTCGGCGTCGGCGCGGCCTATATCCGGGAGATGACGCTCGTGCTGCTGAAGAAGGGCACGCTCGCGCAATACCGTTATCTCGAACACGGCGCGTTCTGGGCAATCGGTGCGCTCGCAACGATCATGTTCCTCGGCGTGAAGTTCGAGGTGCCCGAGGTCATCACGGGCCTGGTCGGTGCGGCGATGATCGCGGCGGCCGTGTGGTCGTCGATCGTCGTGCAACGCAAGGAAGACCGCACGGCTGTAGCGGGCGAGTGACCCCGCGTCGCGTGCGGGTCGAACACCATCAACGAGGGGCCGCGCAGGGCGGCCCGGCATTGCCGCCGGCACAACGGCGGTTCCAGCAGAAGAGGTTCAGATGATCAATTTGTCGAAAGGCGGTCGCGTCAACCTGTCGAAGGAAGCGCCCGGCACGCAGAAGTTCCGCATCGGTCTCGGTTGGGATGCGAACGCGACGGACACGGGTACGGACTTCGATCTCGACGTGTCGGTGTTCCTGTGCAAGTACGACGCGCAGAGCAATCCGAAGCTGATCTCGGATCAGCACTTCGTGTTCTACAACAGCGAAGTGCGCACGATGGAGCGCAAGGACACCTTCATCCAGCCGGGCGACGATTTCCCGAAGCGCGGGATGCCCGCGTCGAAGTGCCTGGGTGTCGTGCATAGCGGCGACAACCGCACGGGCAGCGGCGACGGCGACGACGAGGTGATCTTCATCGACATGACGAAGTTGGCCGCGGACATCGAGGAAATCTCGGTGGTCGTGACGATCGACCAGGCTGAAGCGCGCCGCCAGAATTTCGGCCAGGTGCGCAACAGCTACATCCAGATCGCCGACGAAGTGTCGGGCGCGGTGATCGCGAAGTACGCGCTCGAGGAAGACTTCTCGATGGAGACGTCGGTGCAGGTCGGCAGCTTCTATCGCCGCGATGGCCACTTCATGTTCAAGGCGGTCGGCGCCGGCTACAACCGTGGCCTGGGCGACTTCGTGCGCGCGTACGGCGGCGCGGTCTGACTGGCGGCAGCCCGGCCGGCGGGATACCGCCGCGCCGGGCAGGAAGCAGCGATGACGAATCCGTCCGACGAGCCGAAGCGGCTCGAGTTCGATATGACGCCCGAGCGCACGCCCGGGCGTCTTGCGTTCGACGCGCCGCCCGCGGCCGCGGCGCCGGTTGCGCGCGGGCCCGAGCGGCCGGCGCCGCAGGCGCTCGACTTCGGGCCGGCGCCCGCGTCCGGCAAGACCGTGCGAACGGCGCCGGCCGAGGCGGTCGGCCGTGCGGTGTTCGGCGAATCGAACCATTCGCAGCTCGAAGCGTGCTTCCGCGCCGCGCAGGCCAGCTTCCCGAATCTCTATCCCGACTACGCGCCGCGCATCGAGCGGCACATCCGGCAACTGGTGCCGCTCAAGCTCGCGACGATCGCGACGATCGGTGACGGCGCGCTGGAGACGGCGGGCAACCTCGTCGAGGCCGTGGCGGCCACGACGCGTGAATTCAACGAACTCGGCGCGGCCGACATGATGGCCGGCATGCTCGCGCAGGCGACGCGCAAGGCCAGCATGTTCGAACGCTGGTTCGGCGCGGCGACGGGCCATGTCGACTACCGTGCGGCGATCGGGGCGCTCAAGCAGTCGCTCGGTTTCTTCCCGCGCCGCACCGAGGATCTGGCTGCGAAGGTCCGCCATGCGGAAGAAAACCTCGTGGTCGTGCTCGCGGCGCTGAGTGCGGTGTCGGACGTCGTGCGCGCACCGGACGATGCAGGCGTCGAGCGCACGCTGTTCGACCGCCGCAACATCGTTGGGCAGGCGGTGCAGCAGATCCGCATGCAACCCGCGCAATTGCGCGGGCTCGACGAGCGCGTGACCGATCTGCTGTCGCGCGCCGATCATCTGATGAACGTCGTGCTGCCGGCGGCGTTGGCGGCGCGGCCGCAGCGCTGAGCACACGGCGCGACGGGCACGAACGCGTGCGCTGCGGCGCGCGTGTTCGCTGCGCAGGCCACGTCGCGTCACGCCATTTCACGTGCACCGGCGCGAGTCTGCTATCTTCCCGGGCATCTCATCGCTTTCCCGCCGATTCTCCATGACTGACCGCATCGTTGCCGCATTCGATTTCGACGGCACCATCACGACGACCGACAGCTTTCGCCATTTCGTCCGCTATGCGGTCGGCACGCCGCGCTTCGCGTGGGCCGGACTGCGCGCGCTGCCGTGGATCATTGCGATGAAGGCCGGGCTGCTGTCGCGTGGCGATGCGAAAGCGAAATTCGCGTCGTTCGCGTTCGGGGCGGTGCGCGAGGAGGCGCTCGATGCGCAGGCGCGCACGTTCGTCGATACCTATTTGCCGAGCCTCGTGCGCCCGGAAATGCTCGAACGCATCCGCGAGCATCGGGCACGCGGGCACGAAGTCGTGCTGGTGAGCGCGTCGCCGTCGCTGTATCTGGAGAAGTGGGCGAAGACGGCCGGCATCGATGCGGTGCTCGCGACTCGGCTGGCGTTTGAGCGTGGCGCCTTCGTCGGTCGGCTCGACGGCGAAAACTGCTGGGGGCCGCAGAAGGTCGTGCGGCTGCGCGGGTGGTGGGGCGACCGGCCGCCGAAACAGTTGTTCGCGTACGGCGACAGCCGTGGCGACAAGGAAATGGCCGAACTCGCGAACTGGTCGTGGATCCGCGGGCAAGGGCCGATGCCGCCGATCGGCGGTTGAGGCGGTGCGTTACGCGTCGGCCTGAGCCTGGCGCGTGCCGCGCGCCGGACGATAGCCGCTCCAGCGATTTGCCCGCGCGAACGTGCCGACGTCGTTGAAGCGCACGCCGACTTCACGCAGCGCCGCATGCGCGGTGCGTGCGGTCAGCTGGCGGATGTAGAACGGGTCGCGCACCACGAAGTGATGGATCGCGTGCGTGCTGCCGAAGTTGAAGCAGAACAGCTGGAACGGCAGCATCCACCACGGGTTGAGCACCTGCGTCTGCTGGATCACGTTGCGCGAGTCGATGTCGCCGAAGTAGTGCATGTTCGAGCTGACGAAGTTGATGCAGAAGCTGCGCACGAAGTTCGGCCCGAGCCACACCACGGCCAGGAAATCGACGACGCTCATCACGCGCTCGACCATGGCCGGCACCGTCACCGGGTAGCCGAACGCATGCAGCGCGAACAGGCCGACGTGATAGACGATGAACGCGTGCCACAGCACGTAATACACGTGACCGACCGGCATGTACGACGACACCTGCTCGACGCGCAACTGCAGGCGCTCGGACGGATCCTGCACCGGCTGCGCGGCCACATACTGCTTCACCTTGCGGCGCATCGCGGTGGGCCGCAGCACGACGGCGAGCATGCCGTCCGCGATCATCAGCAGGCGCTTCACGCCCCAGCGCTCGCCGTTCGTGATGCCGAATTCCTCGAGATCCGATTCGCCGCCCGACACCTTGTGGTGATGCAGGTGCATGCGCCGCCGCGTCCACGGGTTGATCGTGCCGGGCCGCGTGAGCCAGCACAGCGCCATCATCAGGTGATAGGCCCACGGCGTCTTCTTGAAGTACATCAGGTGGATCAGGTCGTGCTCGAGCTCGTGGATCAGCGACGTGACGAACGCGGCGAGCGGCAGCGCGACGTACCACGCGATCGATCCGCGCGCATACAGCCACGCGATCGCGAGCATCGCGCTCACGGAGACGGCCATCACGGTCGCGCCGACGAGGTTCTGGTTGTCGAGCAGCGGAAAGCGCGCGCGGATCGCGTCGCTCGCGGCATTGACCTCGCGGCGGACGTACGCGACCTTGTCCGCGTCGTGGCGAAAGGCGGTTCGTGCGGGTTGGCTCATCGACCGGGATTCCTGCGGAAAGGGTGGGGCGCAATGCCGATGTGACAAGCATAGGCGCGCACCGGACCGCACGCGAGGGCCGCCGGTGCCAATGGTGGTGTCATTTCGGGCCACGATGGCCGGCCGGCGCGGCTAGAGTCACGCCCCGGTGTCATTGCGGGCCAGCGACGCTACAATCCGCCGAAACCGCTCCGGAGTCCGCCGCATGGTCCTGTCCGTCCCGGATGCCGCGCGCCAGCTGAACAAGGCGACGGTGTCATCCGCGTATGCGCTGTTCATGCTGATGCTGGCCGAGGAGCGCGGCATCGACGGCGGCCGCCTGCTGGCCGGCTCGGGCGTCGAGCGCGACCGGCTCGCGCAGCCCGATGCGCGCATCACGCCGCTGCAGCAGGCGGCGATCGTGTTCAACCTGCTCGACGCGACGGACGACCCGTCGATCGCGATCGAGATCGGCCTGCGCAGCAGCCTGACGAAAGCGGGACTGATCGGCTTCGGGCTGATGAGCTGCGCGACGCTCGGCGAGGCGATCCCGCTCGGCATCCGCTACCTGCCGACGCGCGTGCCGTTCTTTTCGGTGCGGCTCGCGCAGCTCGACGGGATCGTCGACATCGACGTGCTCGAGGCGTTTCCGCTCGGCCGGCTGCGGCAGTTCGCGGTCGAGAACTTCCTGGTCGAGACGGCGATCCTGTTCAATTCGCTGCTGCATCCGGTGCCGGGGCGCACGCTGCAGTCGCGTGCCGAACTCCATTTCGAATGGCCGGAGCCGCCGTGGTTCGAGCGTTATCGCGCGCGGCTGCCGCGCTGTCATTTCGACGCGAGCGCGAACCGCATCCGCTGCGATGCCGCGTTGCTCGACGAGCCGATCGGTACCGCGAACGCGCACACCGCGCAGATGATCGTGCAGCAGTGCGAGGCCGAGCTCGCGCGGCTCGGCTATGCGGAAAGCATCGTCGAGCGCGTGCGCAACCTGCTGATTTGCGGCGAGGGCGGCTATCCGTCGGTCGACGACGTCGCGCGCGAACTGCATGTGTCGGCGCGCACGCTCAAACGCAAGCTCGCCGAGTACGGCGCGACCTATTCGACGCTGCTCGACGAGATCCGGTTGCGCGACGCGCTGCGGTTGCTCGAAGGCACGCGGCTGCCGGTCGACGAGATCGCCGCGCGCGTCGGCTATACGGATCGCGCCAATTTCACGCGCGCGTTCAAGCGCTGGACGGGCGTCGCACCGAGCGAGCGGCGCTGAACGCGGTTACGCACCGGCCAGCGTGGAGGGCCTGCTGCGTCATGCGTCGCGCGTCACGGCTTCAGACGATCGCGACCCAGTTCGCCCCGCGTCCGCCCGGCACGCGTGCGTGCGGCGACAGTGCGCCGTCGTCCGGCGCGATCGCATACACCGACACATATTCCGACTGTTCGCCGCAGGCGACGAGCCAGCGCCCCGACGGGTCGATCGCGAACCCGCGCGGCTGCGTTTCGGTGGCGGTCGCATGCGCGGGTTCGAACGTGCCGTCTCCGGTGCGGCGATAGCAGAGCAGGCGGCTCGACGTGCGTTCGCTCACGTAGGCGAAGCGCTCGTCGGGCGTCAGGTGCAGGTCGGCGGCCCAGACGGACGGTTCGGTGGGCGCGGGCGGCCGCGCATGGCCTTGCGCGAGTTCGGCGACGGCCGGATGGCGCGCGCTCACCTGCGCATCGCCGAGCCGGCCGGTGTCGGGGTCGCGCGCGAACGTCGCAAGCGTGGCCTGGAATTCGCTGACGACGACGAGCGTGCGGCCGTCATCCGCGAATTGCAGGTGACGCGGGCCGAACCCGGTCGGCACGCGCGTTTCGCCGTGTTCGCGTGCGTGCAGGCCGGCCGCGTCCTCGACGAGCGCGAAGCTGAACACGCGATCCGAGCCGAGCGAGCTGACGTACGCGAAACGGTTGTCCGGCGACACGATCACCGCGTGCGCGTTCGCGATGCCGCCCGTAACCTGCAGCGGCGTGCCGTCGCCGTCGCGCACGCGCACGGCGTCGTAGAGGCTCAGCGAATTCCCGCCGTACGACGCGCCGAGCAGCCAGCGGCCGCTGCAGTCGAGCGACAGGTACGCATGGCTCGCGTCGATCGCGGTGGTGCCGATGCGCACGAGCGCGCCGGTGGCAGGCACGACGCGGAACGCGACGATCGTCGGTTGTTCGCCGCGCGTCGCGACGTAGAGCCGCGCACGGTCGGCCGGCACGGCGATCGGCATCGCGACGTCGGCCGCGGGATAGCGGGTGAGCGGCGCAAGCGTGCCGTCGGCCGCGAGCGAGAAGGTGGCGAGGTCGCCGTCGGCGGCATTCGAGACGACGACGGTCAGGCGGTCAGTGTTCGGCATGGCGGAGCATCGAGGCGTTCGTGAAGGACGCGTCGGCCGGCAGGCCGCGCGGCGGATCGCTGCGCCGGTGCGTGCGCGCGAACAGCGCGGCGACCGCGGCGACGAGCGAAGCGATCGCGAGCGCATACAGCCCGCCCGTGATCGAACCCGTATGTTGCTTCAGATAGCCGAACGCCGTCGGTGCGACGAAGCCGCCGAGGTTGCCGACCGAGTTGATCAGCGCGATCACGGCCGCGGCCACGCGCGTGTCGAGATAGCCCTGCGGGATCGGCCAGAACAGCGACGAGGCGGCCTTGAAGCCGAGTGCGGCGAAGCAGATCGACGCGAACGACCATACCGGATCGTGCGACGTCGACGCGAACAGCCCGCACGCGGCGAGCACCAGCGCGACCGCGAGCCAGCGCTGCGGATGCTTCCACTTCGACGACAGCACCGCGAAGCCGTACATCGCGCCGATCGCGATCATCCACGGAATCGTGTTGTACAGGCCGACCTGGAAATCGGTGAGCCCGCCCATCTTGCGGATGATCGTCGGCAGCCAGAACGTGGCCGCGTAGATCGTCAGCTGGATCGAGAAATACAGGAAGCAGAACAGCATGATCTGCGGATCGCGCAGCAGCGCGGTGGCGCGCACCGGCACGTTCGAACGGACGTCGCGCGTCGCGCGCTCGTCGTCGAGCGCGTTCTGCAGCGCCGTGCGTTCTTCGGCCGTGAGCCAGGTCGCGTCGCGGATGTGCGATTTCAGCAGCAGCCAGCTCGCGCCGCACAGGGCGACCGAGAACAGCCCTTCGATCAGGAACATCCATTGCCAGCCTGCGAGGCCGAAACCGCGGATCGACAGCAGCGCGCCGGTGACGGGCCCGGACAGCACCGACGCGAACGCGGAGCCGCCGAGGAAGATCGCCATCGCCTTGCCGCGCTCCTGCGGCGGCAGCCATTGCGACAGGTACAGCACGACGCCGGGGAAGAAGCCGGCCTCGGCCGCGCCGAGCAGGAAGCGCAGCGCATAGAACGACGTGTCGTTCCACACGAACGCCATCGCGGCCGCGACGATGCCCCACGTCGCCATGATCCGGGCCAGCCAGATGCGTGCGCCGTAGCGCTGCATCAGCAGGTTCGACGGCACCTCGAACAGCGCGTAGCCGACGAAGAACAGCCCGGCGCCGAGGCCGTACGCGGCCGCGCCGATGCCGATCGACGCCTCGAGGTGGCGATCGACGAAGCCGACGTTCACGCGGTCGATGTAGTTCGCGATGAACATGATCAGCACGAGCGGCAGCACGTGCCACTTCACTTTCGAGACGGCGGACGCGAGCGGGTCGCGTCCGGGCAGGGCGGGCGAGGGCGGGTTCAAGCGTGTCTCCGGTCGGGCGGCGGCGGACGGGGCGGTGGCCCGCGTCGGCATCCGGGTGGCGGTCTGTGTAGTATGTCGTCGTATGACATGGTACGCCTGAGTGTCGATGAAGACGTCGCGGGTTTACCCGAAAATTACTCAGATACTGGGGAATTTCGTGAGGCGTGTTGGTGGGTTGTTCATGTCTGATGACGTATGACATGAGACGGGCGGGTGCCGATTGCTGCGTCTTCCGTCGCGGCCCGCACTGCGCGCGCGGGGGCATCGGCCGGGCAGCCCGTCCGGGAGCTGCCGGCGCCGCGACTACGCCATCGACACGACGCTGTTGAGCAGCGTCTTCACGAGCACGGCCTGCCGCGTCGCGCCCGTCTTCGCGAAGATGCCGCGCAGGTGCGCACGCGCGGTGTTCTTCGTGATGCCGGTCGCGGCGGCCGCTTCGTCGAGCGTCAGCCCGTCGACGAGCAGCAGCGCGATTTCGGTTTCCATCGGCGTGAGCCGAAACAACCGGTGCAGCATGTCGCGCGACGTCTGCGGCGACGATGCCGGATCGCGGACGAACACCGCGACGGCGGGCCGGTGCTGGCGGTCCTCCGCACCGCGGTAGGGCGCGAGCGGGCGCAGCAGCACGCTCAACGGCATCGCGCCGCCGGGGCGCGACAGCGTGGTGGCTTCGATGCGCGCGAGTGCGCCCGCGCGGAAATGCTCGAGCGCGGCCTGCAGCGCCTTCTGCAGCCGGCGTTCGTCGAGCGGGCAGGATGCGTGGAGCCGCTCCTGGCGCACGCACAGCCCGTCCTGCTGCTCGATCAGCCGCTCGGCGATGCGGTTGCGCTTGATCACGCGGCCGTCCTCGTCGACGATCGCGGTGCCGACGTCGAGCCGGTCGACGGTGCCCGCATACAGCGCGCGTTCGGCATCGAGCACGTCGAACGCCGCGTGCAGCTCGACCGCCCGCTGCAGGTGCGGCAGCAGCGTCGCGACCTGCGCGCGCTCGGTGGCGTCGAAATCGCGGCTGCCGTGCGCGCGGCTCACGAAGAACGCGCATTCGACGCCGCGTTCGCCGCGCATGTTCGCGCCGAGGATGTAGCGCAGGTCGAGCGGCTGCAGGTATTGCCGGTAGAAATCGTGCGCGCGCCACGCGGTTTCGCCGAACAGCCGGTCGGCCGTGAAGACCTGGCCGGGCGGCTGGTCGAGAAACGGGCACAGCGCGTAGAACTGCTCGCTGTACGACGGCTCGCCGGGCAGCAGCGGGCCATGCGCCGACGCGTTGATGATGAGCCCGTGCCGTGCGCCGCCCGGGTTGCGCAGCACCAGCGTCGTGAAGCGCGCGTCGAGCCGCGCGCGGACCGCTTCGAGGAAGCCGGCCCACGGGGTGGGCTCCGACGGGCCCTGATAGACGAGCCCGAGCCACGCGCTGAGTTCGCGCGCCGTCCACGCCGCGTCGTCGAAGCCGTCGTGCGCGGCCGGGTCGCCGGGCGCCAGCGCGATGGGCATGCTCGTGTTCTCCTGGTCGGGATGAAGGGTTCCCGGACCAGCATACCGGCCGGCTGGCGGCCCGCGTCACCCGAACGGAGTAGACGCCGCGGGCAAGCGGGCAAGCGGGCGAGCGTCGGGCCGCCTGCCCGAGGCACTTACGCCGCGCGCTCGCGCAGCAGGTACGCGACGATGCGGTCGGCCGCTTCTTCCGGCGACTCGGTGATCGTGTCGACGCGCAGTTCGGGCTGGGCGGGTGGTTCGTACGGCGAATCGATGCCCGTGAAGTGCTTCAGCTCGCCGCGCCGCGCCTTCTTGTACAGGCCCTTCGGATCGCGCTCCTCGGCCACCGCGAGCGGCGTGTCGACGAATACTTCGACGAACTCGTCGGGGCCGGCCATCGCGCGCGCCATGTCGCGCTCCGCGCGGAACGGCGAGATGAACGACACGAGCGTGATGAGCCCCGCGTCGAGCATCAGCCGCGCGACTTCGGCGACGCGCCGGATGTTCTCCACGCGATCGACCTCGGTGAAGCCGAGATCGCGATTGAGCCCGTGCCGCACGTTGTCGCCGTCGAGCAGGTACGTGTGCTTGCCGAGCGCGTGCAACCGCTTCTCGACGAGATTCGCGATCGTCGACTTGCCGGCGCCCGACAGGCCCGTCAGCCACACGATGCGCGGCGTCTGCGCCTTTTGCGCGGCACGCGCGGCGCGGTCGACGTCGACCGCCTGCCAGTGCACGTTGTGCGCGCGGCGCAGCGCGAAGTGCAGCATCCCGGCGCCGACCGTGTCGTTGGTGACGCGGTCGATCACGATGAAGCCGCCCGTGTGGCGGTTGCGGTCGTATGGGTCGAACGCGACCGGCCGGTCGAGGCTCAGGTTGCACACGCCGATCTCGTTGAGCGCGAGCGTGCGTGCCGCGAGATGCTCGCGCGTGTTCACGTCGATCTTGTACTTCGGCGTCGCGCAGGTCGCGCCGGCCGTCTGCGTGCCGAGCTTCACGAGATACGGGCGGCCGGGCAGCAGCGGCGCGTCGTGCATCCACACGAGCGTCGCCTCGAACTGGTCGGCCACTTCAGGCGGCGCGTCCGCGCGCGCGATCATGTCGCCGCGGCTGATGTCGATCTCGTCGGCGAGCGTGAGCGTCACCGCGTCGCCGGCGCGCGCGAGGTCGCTTTCGCCGCGTTGCGTGATCACCGACGCGACGCGGCTCTCCTTGCCGGACGGCAGCACGCGCACGCGCTCGCCGACGCGGATCTCGCCCGATGCGATGCTGCCCGCGTAACCGCGGAAGTTCAGGTGCGGGCGGTTGACCCACTGCACCGGCAGCCGGAACGGCTCGTCGCGCGTCACGCGCGCGGCGAGCGGCAGCGTGTCGAGATGCTGCATCAGCGTCGGGCCCGCGTACCACGGCATCCGCGCGCTTGGCGCGATCACGTTGTCGCCGCGCAGCGCCGACATCGGGATGCTGACGATCTCCGCCAGCCCGAGCTCGGCCGCGAACGCGCGATAGTCGGCGTCGATGCGCTCGAACACGGCGCGGTCGTAGTCGACGAGATCCATCTTGTTGATCGCGAGCACCACGCGCCTGATGCCGATCAGTGCGACGAGATGACTGTGGCGGCGCGTCTGCGTGAGCACGCCCTTGCGCGCATCGATCAGGATCACGGCGAGATCGGCGGTCGACGCGCCGGTGATCATGTTGCGCGTGTACTGCTCGTGGCCGGGTGTATCGGCGACGATGAACTTGCGTCGCGCGGTCGCGAAGAAGCGGTACGCGACGTCGATCGTGATCCCTTGCTCGCGCTCGGCCGACAGGCCGTCGACGAGCAGCGCGAAATCGAGTTCGCCGCCTTGCGTGCCGACCTTCCTCGAATCGGCCTCGAGCTGCGTGAGCTGGTCGTCGAACAGCATGTTCGATTCGTAGAGCAGGCGGCCGATCAGCGTGCTCTTGCCGTCGTCGACGCTGCCGCACGTGATGAAGCGCAGCAGGTCCTGGGTTGGTGCGTGCGCTTCGTCGGCGGCGCTTGCCTCGGGTGCGTGGTGCGCGAGCGCCTCGGGCGCGGTGAGAACGTGTGCCATCAGAAATATCCCTCCTGTTTCTTCTTTTCCATCGAACCGGCCGAATCGCTGTCGATCAGTCGTCCTTGCCGTTCCGACGTGCGCGTCTCGCGCATCTCCCGCAGGATGTCGTCGAGCGACGTCGCGTCGCTGTCGATCGCGCCCGTCAACGGATAGCAGCCGAGCGTGCGAAAGCGCACCTTGCGCATCTGCGGCACTTCGCCGTCGCGCAGCGGCAGGCGTTCGTCGTCGACCATGATCAGCGCGCCGTCGCGTTCGACCACGGGCCGTTCCTTCGCGAAGTAGAGCGGCACGATCGGGATGTCGTGAAGCTGGATGTACTGCCAGATGTCGAGCTCGGTCCAGTTGGAGATCGGGAACACGCGCAGGCTTTCGCCCTTGCGCTTGCGCGCGTTGTACAGCGACCAGAGCTCGGGGCGCTGGCGCTTCGGGTCCCAGCGGTGCTGTTCCGAGCGCAGCGACACGATGCGCTCCTTTGCGCGCGACTTCTCCTCGTCGCGGCGCGCGCCGCCGAACGCGGCGTCGAAGCCGTAATGATCGAGCGCCTGCCTGAGCCCCTGCGTCTTCCACACGTCGGTGTGCACGGCCGAGCCGTGCGTGAACGGATCGATGCCGTTCGCGATGCCTTCAGGGTTGATGTGCACGCGCAGGTCGAGGCCGAGGCGCGCGGCCGTCTCGTCGCGAAACGCGATCATCTCGCGGAATTTCCAGGTCGTATCGACGTGCAGCAACGGAAAGGGCGGCTTCGCCGGGTAGAACGCCTTCATCGCGAGATGCAGCATGACCGAGCTGTCCTTGCCGATCGAATACAGCATCACCGGGTTCTCGCTCTCGGCGACCACCTCGCGCATGATGTGGATGCTTTCGGCCTCCAGCCGCTCCAAGTGGGTCAACATCGTTCGTCTCCTTGTTTCATGCCGGCGCCGCGCGACATGTGCGGCGTTTCGTGCATGACACCGACGGTATCGGGCGAGCGGCATGCCGCTCTTCGTCCGGGTGGACTAAATCGCGGCACGGCGGTGGAGCGGATCTTTCCTTAGTCCACCCGGACGAAGTGGCGCGCGACGGCGACGCTTAAGGTGAGCGCTCGACCATCGGCGGAGACGACACATGACGGACGACACACGTGCCACGCAATTGCTTTCGGGCCAGACCTGGGCCGACTTCTGCGACACCCTGAAACGCAGCGGAGAACAGATCCTGCGCGCCGAGGCGCCGGACGATCCGCTGACGCGCGCGGAAGGATTCCGCTACCTGAGCCGGCTGATGCGTATCGCGCTCGAGATGCACGTCGAGTTCGCGGACGGTGCATGGCCCGGCTTTTTCTCGCCGTCGCACGAGACCGCGAAGATCGGCGCCGACAATCCCGACAACCTGTACCAGTACGCGCGTCTCGACGGCCGCTGCGAATATCGCGTGACGGGGCGGCGCGGCACGGTGGCCTACCTGAGCTTCGGCACGCAGAAGGGCGGCTACGAGACCGACGGCAAGATGCTGCAGACGGGCTTTCTCGACGCGAAGCAGCTCGAGATCGCGCCGGACGGCAGCGTCGAGATCGTGCTGAGCGAAACGCCGCGCGCGGGTAACTGGGTACGCATGGAGCCGGGCACCAACGCGTTGCTGGTGCGCCAGACCTTCCTCGACCGGCGCGCGGAAACGCCGGCACAACTGAAGATCGAGCGCATCGGCGCCGACGATCGCCCGGCGCCGCTCGACCCGCTCGTGCTGCAGGGCGGCCTCACGCGCGCGGCGCAGTTCGTCGAGCAGACGTCGAAGCTGTTCGCTGACTGGGCCGCGAGCTACCGGTCGCACGTGAATGCGCTGCCGCCCGCCGACCAGGCGCTGTGCCAGTCGGTCGGCGGCGATCCGAACATCTACTACTACCACTCGTGCTGGTCGCTGGCCGATGACGAAGCACTCGTGATCGACGTCGATACGGTGCCCGACTGCGACTTCTGGAACGTGCAGCTCAACAACTACTGGATGGAATCGCTCGATTACCGGCACTTCGACATCTGCGTGAACAAGCACAGCGCGCGACTGAATGCGGACGGCGGCGTGACGGTGGTCGTCGCGGCCGCGCGGCCCGGCAATGCGAACTGGCTCGATACCGCCGGGCATCGCACCGGCACGATCTGCTGGCGCTGGGTCGGCGCCGCGCAGCCGGTGCATCCGCGCACGCGGGTCGTCAAGCTTGCAACGCTGAAGGAGGCCGCATGAACGCGCCGCTTGACCGGATCCGCACGCTGCTCTCGGCCGACGGGTTGATCGCCGAAGCCGTGTCGCGCACGGGCGGACTGACCGCGTTCGGTGACGGGCCGTATCGCGAGGCGCTCGACGTGATGTGTGCGTCGCTGATCGACGAAGCGAAGCTGTCCGCGCGCGGCGCGGAGATGATGCGCGAGAAGCTCGTCGGCCAGCTCGTGAACCGGCTCGTCATCGAGGACTACTTCCGGCGTCATCCGGAAATCGCGGAGATCGCGATCGACGATCCGCTCGTGATCGTCGGCCTGCCGCGCACGGGTACGACGCTGCTGCAGCGCCTGCTGGCCGTCGACCTGCGCTTCCATACTGCGGCGTGGTGGGAAACCCGCTACCCGGCGCCGCTTGCAGGCGAGACGCTCGCCGAGCCGACGGTGCGCATTGCGCGTGCGCAAGCCGAGGTCGCGACGATGATCGACTGCATTCCGCAGATCCTGACGATCCATCCGCTCGATGCGATGCTCGCGGACGAGGAGTTCATGCTGATGGAGCATGCGTTCGTGTGCGCGATGGATTCGTATGCGAACGTGCCCCGCTATACGGCATGGCTCGCGCGGCAGGATCTCACACCGGTCTATACATACCTGAAGCGGATGCTGCAGTTCCTGCAATGGCAGAAGGCGCAGCGTGGCGTCGCGCCGGCCGCGCGCTGGCTGCTGAAGACGCCGCAGCACCTGCATGCGCTCGACGTGCTGTGCCGCGTGTTTCCGCGTGCGCAGGTCGTGCTCACGCACCGCGATCCGGCGCAGACGATTCCGTCGATGGCGAGCATGGCGCACACGTTGTGGCAGATGTATGCGGACGATCCGGATCCGCTTGCCGTCGGCGCGCAGTGGAACGCGGGGATGGCGCGCGCGATCGGTGCGGCGATGGCCGCGCGCGATGCGCTGCCGGCCGACCGCTTCCTCGACGTGCGCTTCGAGGACACGGTGTCGAATCCGCTCGGCGTCGCCGAGGCCGTGTACGCGTTTGCCGGGATGCCGCTCGATGCGCGGCAGCGCGCGGCGATGACGGACTGGATGGCGCGCAACGGCCGCGACAAGCGTGCCGCACACGACTATTCGATCGCGCGCTTCGGCTTCACCGATGCACAGCTCGCGCGCGACTTCGCCGCGTATCGCGCGCGGCACCTGCGGGCATCTGGCTGACGGACATTGCTCGCGAGATCCACGACAACCAGGAGACAACCATGTTGCTGAAGGACAAGATCATCGTGATTTCCGGGATCGGGCCGGGGCTTGGTGTGAAGCTCGCCGTCGAGGCCGCGCGCGAGGGTGCGCGCGGCGTGGTCGTCGCGGCGCGCACGCTGGAAAAGCTCGACGATGCCGAAGCGCGAATCCACGCACTCGGCGTCGACTGCGACGTGCTGAAGGTGCGGACCGACATCACCGACCGTGCGCAATGTCGCCAGCTCGCGACGCAGGCCGTCGAGCGCTTCGGCCGGATCGACGCGCTCGTGAACAGCGCATTCGTGCACGGCACGTTTCCGGAACCGGTGGAGGAAGCCGACCTCGACGGCTGGCGCGCGGTGTTCGACACCAACGTGTTCGGCACGATGGCGCTCACGCAGGAAGTCGTGCCGCACATGAAGCGGCACAAGCGCGGCGCGATCGTGATGATCAACACGCAGGCGACCCGCAAGCCGTTTGCAGGGGAAGGCGGCTACGCTGTATCGAAGGGGGCGCTCGCGGTTGCGGCAAAATACCTGGCGCGCGAACTCGGCGTGCACGGCATTCGCGCGAACAGCATCCACATGGGGTGGATGTGGGGCGTGCCGACCCAGACGTATTTCCGGCAGGCGGCTGCCGAGTACGGCATGACGGAAGAGCAGGTCATCGCGCCGATCGCGTCGAGCATCGCGCTCGCGAAGTTGCCGACCGACGACGACTGTGCACGCGCCGCGCTGTTCCTCGCGTCGGACTATGCGAATGCGGTGACGGGTGCGACGCTCGACGCGAATGGCGGCGATTTCATGCCCTGACGATGGAGCAAAGGATCATGCAGGACAACCACGACACACGACACTTCTTTGCATTCAACGGCGACGCGGACGGGCTGTGCGCGCTTCAGCAACTTCGGCTCGCGGAGAGCGTGCACGGCACGCTCGTGACCGGCGTGAAACGCGACATCAAGCTGCTCGAGCGGATCGACGCGCGGGCGGGCGACATCGTCACCGTGCTCGACGTGTCGCACGACCAGAATCGCGACGCGTGCGTGCGGCTGCTGCGCGACGGCGCGACGGTCCGCTATTTCGACCATCACTTCGCGGGCGAACTGCCCGACGATCCGCGCTTCGACGCGCATATCGACACGGCGGCCGACGTCTGCACGAGCGCGATCGTGAACCGCTATCTCGACGGCCGGCACGTGCGCTGGGCGATCGTCGCGGCGTTCGGCGACGAGTTGCCGGCGCTCGGCTACGCGCTGGCGAGTGAGCACGGGATCGACGAGGCGCAACGCGACACGCTCGCCGAACTTGGGCTCTACCTGAACTACAACGCGTACGGCGAGTGTGTCGGCGATCTGCATTTCGACCCGGCCGCGCTCGCCGATGCGATGCTGCCGTGCGTCGACCCGCTCGATTTCGTGCGCGAGACAACCGTGTTCGCCGCGCTGCGCGACGGCTACCGCGACGACATGGCGCGTGCGTGCGCGCTCGCGCCGCTGCGCGAGGTGCCCGGTGCGACGCTGGTCCGGATGCCTGATCATCCGTGGGCGCGGCGAGCGACCGGCATGCTCGCGAACGAGCGGATGCGCAGTGCGCCGCATGCGGCGCTCGCGGTGCTGTCGCCACGTGCGGACGGCGGGCTCGTCGTCAGCGTGCGCGTGCCCGATGGCCGACCGCTCGGCGCCGACGAGTTCTGTCGCGGCTTTCCGACCGGCGGCGGGCGCAAGCGCGCGGGCGGGATCAACCATCTGCCGGAAACCGAGTTCGACGCATTCGCCGAGCGATTCGAGGCCGCGTTCAGGCTCGATTGACGCAGCGGGCTGCGACGGTGCGTGCGCCGTGCACCTGCGCACGACGCGCGCATCGCGAATGGATCAACCGGTCGCGCCCGCGAGCACGGTCGGCACGTTGTGACCGTAGCAGCGTTCCTCGACGCGTTCGGCGATGCGCCAACCTTGCACAGTGCGCGCGAAACGGTCGACGTACCAGAGCCCGAGAAACATCACCTGCGTGCCGCCGTCCGCCAGCGCGACTTCCATCGGATTGAAGCAGATCGTGCGGCCGCGTGCGGTATCGCCGTCGAGCCGGATCGACAGGTTGCCGACCATGTGCTGGTACTGCGGAAACTGCGGCAACACGGTGCGCAGCCAGGCCTTCACCTCCGGATAGCGGCCGGCGATGCCGCCCATCGCGCGATAGTCGATTGCAGCATCAGGGGTGAACACCGCGTCGAGCGCGTCGAAGTCGCGCGTATCGATCGCGCTCGAATACGCGACGATCAGCTCGCGGATGTCGTGATGGTCGGACAGCGTTTGCAGATCGGGCATCGGCGGCTCCCGGTCACGCGCCGTTGCGCCGGCGTGCCGCGTGGAGCGCTTCGGCACGCTGCTTCACGTCGCGCGCGCACTGGTCGAAACCCTGTTTCACCCAAGCGCCGTGGTGCTGCATGATCGTGTCCGCGTTGACGCCGAGGAACTGGTCGGTCGTGAAATAGCGGCAGCGCTCCGTGCCGATCGCGTCGATGTACTGGTCGCGGCGCGCGGCGTCCTTGTTGTCGTCGGTCGGGCGTTGCTCCCACGACAGCAGGCGTTCGGGTTCGTACGCGACGAGGATCTCGTTGACGGGAATCACGGTCTCCGTGCCCGGGATGCGCACCTGCATGTGCACGAAATCGCCGAGCCTGCCGGTCGTTTCGAAGCCGACGCAGAACGTGTTCCATTCGCCGTAGCGCGGGAAGTCGGTCAGCACTTCCCAGACGACGGAAGCCGGTGCGTCGATGTCGACGGTGATCGAGGTGACGAGATTCGAGGGTTTGGTCATGGCGATGTATCGGATCGGATGAAACCGCGCCGACCCGGGTGGCGGGACGCGTCGCGGCGGTCGGAAGGAGCCGCGCCGGCATCGGTCGGCGCGCGTGACGGGTGTGGCTCGGGACGTGCGGGGCGTTTTCGCCGGCACGTGCCGCGCAGCGCACCCGACATCGAGCGTAGGTCGGCACACGCGGCGAAGAATCGTCGGAATGGACTAAGGCGTTTCACCGGGGCGGCAGGGTGGTGCGATCGCCGCGACGGTCGGCGGCATGGGCGCGCCGGCGCATCATGCACGCAGAACGTCGACACCACGCAGCGCAGCCGCGACAATACGGGTCTCTTTCCGCTTTCGTCATCGAGGTGCCTGTGTCCGCCAAGTCGTCCGTTGCTCCCGCGATCGTCTGGTTCCGCGACGATCTACGCGTGACCGACCAGCCCGCGCTGACGCGCGCGGTGGAATCGGGCCGGCCGCTCATTTGCGTATTCGTCGACGACACGAGCGACGGCGCCGGGCGCGCGCTCGGTGGTGCAGCGCGCTGGTGGCTGCACGGGTCGCTGGCCGGGCTCGATGCGGCGCTCGCGCGTCATGGCGGGCGCCTACTGCTGTTGCGCGGCGACGCGCCGCGCGAGATCGAGCGCATCGTGCACGACACGGGGGCGCAAGCCGTGTACTGGAACCGTCGCTACGCGCAACCGCAGCGCGACGCCGATGCGGCGCTGAAGGCGTCGCTCAAGGCGCGCGGCGTCACGGTCGAGAGCAGCAACGGCAGCCTGCTGAACGAGCCCTGGGAGGTGCTGACGGGCGGCGGCACCCCGTATCAGGTGTTCACTGCGTACTGGCGGGCGGCGCGACGGGATCGCACGGTCGCCGCGCCGCTGCCGGAACCCGAGCGGATCGCGTTTCATCCGTGGCCGAAAGCCGTGCGTGACCGCGCGCTGGCGCTCGACGCGCTTGCGTTGCGGCCGCATTCGCCCGATTGGGCCGGCGGCCTGCGCGATGCGTGGCCCATGCCCGACGAAGCCGGCGCGCACGCGCAGCTCGACGCGTTCCTGACGACATCGCTCGCCGGCTATGCGGACGCGCGCGATCTGCCCGACCGTCCCGCGACGAGCCGGCTGTCGCCGTTCCTGCGCTTTGGCAACGTGTCGCCGCGACAGGTGTGGCACGCGGTGCAGGGCGCCGCGAGCGCAGGCGGCGCGGCGGTGGCCGCGGACGCCGACAAATTCCTCAGCGAACTCGGCTGGCGCGAGTTCAGCTACACGCTGCTGTATCACTTCCCGGCGCTCGCGACCGACAACTTCCGTGCGCAGTTCGACGCGATGCCGTGGCGTGACGATCCCGCCGCGCTGCGCGCATGGCAGCGCGGGCTGACCGGCTATCCGCTCGTCGATGCGGGCCTGCGCGAACTGTGGACGACCGGCTGGATGCACAACCGCGTGCGAATGGTCGTCGCGTCGTTCCTGATCAAGCATCTGCTGATCGACTGGCGCGCGGGCGAAGCATGGTTCTGGGACACGCTGGTCGACGCCGATCCCGCGAACAACGCGGCGAGCTGGCAGTGGGTGGCCGGGTGCGGTGCCGACGCCGCGCCGTATTTCCGCATCTTCAATCCGGTCGCGCAGGGGCAGAAGTTCGATCCGGACGGCGCGTACGTGCGGCGCTGGGTGCCCGAGCTTGCCGGTCTCGACAACGCCTCGATCCACGCGCCGTGGGAAGCGTCGCCGCTGGAGCTCGATGCTGCCGGTGTGCGGCTCGGTGTCGACTATCCGGCGCCGCTCGTCGAGCATGCGGCCGCGCGCGCCCGCGCGCTCGATGCGCTGGCGGCATTGCCGAAGCGCCGCTGACCGCACGCTCCGGATGGCCGCATCAATTGCAGAACGCGACGTGTTCGAGCAGCGCGTACGCGACGCCCGAGCTGAAATAAGCCGCGCCGCACCACGCGACGAAGGCGAGCGCGCCGGCGGCCAGCGCCGCGCGGATCATGCCCATGCCGCGTTGCCCGATGCCGGGCGCGCGACGCGCGCGTCGTTGATCGGCAGATGCAGCAACGCCGCGAGCACGCCGAGCGCGATCGAGCCGATCCACAGCGGCATGTATGAGTGCGTCGCGTCGTACACCACCGCGCCGAGCCAGACGCCGAAGAAGCTGCCGAGCTGGTGTCCGAAGAACACGAAGCCGAACAGCGTCGCGATGTAGCGCACGCCGAACACCTGCGAGATCACGCCGTTCGTCAGCGGCACGGTGCCGAGCCACGTGAACCCCATCACGGCCGCGAACACGTAGACGCTCGCGGGCGACAGGGGTGCCGCGACGAACGCGGCCATCGTGAGCGCACGCACGAGGTACAGCACCGACAGCACGTACTTGCGCCGCAGCAGCCCGCCGAGATGGCCGCACGCATAGGTGCCGGCCACGTTGGTGAGCGCGATCAGCGCAAGCGCGACGCTCGCGTGGCGTGCCGGCAGCCCGTGGTCGAGCAGGTACGCGGGAAGATGCGTCGCGACGAACGCGAGCTGGAAGCCGCATGCGAAGAAACCTGCGTTCAGCAGCCAGAAGCCGCGATGCGCGAACGCCTCGCGCACGGCTTCGCCGATCGACTGGTCGGGGCCGCCGGCGGCAGCCTGCGCGGGGCGGTCGCGTAGCAGCAGGGCGAGCGGGGCAAGCAGCGCCGCGACGAGCGCCAGCGCGACGAACGCGTGCCGCCAGCCGATGCCGCCGATCAGCGTCTGCGCGACGGGCACCATGCAGAACTGGCCGAGCCCGCCGATCGCGCCCGCAACGCCGAGCGCCCAGCCGCGCCGGTCCGGCGGAAACAGGCGGCTCAGCGCGCCATAGATCGACGCGAACGCCGAGCCCGACAGCGCGATGCCGATCACGAGCCCGGCGCCGACCGTGAACATGCCGGTCGTCGCCGTGTGCGCCATCGTGACGAGCCCGGCCGCATACAGCAGCATCCCGGCGACGATCACGCGCAGCGAGCCGAAGCGATCGGCGACCATCCCCGTGAACGGCTGCGCGACGCCCCAGATCAGGTTCTGCAGCGCGAGGGCGAGCCCGAATGCTTCGCGCGACCAGCCGTGGTCGAGCGACACCGGCGCGAGGAACAGGCCCTGCACATGGCGGATGCCGAGCGCGGCGCCCATGATCAGGCCGCCGGCCAGGACGGGCAGCCAGCGGCGGCGGACTTCCTGCTCGATCGGGGTCATGCGTGTCTCCGGATGAAGGCGCGCGGCAAGACGGCCGCGCTCGATCCGATTAGACGATCGGGCCCGTCGTCGCTCAAGCGATCATTCGGTCAGGTTGGCATGCTTGGCAGGAATGCGATGCGGAGCACGCGGGGGAGGAGCGGGCGTGCCCGGCAGCGGTCGGGTCGATACGCAAAGGTCGCGCCGGCTTACGCCGACGCCGTGCCGTGCGCACGCATCGCGACATCGCAATCGGCCGCTTCGGCGAGCATCCAGTCGCGCACGTCGGCGACTTCGCGGCGCGGGGCCGGATCGTGCTGGAACAGCCAGTAGCCGTACGCATCCGACAGCGCCTGCGTGTGCGGCCCGAGCACCGCGAGCCGCCCGTCCGCGAGCATCGGCGCGACGAGCGCGAGCCGGCCGAGCGCGACGCCCTGGCCCGCGATCGCCGCCTGGATCACCTGGTCGTACTGGTTGAAGCGCAGCACGCCTTTCGGGCGCGCGTCGCCGAGCCCGGCCGCGTGCAGGTGCGCGCGCCACTGCAATTGCGGCTGCGGCGGCCCGTCGAATTCGAGCAGCACGTGGTCGGCGATCGCGGCCGCGTTCGTGACGGGCCGCGCGGCGAGCGCCGGATGCGCGACCGGCACGACGATCTCGTCGAACAGGCGCAGCGCGCCGGCCGGCGCGCGCTCGCGCGGACAGTAGCGGATCCCGAGGTCGATGCCTTCGGCGCGCAAATCGAGTACCTTGTCGTTCGCGGCCACGCGCAGGTCGATCTCCGGCAGGCGCGCCTGCAGCCGCCCGAGCCGCGGCAGCAGCCACAGTGCGGTGACGCCGATGCTGGCGGTGATCGTGACGGGCTGGCGCTCGCGCGTGGCCGCGAGCGAGGCGACGGTGTCCTGCAGCCCGTGCAGTGCCGCATCCGCGACGCGAAACAGCCGCTCGCCTTCCGGCGTGAACGCGATCTTCCGGTAGCCGCGCTGCAGCAATGCGACGCCGAGATGCGCTTCGAGCGCGTGTACCTGGCGGCTGACCGCCGATTGCGTGACGCACAGGTCCTGCGCGGCGAGCGTGATGCTCATGCGGCGGCCGACGGCGACGAAACCGCGGACGAGGTCGAGCGACGGGAGGCGGACGAGCGGCGTTGACATGCGCGTGACTCATGCGAACGGAGCAGCAAGATTGGTTGAGAACGCGGGGCGCGTCAAGTTCAATGGAGGCTGGCGCGAGCGGTGAAGGATGGGGCGGGCGACGCCCCGGCCGGCTGCGAAGCATGGACGTGGGCAGGCACTGACGCGCTCACCCGGACGGACCGCGAAGCATGGGACTGGAGACACGATGACGATTTCGAACGAAGGCCGCGAAATGACGCAGGGCACCCGCGCGGCGGACGCATTGCCGCCCGAGCCGGTGACGCTGCGCGCGGCCGACGGTTATGCATTGCGCGGTCATGTATGGCGCCATCGCGGCGGCAGTGTCGTGCGGCCGGTGACGGTCATCAATTGCGCGACGTCGGTGCGTTGCGACTACTACTTTCGTTTCGCGGCCTGGCTGTTCGCCCAGGGGCGCGACGTGCTCGTCTACGACTATCGCGGCATCGGCGGGTCGCGCCCGGCGCGGCTCGCGAAGCTGCGCGCGAACTGGCTCGACTGGGGGCGGCTCGATTGCGAAGCCGCGCTGCACTACGCACGCGACGCGTTTCCGGGCCAGCCGATCGACGTCGTCGCGCACAGCATCGGCGGGTTCGCGCTCGGGCTCGCCGCATCGAACGTCCACGTGCGGCATGCGGTGACGGTCGGCGCGCAGTATGCGTACTGGCGCGATTACCTGCCGGCTGAACGGCGGCGCATGTGGTGGAAGTGGCACGTCGCGATGCCGGTGCTCGCGGCCGTGTTCGGCTATGTGCCCGCGAAGCGGCTCGGCTGGATGGAGGACACGCCGCGCGGCGTCGCGTTGTCGTGGGTGCGCGCGCAGGCGCGCTTCGAGGAAGGCTATACGAGCGGCCCGCTCGCCGAACCCGCCGCGAGCCGCGCCGCACTGCCCGCCCGCTTCGCGGGGCTGTCGGCGCCGATGCTCGCGATTGGCCTCGACGACGACGGGTTCGGCACGGTCGCGGCGATCGAGCGGCTGGTCGGCTACTACACGGGCAGCGACGTCACGCATCTGCGGATCGCGCCTGCCGACATCGGCGTCGACGCGATCGGCCATTTCGCGTTTTTCCACAGCCGCTTCACCGAAACGCTGTGGCCGCTCGCGCTCTACTGGCTGCAGCACGGCGCGCTGCCGGCCGATGCGCCGGGCAACGTGCATGCGATTCACCCGGCATCGCGCGGGCGTGGGCCCGGCAGCGGCATGCCGGGCGTTGCCGCGAACGGGTGATAGGGCGGCCTCGTCATGCTTGACGCATGCCGAGAGGACAAGCGCCGGCGCTCAGCATCGACGCCGGCGGGCCGCAGTGGTTCGCCATATCGCCTGATCGATTAACATCGGACGTTTCCTTCCACAGGCCGCCGCACGTCGATGCTCGTCCCGCCCGATTCCGTTTCCCCGTCTGAAAGCCCCAGCGCCTGGCGCATGCAGCGGCTCGACGCGCCGCCCGCCGCGGCCCGCGCCGGCGTGCGGATCGCGCGCGTCGATTTCGACTGGCGCGTGCCGCTTGCGTCGCCCGCGTATGCGGCACTGAGCGACGGCGAGCGCGCGCGGGCCGCACGCTTCATGCGGCATGAGGATGCGGTGCGCAGCGCCGCGACGCGTGCCGCGCTGCGCGACGTGCTCGGCACGGCCCTCGGCATCGCGCCGCACGCGGTGGCGATCGTCGTCGACGCATCGGGTCGGCCGTCGCTGGACGGCGCGCATCGCGCATCGCTCGACTTCAACGTGTCGCATGCGGGCGCCCATGCGTTGATTGCGTGGGCTCCTGCGGGGCGCGTCGGCGTCGATATCGAGTGCTGCAACCGCGCGACCGACTGGCGTGCGCTGACGCGCGAAGTGTGCGCGCCCGCCGAAGCCGCCTATCTCGACAGCCTGCCGCCGGCCGAGCGCGCCGGCGCATTCATGCGCGTCTGGAGTGCGAAGGAGGCGCTGCTCAAGGCGCTCGGCACGGGCATCGTCGGCGGGCTGGGCGCGTTCGCGGTCATGCCGCCGCGCGATGGCGCGACCCCCGCGACGACGATCGTCGAGCCGGCCGCGCCCGCCGCCGGCGTCGCGGCGTTCGATGCGGCGTGGCTCGACGCGGCGCCCGGCTATGCGGCATGCGTCGCGTGGACGCGTGCGTGAGCCGCGCTCAGCGCGCGGCGCTCATTCGAGCGGCGCGTCGTTCGGCGCCGCATAGCGCGCCTTGATCACGTCGCTCATCGCGAAGTCGAACGACAGCCCCTTCGGCGGCACCGGCTTCATGAACCACTTGTCGTACAGCGCGTCGATCTCGCCGCGCTTCATCAATTGCACCAGCACGCCGTCGACGAGCGCCTTGAACGGCGGATCGTCCTTGCGCAGCATGAACCCGTAGGCTTCCGACGATTGCGGCGTGCCGACGATCTGCCAGTCGGCCGGCTTCGCGGCGAGCTGGCGCACGCCCGCGAGCAGCACGTCGTCCATCATGTACGCGGTCGCGCGGCCCGATTCGAGCGTGAGGCGTCCTTCGCCGTAATCCTTCGCGCTGATGATCCGCATGTTCATCTTCTTGTCCTCGTTCATCTTGCGCAGCAGGCGTTCGGACGTCGTGCCCTGGTTCGTCACGACCGTCTTGCCGGCGAGATCGGGGAAGTCGCGGATGCCCGACGTCGTGCGCGTGAGCAGGCGCGTCGTCGCGACGAAGAAGGTGGTCGAGAACGCGACCTGCGCGTGACGCGCGGCGAGGTTCGTGGTGACGCCGCATTCGAGATCGACGGTGCCGTTCTGCACGAGCGGGATGCGGTTCTGCGACGTGACCGGAATGAAGCGCACCTGCAGGTCGGGCTTGCCGGTGCGCGCCTTCACCGCGGCGATCACGCGGTCGCACAGGTCCTGCGAGAAGCCGATGACCTTGCCGTTCGCGTCGGCGTAGGAAAACGGCACCGACGTTTCGCGGTGGCCGATCGAGATCAGGTTGCTCTGCCGGATCTTCTCGAGCGTGCCGGAGAGCGGCTCCGCGGCGAGCGACGCGCCGCACGCGAGTGCGCACGCGGCGAACAGCAGGGGGCGGCCGAACCGGATGGCGAGTCGTGACGGGAAGGACATGGCGGTCTCCGTGGCGAATGATGAACCGTATGTTGCCAAAGACAAAATAATTGCAACAACTGTTAAGAGCCGGATCACACGGGCTGAAGGGGCGGGCCGCGCCGGGCATCAGGGAAACTCCCGAGTCGAAATCGGTGAAAAACGGGTTGTCTAGACAAGTTGGCGTGGCTACACTTCAATCCATTCCGAACTTGTCTAGACAGGATTGCTCACATGATTACGTTGACCCCCGGCCATCTGACCCTCCCGCAACTGCGCCAGATCGCACGCGAATCCGTGCAGCTCGCGCTCGACCCGGCCAGCTTCGCGAAGATCGACGCGGGCGCGAAGGCCGTCGCCGACATCGCCGCGAAGGGCGAGCCGGCCTACGGCATCAACACGGGCTTCGGCCGCCTGGCCAGCACGCACATCCCGCACGACCAGCTCGAACTGCTGCAGAAGAACCTCGTGCTGTCGCACGCAGTCGGCGTGGGCGAGCCGATGGCACGCTCGTCGGTGCGCCTGCTGATGGCGCTGAAGCTGTCGAGCCTCGGCCGCGGCCACTCGGGCATCCGTCGCGAAGTGATGGACGCGCTGATCAAGCTGTTCAACGCGGACGTGCTGCCGCTGATCCCGGTGAAGGGCTCGGTCGGCGCATCGGGCGACCTCGCGCCGCTCGCGCACATGTCGGCCGTGCTGCTGGGCGTCGGCGAAGTGTTCATCCGCGGCGAGCGTGCAAGCGCGATCGATGGTCTGCGCGTCGCGGGCCTCGCACCGCTGACGCTGCAGGCGAAGGAAGGCCTGGCGCTGCTGAACGGCACGCAGGCATCGACCGCGCTGGCGCTCGACAACATGTTCGCGATCGAAGACCTGTACCGCACCGCGCTCGTCGCGGGTGCGCTGTCGGTCGACGCGGCTGCCGGCTCGGTGAAGCCGTTCGACGCACGCATTCATGAGCTGCGCGGCCACCAAGGCCAGATCGATGCGGCCGCATCGTATCGCGACCTGCTCGAAGGCTCGCCGATCAACCAGTCGCACCGCGACTGCGACAAGGTGCAGGACCCGTACAGCCTGCGCTGCCAGCCGCAGGTGATGGGCGCGTGCCTGGACCAGATGCGCCATGCGGCCGACGTGCTGCTGGTCGAAGCGAACGCCGTGTCGGACAACCCGCTGATCTTCCCGGATACCGGCGAAGTGCTGTCGGGCGGCAACTTCCACGCGGAACCCGTCGCGTTCGCGGCCGACAACCTCGCGCTCGCCGCAGCGGAAATCGGCGCACTGGCCGAACGCCGCATCGCGCTGCTGATCGACGCGACGCTGTCGGGCCTGCCCCCGTTCCTCGTGCGGGACGGCGGCGTGAACTCGGGTTTCATGATCGCGCACGTGACGGCGGCCGCCCTCGCGTCGGAAAACAAGACGCTCGCGCACCCGGCGTCGGTCGACTCGCTGCCGACCTCGGCGAACCAGGAAGACCACGTGTCGATGGCGACGTTCGCCGCGCGCAAGCTCGCCGACATCGCGGACAACACGAAGCACATCCTCGCGATCGAACTGCTGGCCGCCGCGCAAGGCGTCGACCTGCGCGCGCCGTATCACACGAGCCCGAAGCTGGCGCCGGTGATGGAAACGATCCGCAGCAAGGTCGCGCACTACGAGCTCGACCACTACTTCGCACCGGACATCGCCGTGATCGCCAAGCTGGTCGGCGAGCGCGCGTTCGCGAAGGTCGCGCCGTTCTCGTTCGCGTCGGAACAGTAAGCCCATGAGCGCGCCGGTCTACCAGGAGATCAAGGATTTCATCCTGGCCCGCATCCACGCAGGCGAGTGGGAGGAGGGCGATCAGGTGCCGTCCGAGAACGAGCTGGCGCGCGAATTCAAGGTGGCGCGCATGACCGTCAACCGCGCGCTGCGCGAGTTGACTGCCGAGCAGGTGCTCACGCGCATGAAGGGGGCGGGCACCTACGTCGCGCGGCCGAAGTACGAGTCGACGCTGGTGGCGATCCGCAGCATCTCGGAGGAAGTCGGTGCGCGCGGGCACGCGTATCACGCGAGCGTGCTCGGCCTCGACACGATCCGCGCCGACGAGGCGCTCGCCGACGAGATGCAGGTCGCCGTGCGCACGAAGCTGTTTCATTCGCAGGTGCTGCACTTCGAGAACGACGAGCCCGTGCAGCTCGAAGAACGATGGGTGAATCCGGCGGTCGCGCCGGATTACGCCGAGCAGGATTTCACGAACACGACGCCGAACCTGTACCTGATGCGCGCGGCTCCGCTGCAGCGCGTCGAGTACCGGATCGAAGCGGCGGCCCCGGCGCCGGAGCGGCGCGAGCAGCTGCGGATGGACGACGTCGAGCCGTGTCTGGTTTTACATCGACGCACCTGGTCGCAGGGCGTCGTCGCCTCGGTGGCGAATCTGTGGCATCCCGGCAGCCGTTATCGCTTCACCGGGCATTTCTGATTCCTATTTGATAGTCATTTTCCTTCGGGAGCAGTCGTCATGAACCATCCGAAACACATCGATCCCCGTCTCGATCCGACGCGCACGATCCGCGCGCCGCGCGGCAGCGAGAAAGTCTGCAAGACCTGGCTGGCCGAAGCGGCCTACCGGATGATCCAGAACAACCTCGACCCGGAAGTCGCCGAGCATCCGCATGCGCTCGTGGTGTACGGCGGCATCGGCCGCGCGGCACGCAACTGGGAATGCTACGACCAGATCCTCGCATCGCTGAAGGATCTGGAAGAGAACGAGACGCTGCTGATCCAGTCGGGCAAGCCGGTCGGTGTGTTCCGCACGCACAAGGATGCGCCGCGCGTGCTGCTCGCGAACTCGAACCTCGTGCCGCACTGGGCGAACTGGGATCACTTCCACGAGCTCGACCGCAAGGGCCTGATGATGTACGGCCAGATGACGGCCGGCAGCTGGATCTACATCGGCAGCCAGGGCATCGTTCAGGGTACCTATGAAACGTTCTTCTCGGTCGCGAACCAGCACTTCAACGGCGATCCGTCGGGCCGCTGGATCCTGACGGGCGGCCTGGGCGGCATGGGCGGCGCGCAGCCGCTGGCCGCGACGATGGCCGGCTTCTCGATGATCGCGGTCGAATGCGACGAGACCCGCATCGATTTCCGCCTGAAGACGCGCTACGTCGACAAGAAGGCGACGACGCTCGACGAGGCGCTCGGCATGATCGAGGAAGCGAAGCGCACCGGCAAGCCGGTGTCGATCGGCCTGCTCGGCAACGCGGCCGACGTGTTCGCCGAACTCGTCACGCGCGGCATCACGCCGGACTGCGTGACCGACCAGACGAGCGCGCACGACCCGATCAACGGCTACCTGCCGCAAGGCTGGACCGTCGCGCAATGGCGCGAAGCGCAGAAGGTCGATCCGCAGAGCATCGTGAAGGTCGCGAAGCAGTCGATGGCCGTCCAGGTGCGCGCGATGCTGGCGCTGCAGGAACGCGGCGCGGCGACGCTCGACTACGGCAACAACATCCGCCAGATGGCGCTGGAAATGGGTGTCGAGAACGCGTTCGACTTCCCGGGCTTCGTGCCGGCCTACATCCGCCCGCTGTTCTGCGAAGGCAAGGGCCCGTTCCGCTGGGTCGCGCTGTCGGGCGATCCGGAAGACATCTACAAGACCGACCAGAAGGTGAAGGAGCTGATCCCCGACGATCCGCACCTGCACAACTGGCTCGACATGGCGCGTGAGCGCATTGCGTTCCAGGGCCTGCCGGCACGGATCTGCTGGGTCGGCGTGAAGGATCGCTATCGCCTCGGCCAGGCGTTCAACGAGATGGTCAAGAACGGCGAGCTGAAGGCCCCGATCGTCATCGGCCGCGACCACCTCGACACCGGCTCGGTCGCCAGCCCGAACCGCGAGACGGAATCGATGAAGGACGGTTCGGACGCCGTGAGCGACTGGCCGCTGCTGAACGCCCTGCTGAACACCGCAGGCGGCGCATCGTGGGTGTCGCTGCACCATGGCGGCGGCGTGGGCATGGGCTTCTCGCAGCACTCGGGCGTCGTGATCGTCGCCGACGGTACCGCCGAAGCGCACGAGCGCCTCGGCCGCGTGCTGCTGAACGACCCGGCGACGGGCGTGATGCGCCATGCGGATGCCGGCTACGAACTCGCGCAGCAGACGGCCCGCGAAGCCGGCCTGAAGCTGCCGATGCTCGGCCGCTGAGCATGACGGCGCTCCACCCGGCGCCGGCGATTGCGACGATGATCCGCGCAGCGGATCTCGTCGCGTCGCCATGGAAGAACGGCGGCGGCGTGACGCGCGAGATCGGCGCGTTTCCGCCGGGCGCCGCGCTCGACGCGTTCGCGTGGCGCGTGAGCGTCGCCGACGTCGGCACGGCCGGGCCGTTCTCGCGTTTCGACGGGATCGACCGCACGCTGGTGCTGCTGTCCGGCGCGGGCATGACGCTCGCGGAGGCCGGCGGCGCCCGCCACGTGCTCGACGCACCGCTGGCCCGCGCGGATTTTGCGGGGGAAGCGGCGATCGACGCCACGCTGCACGACGGCACGACGCGCGACTTCAACCTGATGACGCGCCGTTCGGCCGCGCGCGGCGCGCTCGACGTATGGCGCGCGGGCGCGCACCGCATCGAGCATGCCGATACCGTGCTGCTGTATTGCGCGGCCGGCGCAGCCGCGGTCGAAATCGACGGCACACGCTACACCCTGGAAGAAATGGACACGCTGCGGCTCGACGGGCCGCGGCGTGCGTTTGACGTCGTCGTGAGCGGTAGCGGCGCGTTGCTCGCCGTGTCGCTCGCCATCGGCGAACGAGACTGAACGCATGAAACCGACTGTCTGGCATCACCTGAGGCTGTGTCCGCACGGCCATCCTGACGAGACGATCGACGACGCGGCGATCGCCGTCGACGAAACCGGCACGATCGTCTGGCTCGGCGCGATGTCCGCGCTGCCGCACGGTTACGCCCACTGGCAGCGCGAGGATCTGCACGGCGCGTGGGTGACGCCGGGCCTCGTCGACTGCCATACGCACCTCGTGTACGGCGGCACGCGTGCCGACGAATTCGCGCAGCGCCTCGCGGGCGTGAGCTACGAGGAAATCGCGCGGCAGGGCGGCGGGATCGTGTCGACGGTGCGCGCGACGCGCGCGGCCGACGAGACGGCGCTGTTCGTGCAGGCTGCAGCCCGCCTGCAGCCGCTGCTCGCCGAAGGCGTGACCGCGATCGAGATCAAGTCGGGCTACGGGCTCGACCTCGCGAGCGAACGCAAGATGCTGCGCGTTGCTCGCCAGCTCGGCGAACGCTTTCCGGTCAGCGTCTACACGACCTTCCTCGGCGCGCACGCGCTGCCGCCCGAATATGCGGGCCGTGCGGATGCGTACATCGACGAAGTGTGCGACCGGATGCTGCCGGCGCTGGCCGACGAAGGGCTCGTCGACGCGGTCGACGTGTTCTGCGAACGCATCGGCTT
Source organism: Burkholderia sp. AU38729 (assembly GCF_020419725.1). Taxonomy (NCBI): domain Bacteria; kingdom Pseudomonadati; phylum Pseudomonadota; class Betaproteobacteria; order Burkholderiales; family Burkholderiaceae; genus Burkholderia; species Burkholderia sp. AU38729. The sequence continues at coordinate 342,985 of NZ_JAIZQO010000009.1, read as the reverse complement.
TTCGCTCGCGCAGACCGAGCGCGTGTTCGAGGCCGCGACGCGGCGCGGGCTGCCCGTGAAGCTGCATGCGGAGCAGCTGTCGAATGCGGGCGGCACGGCGCTGGCCGCGCGTTATCGCGCACTGTCCGCCGATCACCTCGAATTTCTCGACGAAGCCGGCATCGAGGCGATGAAGGCAGCCGGCACGGTTGCCGTGCTGCTGCCCGGCGCGTACTACTTCATCCGCGAGACGCAACTGCCGCCGATCGAGCTGCTGCGCAAGCACGGCGTGCCGATCGCGCTCGCGACCGATCACAACCCCGGCACGTCGCCGCTCGAATCGCTGCTGCTGACGTTGAACATGGGCTGCACGCTGTTCCGCATGACGGTGCCCGAAGTGCTGCAGGGCGTCACGCGCCATGCGGCCGCGGCGCTCGGCCGCGCGGATCGCCACGGCGCGCTCGAGGTCGGGCGCCAGGCCGACTTCGCCGCGTGGTCGGTCGGCTCGCTGGCGGAGCTCGCCTACTGGATCGGCCGGCCGCTGTGCGAGCAGGTCGTACGCGGCGGCACGACCGTGTTTCGCCGGATGAATGGATAGCCTCATGACCGACACCACGTTGTTCGCAGACCATGCGTACCTGCCCGATGGCTGGCGCCGTAACGTCCTGCTGCGCTGGGACGCGGCCGGCACGCTGACCGGCGTGACGCCCGACACCGACGCACCCGCGGGCGTCGCACGCGCGGCGGGGCCGGTGCTGCCCGGCATGCCGAACCTGCACTCGCACGCGTTCCAGCGCGCGATGGCGGGGCTCACCGAATATCGCGCGAATCCGTCCGACAGCTTCTGGAGCTGGCGCGACCTGATGTACCGCTTCGCGCTGAAGATCACGCCCGACGCGCTCGCCGCGATCGCGCGCTGGCTGTATGTCGAGATGCTCAAGTGCGGCTACACGTCGGTGTGCGAATTCCACTACGTGCATCACACGCAGGACGGCTCGCGCTATCCGCAGATCGCCGAGCTCGGCACGCGCGTGATCGACGCCGCGCGCGCGGCCGGCATCGGCATCACGATGCTGCCGGTGTCGTACCAGTTCACCGGTTTCGGCGACAAGCCGCCGCGTGACGACCAGCGCCGCTTCATCAATACGCCCGACGGCCTGCTCGAACTGCTCGACGCGATGCGCCGCGTGGCGCCGGAGCACGGCGGGCTGCGCTACGGCGTTGCACCGCACTCGCTGCGGGCGGTATCCGAGAACGGCTTGCGCGTGCTGCTCGCAGGGCTGCCCGACGATGCCCCCGTGCATATCCATATCGCCGAGCAGACGGCCGAAGTCGACGACTGCGTGCGTGCGTACGGCGCGCGCCCCGTGCAATGGCTGCTCGATCGCTTCGACGTCGATGCGCGCTGGTGTCTCGTGCACGCGACGCACGTCGACGCGGCCGAAACGGCGGCGCTCGCGAAGCGTCGCGCGGTCGCCGGCCTGTGTCTGACGACCGAAGCGAACCTCGGCGACGGCGTGTTCCCCGCTGTCGACTATCTCGCGCAGGGCGGCGTGATCGGCGTCGGCTCCGACAGCCACGCATCGGTCGACTGGCGCTCCGAGCTGCGCCTGCTCGAATACGGCCAACGGCTCGTGCACCGCGCGCGCAACGTGCTGGCGAGCGACACGCAGGCGCATGTCGCCGATCGCCTGTTCGATGCGTCGCTCGCCGGTGGCGCGCAGGCCAGCGGGCGGCGCGTCGGTGCGCTGCGTGAAGGGTGCCGCGCCGACTGGCTCGTGCTCGATCCCGATCATCCGGCGATCGCCGAACACGACAGCACGTCGTGGTTGTCGGGTATCGTGTTCGCGGAGCACGGCGACACGCCGGTGCTCGACGTCTACACGGGCGGCGAGCGCGTCGTGAGCGGCCGCCGTCATCGCGACGAAGCCGTCGCGTATGCCGACTACCGCGCCGCGCTGGCGCAACTGCTGCGCTGACGCGCGCAACCGGCGCACGCCGCAAGCGTGCGCCGGCAGACCTCCAACGGTGATGCGACATGACTGAACAACCGGCTGTATTCACGCTGAAGCAGGGCACGCTGCCGCTGCTGATCTCGATTCCGCACGCAGGCACGTACATTCCCGACGACATCGCCGCGACGATGACGGCCGACGCGCGCTTCGTCGACGATTGCGACTGGCATCTCGAACGGCTGTATGGATTCGCGGCCGACCTCGGCGCATCGATCCTCGTACCGTCGCATGCGCGTTACGTCGTCGACCTGAACCGTCCGCCCGACAACGAGAACCTGTACCCGGGGCAGGACACGACGGGGCTCGTGCCGGTCGATACGTTCGACAAGGCGCCGCTGTATCCGGCGAACGCGCTGCCCGGCAACGACGAGATCATGCGTCGCCGCGATCGCTACTGGCTGCCGTATCACGAGGCGCTGCAAGGCGAGGTCGCGCGACTGAAGCGCGAGCACGGCCGCGTGCTCGTGTGGGAAGCGCATTCGATCCGCTCGCACGTGCCGCGCTTCTTCGACGGCCGCCTGCCTGACTTCAACTTCGGCACGTCGAGCGGCGCGAGTGCCGCGCCGGGCCTGGCCGAGGCGCTGGCCGCGCGCGTGCTCGAACAGGGCGGCTATACGGCGGTCGCGAACGGGCGCTTCAAGGGCGGCTACATCACGCGTCACTACGGCGTGCCCGCTACCGGCGTCGAGGCCGTGCAGCTCGAGCTCTCGCAGATCACCTACATGGAAGAGACGCGTCCTTACGCGTATGACGAAGCACGTGCGGCGCGGATCGTGCCGCTATTGCAGACGCTCGTCGAAACCGCGCTCGCGCATCGTTGAACGCGGGCCGCACGGATGCGGCAGCGCGGCGGAACAGGTGCGTCACGGCCCGCCGGCGCACAGCATGCCGCACCGATGCAGTGCACAACACGGCATCGATCCACGGGATCGATGCCGTTTTTTTTCGTAGGGCTTTCGTCTGTTCGATGACGTCATCGGCACCTGAAAATTTGACGCAATTTTTAGGTGATATAAGCTGAATGTCAGGAAGTCGTCACGCGCGCACCGGCGGCGGGGCCATCGATCGTGGCCGCACCGCGCCGGAATGTGCGGCGAGACACCTTGCCGACGTGTCGCCGCGCGGCATTGCCGCATGCGCTTGATCGCGACACGTGTCCTGCCTTCATCCGTCAGTCGAGTACGATCGTGAAAGCCGCCAGCCCTTCGATACGCCGGACGCGAAGTCCGTCGGCGGGCGCGCCGCCTCAGGCCGGGCCGTCCCGGCATGCTGATCGCGGCACGTGTGCCGCCTTTTTACGCGAGCCTCGTTTCTTCGCCCTTTCCCATCGCGGCCTGCGCCGCTTCAATCTCGTGTCCGCGCATGTGTTCAGCGCGGTGCAGTGCGACGGCAGCGCATCGTTGTTGCCCTAGCGTCGTTTTCCGTTTCCGTTCCGGGTCGCACCGCCTGTTGCCGCATCGTCCGCGCGGCAGGATCGCGCATGGACATGCGCCGCGTCATGGTGCGCGCGTGCGGCGCCGGCGCGAACCTTCAACGTCCCGCGTGCGAACGAGTCGCGCGCGATTACCGGAGAGCCGCCCATGCATGCGCGCCCGATCGTAGCCGTCACCGCCGACCGCATCCTGCGCGGTGTGCATCCGAACCATACGGCGGGGGAGAAGTACCTGGCCGCGCTCGTCGACGGCGCCGGTGCGCTTGCGTTCGTGCTGCCCGCGCTCGGCGCGCGCCAGCCGGCCGACGCGATCGTCGCGGCAGTCGACGGGTTGCTGTTCACCGGCAGCTATTCGAACGTCGAGCCGCATCATTACGGCGGCGCCGCGAGCGCGCCCGACACGCTGCATGACCCCGCGCGCGATGCGACCGCGCTGCCGCTGATCCGTGCGGCGATCGACGCGGGCGTGCCCGTGCTGGCGATCTGTCGCGGCATGCAGGAGCTGAACGTCGCTTACGGCGGCACGTTGCATCAGCGGCTGCACGCGACGACCGGCTTCGACGATCACCGCGAGCGGCCCGCCGATCCGCTCGAACGGCAGTACGGCCCGGCGCACGTCGTGCGGTTCGCGCCGGGCGGCCTGCTGCAGCGGGTCGCGCGCGGCGCGCACGAAGCGACGGTCAATTCGCTGCACGACCAGGGCATCGCGCAACTCGGCGCGGGGCTCGTCGTCGAAGCCAGTGCGCCCGACGGACTGGTCGAGGCCGTCAGCGTGCGCGGCGCGCGCGCGTTCGCGCTCGGCGTGCAGTGGCATCCCGAATGGCGCTACGCGGAGCAGCCGCTGTCGCGCGACATCTTCGCGGCATTCGGCGCGGCGTGCCGCGCGCGCATGACGCATCGCATTCATGCGGCCGGCGGCGCGATGCCGTCGCCGGCCGCATCCGACGTCGACTGATAGAGGCCGATCATGCAACCCGAACTGAGCGAATTCCTGCGACAGCACCGCATCACCGAGGTCGAGGCGATCATTCCCGACATGGCCGGCATTGCGCGCGGCAAGATCATTCCGCGCAACAAGTTCGAATCCGGCGAATCGATGCGCCTGCCGCAGGCCGTGATGGTGCAGACCGTCACCGGCGACTATCCGGAGGACGGGACGCTCACCGGCGTGACCGACCCCGACATGGTGTGCGTGCCCGATCCGTCGACGATCTGCCTGATTCCGTGGGCCGTCGACCCGACCGCGCAAGTGATCCACGACTGCGTGCACTTCGACGGCTCGCCGGTCGAGATCTCGCCGCGCTATGTGCTGCGACGCGTGCTCGACCTGTACAAGGCGAAGGGCTGGCAGCCGGTCGTTGCACCCGAGCTCGAGTTCTATCTCGTCGACATGAACGCCGATCCCGACTTGCCGCTGCGTCCGCCCGTCGGCCGCACCGGGCGTGCGGAGACCGGCCGGCAGTCGTATTCGATCGAGGCCGTGAACGAGTTCGATTCGCTGTTCGAGGACATCTACGAATACTGCGAGATGCAGGGGCTCGATATCGAGACGCTGATTCACGAGGTCGGTGCCGCGCAGATGGAAATCAACTTCGTGCATGGCGATGCGCTGTCGCTTGCCGACCAGGTGTTCCTGTTCAAGCGCACCGTGCGCGAGGCGGCGCTGCGTCACAACATGTACGCGACCTTCATGGCCAAGCCGATGCAGGACGAGCCGGGCTCGGCGATGCACATCCACCAGAGCCTGGCCGACGCGCGCACGGGGCGCAACCTGTTCTCCAACGAGGACGGTACGGTGTCGCCGATGTTCCACAGCTATCTCGCGGGGCTGCAGAAGTACACGCCCGCACTGATGCCGATCTTCGCGCCGTACATCAACTCGTATCGCCGCCTGTCGCGCTTCATGGCCGCGCCGATCAACGTGCAGTGGGGCTACGACAACCGCACGGTCGGTTTCCGCATTCCGCAGTCAGGCGCGTCGGCGCGCCGCATCGAGAACCGGATCCCCGGCGTCGACTGCAATCCGTACCTCGCGTTCGCCGCGACGCTCGCAGCCGGCTATCTCGGCTTGACCCAGCAGCTCGCGCCGACCGAGCCGATCGCGTCGGACGGCTACAACCTGCCGTACCAGCTGCCGCGCAATCTCGAGGAGGGCATCTCGCTGATGGCGGCCTGCACGCCGCTGGCCGGCATTCTCGGCGACAAGTTCGTGAAAGCGTACCTGGCGCTGAAGGACACCGAATACGAAGCGTTCTTCCGCGTGATCAGCTCGTGGGAGCGCAGGCATTTGCTGCTGCACGTCTGAGCGTGCGGCACGGTTTTCCGGAGGAAACATGACCGATAGAAATGACGCTGTATCGCCGCAATCGACCGCGGATTATCGTGCGCTCGACGCCGCGCACCACATCCACCCGTTCTCCGACATGGGTGCGCTGAACCGCGCCGGCAGCCGCGTGATCGTGAAGGCCGACGGCGTCTACCTGTGGGACTCGGACGGCAACAAGGTGATCGACGGGATGGCCGGCCTCTGGTGCGTGAACGTCGGCTACGGCCGCAAGGAACTCGCCGACGCCGCGTATCGCCAGATCCAGGAACTGCCGTTCTACAACACGTTCTTCAAGACCACGCACCCGCCGGTGATCGAGCTCTCCGCGATGCTCGCGGAAGTCACGCCTGCAGGGTTCAACCACTTCTTCTACTGCAACAGCGGCTCGGAAGGCAACGACACCGTGCTGCGCCTCGTGCACCAGTACTGGCGCGTGCAGGGTCAGCCGCAGAAGAAGTATGTGATCTCGCGCAAGAACGGCTATCACGGCTCGACGATCGCCGGCGGCACGCTCGGCGGGATGGGCTACATGCACGAGCAGATGCCGTCGAAGGTCGAGCACATCGTGCACATCGACCAGCCGTATTTCTTCGGCGAAGCAGCGGCCGGCGAAACGCCGGAAGCATTCGGCCTGGCGCGCGCGCAGCAGCTCGAAGCGAAGATCCTCGAACTCGGCGCGGAGAACGTCGCGGCGTTCATCGGCGAGCCGTTCCAGGGCGCAGGCGGCGTGATCTTCCCGCCGTCGACGTACTGGCCGGAAATCCAGCGGATCTGCCGCAAGTACGACATCCTGCTGGTGGCCGACGAAGTGATCGGCGGCTTCGGCCGCACCGGCGAATGGTTCGCACACCAACACTTCGGTTTCGAACCCGACCTCATCACGATGGCCAAGGGCCTCACGTCGGGCTACGTGCCGATGGGGGCCGTCGGCATTCACGAACGCGTGGCGCGACCGATCATCGACAACGGCGAATTCAACCACGGCCTCACGTACTCGGGCCATCCGGTGGCGGCGGCCGTCGCGGTCGCGAACCTGAAGCTGCTGCGCGACGAAGGGATCGTCGAGCGCGTGAAGAACGATATCGGGCCGTATTTCCAGCGCCGGCTGCGCGATGCGCTGGGCGACCATCCGATCGTCGGGGAGATTGCGGGAGCAGGGCTGGTCGCGGGCGTTCAGCTTGCGCGCGACCGGGAGCGGCGTGAGCGGTTCGGTGCGAACGTCGATATCGGCACGATCTGCCGTGACTTCTGCTTCAACGGCAACCTGATCATGCGTGCGACCGGCGACCGGATGCTGCTGTCGCCGCCGCTCGTGATTCGCGAAGCGGAGGTCGACGAGATCGTCGACAAGGCAAAGCGCGCGTTCGATGCAACGGCGGAGCGGGTGGCGCGCGCGGGGTAAGTAAGCCGGCGCAGCATCGCGTGCTGCGCCGAGGAGCAAGCGCGACGCCAAAACGAAAAGGCCCTGCGTCGTGAGACGCAGGGCCTTGAATTCTTTGGTGGGCGGTACTGGGATCGAACCAGTGACCCCTGCCGTGTGAAGGCAGTGCTCTACCGCTGAGCTAACCGCCCAAAGAAGCTGAAATTATGTCAGGGCTTTGAGGGTCTGTAAAGCACTTTCTGCAAATATTTTTCAGATACCCACGCATACCTGCCAACCGGCCGTGCGCTCAGCCCGCGAGCGCGGGCAGCGCGTCGATCGACGCGCGCACGTAATCCGCGAAGCGCAGCGCAACCGGCTCGATGGTGCCGCTGCGCTTCAGCGCGAGCGTGCGCGATTCGAGCGACGCATCCTTCAGCGGCCGGAACGCGAGCCGCTCGCTCTTTACCTGCTGCAGCACGCGCGGCACGAGCGCGATGCCCATCTCGAACTCGATCATCGACAGGATCGTCTGCCACAGCCGTGCCTCGTGGCGGATCAGTGGACTGAAGCCGGCATTCACGCACTGCGCGATGATCAGGTCGTGGTAGTGCGGCGCCGCTTCGCGCGGGAACAGGATGAACGGTTCCGCGGCCAGTGCGGCGAGCGCGACCTGCTTGCGCTTTGCGAGCGGATGCGCGGCCGGCAGGCAGCACACGAACGGTTCCGCATAAACGGGCGTCGATTCGACCTCGGGCGGGAAGTGGCCCCAGTGCGCGTAGCCGAGATCGATCTGGCCGCGCTGGATCGCCTGCACCTGCGCCTGCGTGTTCATTTCGCTCAGCACGACTTCGACGCCGGGATAGTCGGCCTCGAAGCGTCGCACGGCATCGGGCAGCCCGCGATACAGCATCGAATGAACGAAGCCGATCCGCAGCCGGCCCGCGAGCCCCGACGCGGAGCGCACCGTCAGGCGTTCGGCCTCGGCCGCCTGCAGCAGCAGCCGGCGCGCTTCGCCGAGCAGCACCTCGCCCGCGTTGGTCAGCGCGACGGTCTTGTTGGTGCGCGAGAACAACTGCACGCCGAGCGCATCCTCGAACTTGCGGATGTCGAAACTCAGCGCCGGCTGCGAGATGAACAGGCGCTTCGCCGCGCGCCCGAAATGTAGCTCCTCGGCGACCGCCACGAAGTAGCGCAACTGCCTCAGTTCCATGGTGTCTCCTCGCGGCGTCGGCATCGATAAGCGATATCTATCGTACCGGATAAATCCTGTATTGGACGCTTATCGATCGCACGCCTACGCTCTGCGGAAGGCTTTGCACGGGACTGGCCGGGCGCCGCGGCGCCGCGCCCAGCCGACGTGCAGGTAACCCAGGAGACACACGCATGCACGACACCGCTCGCACGCCGGACACCGGCGCAGCCAATATCCCCGACAGCCGGGGCATCAATTTCTTCACCATCGATCCCGATCTCGGCGCGTTGCTGAAGCTGCATCTCGGCGAGGCCCGCTATGCCGAGCTCGAGCCGCAACTGCGCGCGCTCGGCGCACGCGTGTCGGGCGAACTCGACGAATGGGCGTCGCGCGCGGACAAGCACCCGCCCGTGCTCGAGCATCGCAACCGGCGCGGTGAGGCCGTGCAGCGGATCGACAAGGATCCCGCGTATGTCGCGCTCGAACGCGTCGCGTATGCCGAGCTCGGGCTTGCGTCGCTGAGCCACGGGGCCGAATCGGTGCCGCCGCTCGTCAAGTACGCGCTGACGTTCCTGTTCGTGCAGGCGGAATTCGGGCTGTGCTGCCCGGTCAGCATGACCGATTCGCTGACGCGCACGCTGCGCCGTTTCGGCGATCCGGCGCTCGTCGCGCGTTACATGCCGATGCTCGCGTCACGCGATTTCGACACGCTGTACCAGGGCGCGATGTTCATGACCGAACAGGCGGCGGGCTCCGACGTCGGCCGGATCGCGACGCGGGCGACGCCCGAGACCGGCGCGCACGGCGAGACCGTCTGGCGCCTGACCGGCGACAAATGGTTCTGCTCGAACGCGGATGCCGAACTCGCGATGGTGCTCGCGCGGCCCGACGGCGCGCCGGACGGCATCAAGGGCCTGGCGCTGTTCCTGCTGCCGAAGACGCTGCCGGACGGCACGCGCAACCGCTACCGGATCGTGCGCCTGAAGGACAAGCTCGGCAGCCGTTCGATGGCGAGCGGCGAGATCGCGCTCGAAGGCGCGCAGGCGTACCTGATCGGCGAGATCGGCCGCGGCTTTCACCAGATGGCCGACATGATCAACATGTCGCGGCTGTCGAACGGCGTGCGCGCGGCGGGGCTGATGCGGCGCGCGCTGAACGAGGCGCTGCACGTCGCCGCGCACCGCGAGGCCTTCGGCCGCAAGCTGATCGAGATGCCGCTGATGCAGCGCCAGTTGCTGAAGATGCTGCTGCCGGCCGAGGCCGCGCGCGCGATGTTCATGCAGATCGCGCTGCTGCTGCCGCAGGCCGATGCGGGCGACGAGCAGGCCGCGCGCTGCGTGCGGATCCTGACGCCGCTGATCAAGTTCCGCGCGTGCCGCGATGCACGGCGCGTGACGGGCGATGCGATGGAAGTGCGCGGCGGCACCGGCTACATCGAGGAGTGGAGCGACGCGCGCATCGTGCGCGATGCGCATCTCGGCTCGATCTGGGAAGGTACGAGCAACATCGTCGCGCTCGACGTCGCGCGGGCCGCGCAGCGCGAGCACGCGCTTGATGCGCTGCGCGCGTTCCTCGGCGACCGCCTCGGCGCGGCGCCGCTGCCCGATGCGAGCCGCGCGGCGCTGCGGCGCATCCTCGCGCGCGCCTGCGACGCGCTCGCGCGGGTCGCTGGCGAAGGCGACGACGCGCGCGTGCGGCAGGCCGCGTCCGCGCTGTACTACGCGAGCGCGGCCGTGCTGATGGCGTGCGAGGGCGTGCGGCTCGCGCCGGATTTCCGGCGGCTCGCGCTCGCGCATCTGGTCGTGCGCCACAAGCTGCTGCCAGTCGATCCGCTCGCGCCGGCATCGCGCGACGACGAATCGGCCGCGTACGACGCACTGCTGCGCGGCACGCCGATCGCGCTCGATACCGCGCTCGACCTGCTGCCGGAGGTCGAACGATGAGCACGACGCGTGGTGCACTGGACGGCCTGAAGGTCGTCGACCTGAGCCGCGTGCTCGGCGGCCCGTACTGCACGCAGGCGCTCGCCGACCACGGCGCGACGGTGGTCAAGATCGAGCCGCCGGACGGCGACGAGACGCGCGGCTGGGGGCCGCCGTTCCTCGGCGATACCGCGTGGTATTTCATGGGCGTGAACCGCAACAAGGAAGGGCTCGCGCTCGACCTGTCGCGCGACGAGGGGCGCGAGATCCTGTGGCGCCTGCTTGAAGAGGCCGACGTGCTCGTCGAGAACTTCAAGCCCGGCACGCTCGCGCGCTGGGGGATGGATTACGCGCGCGACCTGCAGCCGCGCTTCCCGCGCCTGATCCACTGCGCGGTGACGGGCTTCGGCGAAGGCGGCCCGCTCGGCGGGCTGCCCGGCTACGACGCGGTGATCCAGGCGATGGCGGGGCTGATGAGCGTCAACGGCGAGCGCGACGGCGACGCCACGCGCATCGGTCTGCCGATCGTCGACATGGTCACGGGCCTCAACGCGTTGGCCGGCATCCTGCTGGCGCTCGCGGAGCGCGAGAAGAGCGGGCAAGGGCAGTCGATCGACATCGCGCTGTACGACTGCGGCGTGTCGCTGCTGCATCCGCACCTGCCGAACTTCTTCGGTTCCGGGCGCGTGCCGGCGCGCAGCGGCAACGCGCATCCGAACATCGCGCCGTACGACAGCTATCGCACCGCGACCGTGCCGATCTTCCTCGCGATCGGCAACGACCGGCAATTCGCGCGGCTCGTCGCGCATCTCGGCGTGCCGGCGCTCGCCGGCGATCCGCGTTTCGTCGACAACCGCAGCCGCTGCGCACACCGTCCCGAGCTGAAGGCCGAACTGGAAGCACGGCTTGCCGAGCACGCCTGCGAGCCGCTCGCGCGCGACCTGATGGCGGCCGGCGTGCCGTGCGGGCCGGTGCGCACGGTGGCCGACGTCGCGCACGATCCGCATGCGCTGCACCGGAACCTGTTCGTCGAGATCGGTGCGTATCGCGGCACGGCGTCGCCGGTGAAGCTGTCGCGCACGCCGGCCACCTATCGTTCGCCGCCGCCCGCACTCGGCGGCGACACGCGCGCGGTGCTCGATCGCCTCGGCGTCGATCCCGCGCTCCAGCAGCAACTGCTCGATGCCGGCGTGCTGCGGGAGGCTCCCGGCTAGGCGCCCCGACTGACACGACGCCGCCGGCCGGCGGCGCGATGCCGGCCACCCGGGAAAGGCGCGCGACAGTCGCGCCCCCGACACACCAACATGGAGACATCGATGAGCCGCCAGCAATCCCCGACCGCCGCGCCGCAACTGCGGCCCGGCCGCGCCGCCTTCGCGGCGTTCGTCGGCACCACGATCGAGTGGTACGACTTCTACATCTACGGCACGGCCGCTGCGCTCGTGTTCGGCAAGGTGTTCTTTGCGAGCACGATGGATCCCGGCGTCGCGACGCTGCTGGCGTTCGTCACGTTCTGGGCCGGCTTCGCCGCGCGGCCGCTCGGCGGCATCGTGTTCGGACATCTCGGCGATCGCGTCGGCCGCAAGACCGCGCTCGTGATCACGCTGGTGATGATGGGGCTGGCGACGACCGGCATCGGCCTGTTGCCCGGCTATGCGCAGATCGGCGTCTGGGCGCCGGCCGGCCTCGTCGTGCTGCGCGTGCTGCAGGGCATCGCGGTCGGCGGCGAGTGGGGCGGCGCGGTGCTGATCGCGAGCGAGAACGCGCCGAAGCATCGCAGCATCCTGTATGCGGCGTTCGCGCAGCAGGGCTCGCCCACCGGCAACCTGCTGGCCACGGCCGCGTTCTTCGCGCTGAGCGCGCTGCCCACCCCGTCGTTCCTGATGTGGGGCTGGCGCATTCCGTTCCTGCTGTCGGCCGTGCTCGTGATCATCGGCATGGTGATCCGGCTGAAGCTCGAAGAGTCGGCCGACATGCAGCGCGTGCTCGCGCGCAAGCGCACCGTGAAGCTGCCGCTGCGCGACGTCGTGCGCGATCACTGGGTCGTCGTGCTGCTCGCGGCCGGCACGCTGCCGGTGATCAACGTCACGTACTTCCGCAGCACGTTCGCGCTGTCGTGGGCGACCAAGGAACTCGGTTACGCGCAGGGCACGTTCCTCGGCATCCTGTCGATCTCGCTCGTCGTGCAGTTCCTGATGCAGCCGGTCGGCGCATGGTTCGTGTCGAAGGTCGACATGCGCCGCGCGATGTGCTGGATCCTGATTCCGGAAATCGTGCTGATGCCCGTGATGTTCCATGCGCTCGCGACGCGGTCGTACTGGGTGGCCGTCGCGGGCATGTGCATCTCGACGATTCCGTCGGCGATGTTCTATGGCGCGGTCGGCGGCGTGCTCGCGCGCGTGTTTCCGGCCAACATCCGCTACACGGGCCTGTCGCTTGCGTACCAGTTGAGCGCGCTCGTCGTCGGCGGCGGCACGCCGGTGCTCGCGCAGGCGATCCTCAATTCGACCGGCAGCATCGTCGGCGTCGCGGTCGCATCGGGGCTTTACGCGCTCGTGTCGCTCGTGTGCATGCTGGCGCTGCTGAATCGCACCGGGTATCGCGCGGACGAACTGTCGACGGCCGAACGCAGCGACGCGGCCGAATGGGGTATGGAAGGCGCCGCCGCCGACACCCCGGCCGGTGCGGTCCCGCCGCCGGACGATCGCGGCACGCTGAAGCCGGTGGGTTGAATCGGGCGGTCGGTGTGACCCAGCGGCCCGGCGGTATCGCAAGCACCGGCTGTGTCGCATCGGTTCGGGTGCGCCAAAAGCAAACGGCACCGTGCGATGACACGGTGCCGTTTGTCGTTTCCCGCGAGGCGACCAGCGCGGCCGGCCGTCGCGAATGATGCCGGTCAGCCTTCCGTCGGCGGCACGTAGCCGGACGCCTGATCCGCGCCGTCGCCGAAGAAGTACTTCTCGGTCTGCTTCATCAGGTACTGGCGCGCGCGCGGGTCGGCCATGTTCAGGCGGTTTTCGTTGATCAGCATCGTCTGCTGCTTCAGCCAGCCTTGCCACGCTTCCTTCGAGACGCTCTCGTAAATGCGCTTGCCGAGTTCGCCCGGCAGCGGCGGGAAATCGAGGCCTTCGGCTTCCTTGCCGAGCTTCGCGCATTGGATCATTCGAGCCATCGTGTACTTCTCCTGTAATCGGACTGGGGGAGGGCAGTCGTGCCTGCGCTCAGAGCTGTTTCATCAGCACGAGCGACTTGCGCTGCCAGTTATAGAGTTTGCGGCGGTCTTCCGGCAGGTCGTCGACGCTGACCTTGACGAAGCCGCGCTTGAGGAACCAGTGCTCGGTGCGCGTCGTGAGCACGAAGATATGCGTGAGGCCGCGCGCGCGGGCACGCTGCTCGATGCGCTTGAGCAGGCGTTCGCCGTCGCCCGAGCCCTGCGCTTCCGGCGCGACCGTCAGGCACGCCATCTCGCCGATCTTCTCCTGCTGGTACGGATACAGCGCCGCGCAACCGAACAGCACGCCATCGTGCTCGATCACCGAGAAGTGGTCGATGTCGCGTTCGATCTGGTGGCGGCCGCGCCGCACCAGCGTGCCGTCCGACTCGAGCGGCTCGATCAGCGACAGGATGCCGCCGACGTCGTCCGGCGTCGCTTCGCGCAGGCTCTCGAGGTTCTCGTACGAGATCATCGTGCCGACGCCGTCGTGCAGGAACAGTTCGAGCAGCATGCTGCCGTCGAGCGATTGCGGGATCAGGTGCGCCCGGGTCACGCCGCCGCGGCACGCGCGGATCGAATGCTTCAGGAAGAATGCGTCGTCGCCCTGGACGTTGCCGGAATCGAGCAGCTCGGCCGCCGCGTCGAGCGACATTTCTCGCACCAGCTCGCCTTCGTCGTCGACGATGCCGGGCGCTTCGGTCAGGAAGATGATCTTGTCGGCGCGCAGCGCGATCGCGGCGGCCGACGCGACATCTTCCATCGACAGGTTGAACGCTTCGCCGGTCGGCGAGAAGCCGAGCGGCGACAGCAGCACGAGCTTGCGGCTCGCGAGCGAATGACGGATCGATTCGGCGTCGATCTTGCGCACGATGCCCGTATGCGCGAAATCGACCCCGTCGAGAATCCCCACCGGCCGCGCGGTCACGAAGTTGCCCGACACGACGCTAATGTGTGCGTGCGCCATCGGCGAGTTCGGCAGACCCTGGCTGATCGCGGCCTCGATGTCGAGACGCACTTCACCGGCCGCCTCCTTCGCGGATTCGAGCGCGCGCGCATCGGTGATGCGCAGCCCGTGCGAAAACTCGGATTCGACACCGTGCAGGCTCAGCTGCTCCTCGACCTGCGGCCGCGAGCCGTGCACCAGCACGATCTGGATACCCATCGCCTGCAGCAGCGCGATGTCGGACACGAGCGCATTCAGCAGCCCCTGCTGCACCACCTCGCCGCCAAACCCCACGACGAACGTGCTGTTGCGGAACTTGTGGATATAGGGCGCGACGGAGCGCATCCAGTCGACGAACTGCGCGTGACTGGCGGCCGAGTCGTCGGCAACCGGCGGCGTCGTGGCGCCGGTCTGGGCGGGAGGGAGGTCGGTTTGGGAATTCATGGGCGGGATTATAATGCGCCCCCATGTCGAATGTACCTAAAAGTCCCGCGCCGACGCGGGCCAAAGCGCCGTCGGCCCGGCACCCAAATGGTGCGGCCGATGCACGCCAGCAGCAGGGCCAGCCGCCGCGCCGGCCGCAGGAACAGCAGGCGGGCAAACCTGCACACGGGCCGCGCGGGCCGCGTGGCGACGCATCGCGCGACGCGCGCCAGCCGGCCGCGAAGGATGCGTCCGCTGCGACGGGCGAGCGCGCGCCGCGCCGCGAGCGTCCGCTGCGCGCGGTCGTCGCGCCGAACCCGGTCCCGCCGATCACGTATCCCGAAAGCCTGCCCGTGTCGGGCAAGCGCGACGAAATCGCGCGCGCGATCGCCGGTCATCAGGTCGTCATCGTCTGCGGCGAAACCGGCTCCGGCAAGACCACGCAGTTGCCGAAGATCTGTCTCGATCTCGGCCGCGGCCTCGGCGCCGGCGGCACGGGCCTGATCGGCCATACGCAGCCGCGCCGCCTCGCCGCGTCGTCCACCGGCCGCCGGATCGCCGAGGAACTCGGCACGCCGTTCGGCGAAGTGGTCGGTTACAAGGTGCGCTTTACCGACAATCTCGCGCCGGGCGCGTCCGTGAAGCTGATGACGGACGGGATCCTGCTCGCCGAGACGCAGACCGACCCGTTGCTGAAGGCGTACGACACGCTGATCATCGACGAGGCACACGAGCGCAGCCTGAACATCGACTTCCTGCTCGGCTACCTGAAGGAAATCCTGCCGAGGCGGCCGGACCTGAAGCTGATCGTCACGTCCGCGACGATCGACGCCGATCGCTTCGCGCGCCATTTCGGCACCGACGCGCATCCCGCGCCCGTGATCGAGGTGAGCGGGCGGCTGTATCCGGTCGAGATGCGCTACCGGCCGGTGGCCGAGGATCGCCCGGCCGTCAAGCACGCCGAAGGCACGGGCGGCCGCGACCGCGTGAAGACCGCGCGCGAAGCCGAGCGCGACCTGATGGACGCGATCGTCGACGCGGTCGACGAGCTGTGCCGCGAAGGCCCCGGCGACGTGCTGGTGTTCCTGCCCGGCGAGCGCGAGATCCGCGAAGCGGCCGAGGCGCTGCGCAAGCACCATCCGCCGCACACCGAGATCCTGCCGCTGTTCGCGCGGCTCTCGGCGGCCGACCAGGACAAGGTGTTCAAGGCGTCGAACGCGCGCCGGATCGTGCTCGCGACCAACGTGGCCGAAACCTCGCTGACGGTGCCGGGCATCCGTTACGTGGTCGATACGGGCCTTGCGCGCGTGAAGCGCTATTCGTACCGGAACAAGGTCGAGCAGCTGCAGGTCGAGTCGATCTCGCAGGCGGCCGCGAACCAGCGCGCAGGCCGTTGCGGCCGCGTGGCCGACGGTGTCTGCATCCGCTTGTACGAGGAAAGCGACTACCAGGCGCGTGCGCGCTTCACCGATCCGGAAATCCTGCGCTCGTCGCTCGCGTCGGTGATCCTGCGGATGAAGTCGCTGCATCTCACCGCGATCGAATCGTTCCCGTTCCTCGAGCCGCCGCCCGGCCGCGCGATCGCGGACGGCTACCAACTGCTCAACGAACTCGGCGCGGTCGACGACGACAACGCGCTGACGCCGCTCGGCCGCGAACTCGCGCGGCTGCCGCTCGACCCGCGCGTCGGCCGGATGATTCTTGCCGCGCGCGACCAGCAGTCGCTGCGCGAAGTGCTGATCATTGCGAGCGCGCTGTCCGTGCAGGATCCGCGCGACCGTCCGATCGAAGCGCAGGAGCAGGCCGACCAGGCGCACCGCCGGTTCGCCGACGAGCGTTCCGAGTTCCTGCAGTGGCTGAAGATCTGGGCGTGGTTCGAAGAGGCGGTCGCGCACAAGAAGTCGAACCGCCAGCTGATCGACGCGTGCCGGCAGAACTTCCTGTCGCACCTGCGGCTGCGCGAGTGGCGCGACGTCCATTCGCAGCTGCTGACCGTCGTGCGCGAGCACGGCTGGCGGCTGAACGAAGTCGAGGCGACCTACGAACAGGTCCATCTGGCCCTGTTGACGGGCCTGCTCGGCAACCTCGGCCTGAAGGCCGACGACGATCCGCACTATCTCGGCGCGCGCGGGATCAAGTTCTACCTGTGGCCGGGCTCCGCGCTCGCGAAGAAGGCCGGCCGCTGGGTGATGGCCGCCGAGCTCGTCGAGACGAGCCGGCTGTACGCACGCTGCCTCGCGAAGATCGAGCCCGAATGGGTCGAGAAGATCGGCGCGCATTTGCTGAAGAAATCGCTGTCGGAGCCGCACTGGGAAAAGCGCCCGGCGCAGGTCAGCGCGTACGAGCGCGCGACGCTGTACGGGCTGCCGATCTACCACCGCCGGCGCGTCGCGTTCGGCAAGCAGGATCCGTCGAGGGCGCGCGAGCTGTTCATCCGCGGCGCGCTGGTCGAGGGCGAGTTCGACACGAAGCTCGCGTTCTTCGCGCACAACCGCAAGCTGCTCGCCGACATCGAGCAGCTCGAGCACAAGTCGCGCCGGCAGGACGTGCTGGTCGACGACGAGCTGATCTACGCGTACTACGACCAGGCGATTCCGGAAGGGATTCACACGGGCGCCGCGTTCGAGCGCTGGTATCGCGACGAGGTGAAGAAGGGCGGCCAGCCCGAGGACAAGCTGCGGCTGCTGTACCTGTCGCGCGACGACCTGATGCGCCACGAGGCGGCCGGCGTGACGACCGAGCTGTTCCCGAAGCGCGCGACGATGGCCGGCGTCGAGATGGCGCTCACGTATCACTTCGAGCCCGGCACGCCGCGCGACGGTGTCACGCTCGCGGTGCCGCTGTATGCGCTGAACCAGGTCGACGCGCGCCGCTGCGAGTGGCTCGTGCCCGGGATGCTGAAGGAAAAGGTGCAACTGCTGCTGAAGTCGCTGCCGCAGAAGCTGCGCCGGCATTGCGTGCCGCTGCCCGAGTACGCGGCCGGCTTCGTCGAGCGGATGGGCCGCGAGCGCTTCGGCGCGGGCGGGCTCGTCGAGGCGCTGATCGCCGACGTGCGGGGTGAAACGCAAATCGCGATGAAAACGGCCGACTTCAAGCTGGAAACGCTCCCCGCGCACCTGTTCATGAACTTCAAGGTGATCGACGAGCACGGTCGCCAGCTCGCGATGGGGCGTAATCTCGCGCAGCTTCGTCAGGAGCTGGGCGCGCAGGCGCAGCAGCAGTTCCAGAAGATCGCGGCGGCGTCGACGATCGCGGCCGGCGGCGATGGCGACGCTGGCGAGCCGATCGGCCAGGCGCCTGCCACGGTCGCGACGACTGGCACCGCCGGTCGTGGCGCGAAGGCCGGCAAGGGCGCGGCGCCGCAGACGGCCGCGCCGGCGGAAGCCGGTGCGACCGCGCTGTACGAGAACCTGACGACGTGGAATTTCGGCAAGCTGCCCGAGCTGCTGGAGATCCGCCGGCGCGGCCAGACGCTTTACGGCTACCCGGCGCTCGTCGATCGCGGCACGCATTGCGACGTCGAGGTGTTCGATTCGCCGGAGGAGGCCGCGCGCATCCACCGGGCCGGCCTGCGGCGGCTGTTCGCGCTGCAGCTGAAGGAGCCGATCAAGTTCCTCGAGAAGAACCTGCCGGGCCTGCGCGAGATGGCGATGCAGTACATGTCGCTCGGCACGCAGGACGAGCTGCGCGACCAGCTGATCGACACGGCGCTCGACCGCGCGTGCCTGCTGGATCCGCTGCCCGACGACGACGCGAGCTTCCACGCGCGCCGCGACGAGGGCCGGAGCCGCCTGAACCTGCTCGCGCAGGAAATCGCGCGGCTGGTCGGGCAGATCCTGGCCGAATACGCGGGGCTCGTGAAGAAGCTCGCGCAGGCGAAGCCGTTCGCACAGGCGCATGCGGACCTGCAGCAGCAGCTCGCCGCGCTGGTCGGCAAACGCTTCGTGATCGACACGCCGTACGCGCAACTCGCGCACTTCCCGCGCTACCTGAAGGGCATCGCGCTGCGGATCGACAAGCTGAAGGCCGACCCGGCGCGCGACGCGAAGCAGTCGGCCGACCTGTTGCCGCTTGCCCAGCAGTACCAGCGCGCGGTGTCGCAGCGCGGCGGCGTCGCCGATGCGCGGCTCGCGGAATTCCGCTGGCTGCTCGAGGAACTGCGGATTTCGCTGTTCGCGCAGGAACTGCGCACGCCGATGCCTGTCTCTGTCAAGCGTCTGCACAAGGTCTGGGAGTCGATGCAGCGCTAGCGCAACATCGGTTTCCCGGGCCGGCACCGGCGGCCGGCCCCGGCCGGCCGCGCGGCGCCTGCCGCGCCGGCCGACCGGGCCGCCGCGGCGTGCGTCGAAGTGGCGCAATGCCGGCTTCGGTCAACCGGCCGGCCCGGTTGAACGTTTTACAATGACGGTTGTTCCTCGACGTGAGTCTTCATGCGCACTTTCCTTTCCCTCGGCCGCACGCTCGCGCTGGCCGCCGCCGTGCTGGCGCCCGCCGCACACGCGAATAACGTGATCATCCTCAATTCGGCCGAAGCGACGCTGTCCCTGATCGACCAGCAGACCCGCGAAGTCGTCAGCACGATGCCGACCGGCAAGGAACCACATCACCTGATGGCGACGCCCGACAATTCGTCGCTGATCGTTGCAAATTCGGTCTCGAACAGCCTGATGTTCCTCGATCCGAAGACGGGCAAGCTGCAGCGCACCGTCGAAGGGATCGACGATCCGTACCAGCTCGGCTTCTCGCCCGACCGCAAATGGTTCGCGGCGGCCGGCCTGCGGCTCGACCGCGTCGACATCTACGGCTACGACGGCCGCGACCTGAAGCTCGTGAAGCGCGTGCCGCTCGCGGTGATGCCGAGCCACCTCGCGTTCACGAAGGACAGCAAGACGCTGCTCGTGTCGCTGCAGGTCTCCGGTGAGATCGCGGCGATCGACCTGCCGACGCAGACGGTCAAGTGGAAGATGAAGGTCGGCAAGGTGCCGGCCGGCCTGTGGCTCACGCCGGACGACAAGTACCTGCTCGTCGGGATGACCGGCGCGGATTACGTCGCGGTGGTCGACTGGCGCACCCAGAAGGTCGTCAAGCAGATCTACACCGGCAAGGGCGCGCACAACTTCCGCTCGCTCGCCGACGGCACGCACGTCGCGGTGACGAACCGGGTCGCGAACACGATCAGCATCATCGACGAGAACACGCTCACCAACGTCGGCGATATCACCGGCCTGCTGCCGGGCCCGGACGACATGGAGCTGTCCGCCGACAAGAAGACGCTGTGGGTGACGTTCCGCTTCGCGAAGAAGGTCGGGATCATCGACCTGGCGTCGCGCAAGCTGGTGCAGACGATCGCCGTCGGCCGCTCGCCGCACGGCATCTATTTCTACGACCGCGCGCCGTGGCGCGCCGCGAACGGCGCGTGACGGGCAGGGGAGAACGATGCTGCACCTGATCGATGCATTCGTCTCGGACATCCAGACCTGGCTGTACGTCGACGTCGTGCAGCCGCTCCTCTTCAAGTTCAACCTGATGGACTATGACGAGGACACCTACGACGCGCTGTACTGGGTGATCGTCGGGGCGCTGCAGATGGTGCTGATGTTCGTGCTGCTGCGCCCGCTCGAGGCGCTGCTGCCCGTCGAGCGCTGGACGAACCGCCGGGCCGTGCGGGTCGACGTGATCTACACGGCGATCGCGAAGCTCGGCATCTACTCGCTGTTCTTCTTCTTCGCGCTGCAGCCGCTGTTCGACAACTTTCAGGCGTGGCTGCGCCTGCACGGCGTCGCGAACCTGAACCTCGACTATCTGTGGCCGGGCGTGACCTCGAAGCCGATCGTCACGTTCGCGATCTATCTCGTCGTGCTCGATTTCGCCGGCTACTGGTATCACCGCTGGCAGCACAAGTTCGGCATCTGGTGGGAGCTGCACGCCGTGCATCACAGCCAGCGCCAGATGTCGTTGTGGTGCGATGACCGCAACCACGTGCTCGACGACGTGATCCAGTCGTGCTTCTTCGCGGCGATCGCGCTCGTGATCGGGGTGACGCCGTCGCAGTTCGTCGTGCTGACCGCGTTCACGAACTTCATGCAGAGCATTCAGCACACGAATGCGCGGCTGCCGTTCGGCTGGCTCGGCGAGCGCCTGCTCGTGAGCCCGATCTTCCATCGCCGCCACCACGCGGTCGGCTACGGCCACGAAGGCACGAAGTACGGCTGCAACTTCGGCGTGCTGTTTCCGTGGTGGGACATGATGTTCGGCACCGCGTCGTGGAACCGCACGGTCGAGCCGACCGGCATCCGCGACCAGGTCGAGGGCGTGTCCTACGGCGAAGGCTTCTGGGCGCAGCACGGCCTCGCGTTCGTGCGGATCTTCCGGCGCCTGTTCCCCGCCAAGCGCGGCGCGGCATCGGCCTGATCCGGCCGTTCCCACGTTGAGCGGCTCTCCCACGCGGCCCGCATGTGCTTTGGCGCATGCGGGCCGCGTGGTTTATCCTTTCCCCGTTTTTCTCCGTCGATACAGGCTCGCATGAACGACTTGCTGCGTTCCTTCGTCCGCGCATTGGCGAGCGCACTGCATCCGCGCATGCTGTGGCTCACCCTGATGCCGTTTCTCGTCTCGGCCGTCCTGTGGGGCGTCGTGCTGTGGTTCTCGTGGCAGTCGCTGCTGGACCTCGCACGCGGCGCGCTCGACGGCTTCGTGCTGACGGCCATGCTGTATCGTGCGTTCGACGCGATCGGCATGTCGCAGTTGCATGCGGTCGTCGCACCGTTCGTGGTCGTGTCGCTCGCGATTCCGCTGATCGTGCTGACCGTGCTGCTGCTGATCGCGACGATTTCGATGCCGGTCGTGATCAAGCACCTCGCGAACCGGCAGTTCGCGGCGCTCGAGGCGAAGCGGGGCGGCACCTTCTTCGGCAGCGTGTTCAATTCGCTGGGGGCGGCGCTGGCCGGCGTCGTCGTGCTGGTCGTCACGATCCCGCTGTGGCTGATTCCGCCGTTCTTCGCGCTGCTGCCGCCGGTGATCTGGGGCTGGCTCACCTACCGCGTGATGACCTACGACGCGCTCGCGCTGCACGCGAGCCGCGACGAGCGCCGGGCGCTCGTGCGGCGGCATCGCTGGCCGCTGATCGGCATCGGCGTCGCGACCGGGCTGCTCGGTACCGTGCCGACCTTCGTGTGGGTATCGTCGGTCTGGATGATGGTGCTGTTTCCGTTCGTCGCGGCGGCCATGATCTGGGTATACGCTTTCATCCTCGTCTTCTCGGCGCTGTGGTTCGGGCACTATTGCCTGCGCGCGCTGGAGGACCTGCGTGCGAGTTCGCGCGCCACCGCAATCGACATGGGGCAGGCATGAGCATCGGCATCATCATCATCGGCGACGAAATCCTTTCGGGCCGCCGGCAGGACAAGCATCTGGCGAAGGTCATCGAGCTGCTCGGCGCGCGCGGCCTCACGCTCGACTGGGCCGAATACGTCGGCGACGATCCGGCGCGCATCACGGCGACCCTCGCCCGCGCGATCGCGTCGGGCGACATCGTGTTCTCGACGGGCGGCATCGGCGCGACGCCGGATGACCACACGCGCCAGTGCGCGGCCGCCGCGCTCGGCGTGCCGCTCGAGCTGCATCCGGAAGCGAAGGTGCTGATTTCGGAGCGGATCCGCGAAACGCATACCGATCCGGCCACGCCGGTCGATTTCGAGTCGCCGGAGAACCAGCACCGCTTCAACATGGGCGTGTTCCCGGTGGGCGCGACGATCATCCCGAACGGCTACAACCGGATTCCCGGCTTCTCGGTCGGCGACCTGCACTTCGTGCCGGGCTTCCCGGTGATGGCGTGGCCGATGATCGAATGGGTGCTCGACACGAAGTACGCGCACCTGCATCACGCGACGCCGCACGCGGAGCGCTCGCTGTACGTGTTCGAGCTGCCGGAATCGACGCTCACGCCGCTGATGGAGCGCATCGAGCGCGATTTCCCGGGCGTGCGCGTGTTCAGTCTGCCGAGCGTCGGCGATGCGGAGCGCGGCGGGATCTATGCGCGCCGCCACATCGACCTCGGCGTGAAGGGTGAGCCGGAAGCGGTCGCAGCCGCATACGTGAAGCTGCGTGAAGGCGTGCACCTGCTCGGCGGCGACGTCGTCGAACCCGATACGCCGCGCGCCTGAGCGGCCCCTCGATCAGCCGTACAAAAACCACGGGCCGCGCAACGCGGCCCGTCATCGGCATGTCATCGCCCGGCTCGACGATGGGGTTGTCGCGACCGGTGGGAGCGGCGTGCCGTCAGGCGCCGATCCACGGCAGTTTCCGGAAGCACCAGCCTTCGACCGTCTTGCGGTGGCCTTCGGCGTCCTTCGCGCCCTCGAAGCCTTCGAGCAGGTCGAAGGCCTTCGTGAAGCCGGCCTCGGTGGAGGCGATCGCGGCGAGCTTCGAGCGCGCGGCGCTGCGGCACAGGAACAGGATAGGCGTATCGGCCGGGAGGGCCGCCTTCAGTTCGTTGACGAATTCGGCGTTCGGCACGCCGCCCGGGTAGCGCGTCCATTCGAGGTGCAGGTACTGGCCGTCGCCGACGAGCGGGCGGCCGATCCAGTCGAGTTCGGCGCGGGTGCGCACGTCGACGAGGCGCGCCGACGGATCGAGCTGCAGCAGTTCGAAGGCCTCGGCCGGCAGCAGCGCCCCGGCGTAGTTGAGCGCGGCTTGTGCGCGGCGTTCGTCGGCCTTCGCGTAAAGCTGGTCGAGCGTACTCATGGCAGGGAGTCTCCTATCGGTCAAACGAACATTCTAGCGCGGCGTCGCGGCACGGATGTCCGCGTGGGGGACGGTGCGCGCTCCCACACGCGCTCACCAAAAGAGTGCAGAATGGCGCGCATGCACCAAGATGATTCCGGGGATGGGGCGCGTCGCGACGATTGCACCATCGCGGTGCTTTCAGTTGGCAGGCGGCGGGCAGCCGAGCCCCGGAATTGCGCA
Organism: Burkholderia sp. AU38729; assembly: GCF_020419725.1. Taxonomy (NCBI): domain Bacteria; kingdom Pseudomonadati; phylum Pseudomonadota; class Betaproteobacteria; order Burkholderiales; family Burkholderiaceae; genus Burkholderia; species Burkholderia sp. AU38729. Next base: position 319,212 of record NZ_JAIZQO010000009.1, on the reverse strand, counting down.
GCACAGCCCCGTCGCGACGAGCGCCGGCGCGATTCGCGCCCCTCTCGCGCATAGGTGGCACGGAAGCTGCTTTATAGGATTCGGTCGAATCGGGGCGCGCTGCGCCAAAGCAAGACCCCGGTCAGCTCGATAAACGAGGCGGTTCCCAGTCCGCCGGAATTGTTCAATCAGGAGAAGAGGTTATGAGTAAAACCGTCGCCGACGTCATGCAGCTCGTGAAGGACGAGGACGTCAAGTTTGTCGATTTCCGCTTCACGGATACGCGCGGCAAGGAACAGCACGTGTCGGTGCCGGTTTCGGCGTTTGACGAAGACAAGTTCGAAAGCGGTCATGCGTTCGACGGCTCGTCGATCGCGGGCTGGAAGGGCATCGAGGCGTCGGACATGCTGCTCATGCCGGACCCGACCGCTGCCTTCATCGACCCGTTCTACGAAGAGTCGACCCTGGTGCTGACCTGCGACGTGGTCGAGCCGGCCGACGGCAAGGGCTACGAGCGCGACCCGCGTTCGCTCGCGAAGCGCGCGGAAGCGTACCTGAAGAGCACGGGCATCGGCGACACGGCCTACTTCGGTCCGGAACCGGAATTCTTCATTTTCGACTCGGTCCAGTGGAACACGGACATGTCGGGCTGCTTCGTGAAGATCAACTCGGAAGAAGCACCGTGGTCTTCGGCCAAGGAATTCGAAGGCGGCAACACGGGCCACCGTCCGGGCACGAAGGGCGGCTACTTCCCGGTCGCGCCGGTCGACACGTTCCAGGACATGCGTTCGGAAATGTGCCTGCTGCTCGAACAGCTCGGCATCCCGGTCGAAGTGCACCACCACGAAGTGGCGGGCCAGGGCCAGAACGAAATCGGCACGAAGTTCTCGACGCTGGTCCAGCGCGCCGACTGGACGCAATGGTCGAAGTACATCATCCATAACGTCGCGCACTCGTACGGCAAGACGGCAACCTTCATGCCGAAGCCGGTCGTCGGCGACAACGGTTCGGGCATGCACGTTCACCAGTCGATCTGGAAGGACGGCCAGAACCTGTTCGCGGGCAACGGCTACGCCGGCCTGTCGGAACTGGCGCTGTTCTACATCGGCGGCATCATCAAGCACGCCCGTGCACTGAACGCGATCACGAACCCGACGACGAACTCGTACAAGCGTCTGGTCCCGCACTTCGAAGCACCGGTCAAGCTCGCCTACTCGGCACGCAACCGTTCGGCATCGATCCGCATTCCGCACGTGTCGAACCCGAAGGGCCGCCGTATCGAAACGCGCTTCCCGGATCCGATGGCGAACCCGTACCTGTTGTTCTCGGCACTGATGATGGCCGGCCTCGACGGGATCCAGAACAAGATCCATCCGGGCGAAGCCGCGGACAAGAACCTGTACGACCTGCCGCCGGAAGAGGATGCAAAGATCCCGACCGTCTGCGCGGGCCTCGACCAGGCAATCGAAGCGCTCGACAAGGATCGCGAGTTCCTGACCCGTGGCGGCGTATTCACGGACGGCATGCTCGACGCGTACCTCGCGCTGAAGGAGCAGGAGCTGGCGAAGTTCCGCATGACGACGCACCCGATCGAGTTCGAGATGTACTACTCGCTCTAATCGGCGATGGCGCTTCGATTCAGCGCCGTCATGCCGGTTCGTTCCCGTCGCGCGGCCTGCGGCGGGAACGGCGGAGTCTGAAAGGGGCGGCGTCGAGCCGTCCCTTTTTTGTTCCGGTGATTTTTCCTTTTCTGGCCCGTTGAGGCGCGACAAGCACGCAGATGGTTCTGAAGAATCTGATCAAGGCGAAAACGGGGCAGCCCGAGCGACTGACGGACGACGAGCGGCTCGCACGCTCGGGCCTGCTGGCGGGGCTGGAAGCGCTGCCGACGGTCGTGATCGTGCTCGACCGCAAGACGCTGCGGATCGCGTTCGCGAACCCGTCCGCGGAGGCGATGCTCGACATCTCGCGCCGGCAGCTCGCGCAGCGGCCGTGGGGCGAGATTTTTCCGAATGCGAACGAGTTGGCATCGACGATCACCGCGATCGGCGAGGAACGCTTTCACGCGACGCACCTCGATACCGTGCTCGACCGGCCCGGCCGCGAACCGCTGCATGTGCATGCGATCGTCGGCTTTCTCGAGACCGCGCCGGATTTCGTGCTCGTCGAGCTGTTCGAGAACGAGCGGCAGTCGCGCACCGATCGCGAGGAACGCATCCACGACCTGACCGCGGTCAACAAGCAACTGATCCGCAACCTCGCGCACGAGATCAAGAACCCGCTCGGCGGCATTCGCGGCGCAGCCCAGCTGCTCGAATTCGAGCTCGGCGAGCGCGAGCGCGGCGAGTTGCGCGAATACACGCAGGTGATCATCAAGGAGTCCGATCGCCTGCAGACGCTCGTCGACCGGTTGCTGGAGCCGCACCGGCACCCGCACATCGTCGGCGACGTGAACATTCATGAAGTATGCGAACGCGTGCGCGCGGTGATGCTCGCGGAATTCCCGCGCGGGCTCACGATCGAGCGCGACTACGACGTGAGCGTGCCGGACCTGCGCGGCGACAAGGAGCAACTGATCCAGGCGCTGCTCAACATCGTGCGCAACGCCGCGCAGGCGCTGCGCGAACGCATCGCGCAGGGCGACGCGAAGATCGAGCTGCGCACGCGCATCGCGCGCAAGGTGACGATCGCGAAGCGCCTGTACCGGCTGGCACTGGACTTGCACGTGATCGACAACGGGCCCGGCATTCCGGAGGAAATCCGCGACCGGATCTTCTACCCGCTCGTGTCCGGGCGCGACGACGGCAGCGGCCTCGGCTTGACGCTCGCGCAGACGTTCGTGCAGCAGCATGACGGGACGATCGAGGTCGAAAGCCGGCCCGGACGTACCGAATTTCAGATCCTGCTGCCGCTCGACCATTGAGTGGCGGCATGGCGATTCACCGGATTTACCCATATCTGACCGACCTATGAAGCCGATCTGGATAGTAGACGACGACCAATCGATCCGCTGGGTGCTCGAAAAGGCGCTCGCCCGGGACAGCTTCGCGACGAAGAGCTTCGCGAACGTGCGTGACGCGCTGGCCGCGCTCGACCACGAGACCCCGCAGGTGCTCGTATCCGACATCCGGATGCCGGGCGGCTCGGGCCTCGAGTTGCTGCAGGCGATGCACGAGCGCCTGCCGGGCCTGCCCGTCATCATCATGACGGCGTTCTCCGATCTCGACAGCGCCGTCGCGGCGTTCCAGGGCGGCGCGTTCGAATATCTCGCGAAGCCGTTCGACGTCGACAAGGCGGTCGAGCTGATCCGCCGCGCGGTGGAAGAAAGCCTGCGCGGCGGTGCGCCGCAGGACGAGCGCGTGGCCGAGGCGCCCGAGATGCTTGGCCAGGCGCCCGCGATGCAGGACATGTTCCGCGCGATCGGCCGCCTGTCGCACTCGGCCGCGACCGTGCTGATCACCGGCGAATCGGGCACCGGCAAGGAGCTCGTCGCGCGTGCGCTGCATCGTCACAGTCCGCGTGCGAACGGGCCGTTCATCGCGCTGAACACCGCGGCGATTCCGAAGGACCTGCTCGAATCCGAGCTGTTCGGCCATGAGCGCGGCGCGTTCACCGGCGCGCAGACGACGCGGCAGGGCCGCTTCGAGCAGGCCGAGAACGGCACGCTGTTCCTCGACGAAATCGGCGACATGCCGTTCGACCTGCAGACGCGCCTGTTGCGCGTGCTGTCGGACGGGCAGTTCTATCGGGTCGGCGGCCACAACCCGCTGCGCGCGAACGTGCGCGTGATCGCCGCGACGCACCAGAATCTCGAATCGCGCGTGCGCCAGGGGCTGTTCCGCGAGGACCTTTACCACCGCCTCAACGTGATCCGGCTGCGCCTGCCGCCGCTGCGCGAGCGCAGCGAGGACATCGCGCTGCTCACGCGCCACTTCCTGCAGAAGAGCGCGCGCGATCTCGGCGTCGAGCCGAAGCGCGTGTCCGACGAAGCGCTGGCTTACCTCACGTCGCTGGCGTTTCCCGGCAACGTGCGCCAGCTCGAGAACCTCGCGAACTGGCTGACCGTGATGGCGCCCGCGCAGACGGTCGAGATCAAGGACCTGCCGCCCGACCTCGTGCCGGCCGGTGCGCCGGTCGCGGCGACGGGCGACGGTGCGGATGCGCACGGCGGCGGTGGCGAGACGGCGCTCACGCAACCGGCGATCGGTGCGCTGCCGGCGGTGTCCGCGCCCGTCGCGGCCGCGCCGAACGGCGGCGCGCCGGCTGGCTATCCGGTCTGGGAGCATGGCTTGCGTACCGAGGTCGCACGGCTGTTGCGCGAGAACTCGGCCGACGTGATGGACGAACTCGCACGCCGCTTCGAGGCAGCCGTGATCCGCGAGGCGCTCGACTTCACGCGCGGCCGCAAGGTCGAGGCCGCGGAGCGGCTCGGCATCGGCCGCAACACCATCACGCGCAAGATCCAGGAACTCCATCTGGAGCCCTGAGCACGATTTGCGGCATGCGCGGGCATCGCGCATGCCGCGATCGGACATAATCGCGGTTTGCACGCCGTTTGCCATTCCGCCGATCCTCAATGTCCGATTCCTTCCGCTGGCCCGCCGGGGCCGACCCGTTCCGTTTCCTCGAAGCGCTCGACAGCAAGCGCGCCCGCACATGGGTCGACGAGCAGAATGCGCGCACGCGCGCCGCGCTGCGTGACGACGACGCGTATCGCGCGCTGACGGCGCGCCTCGCCAAAGCGTACCTGCCGCGCGAGCGCCCGGTGATTCCGACGCGCTGGCGCGACTGGGCCTACGACCTGTGGCAGGACGATCTCCATCCGAAGGGGCTGTGGCGCCGCACGCGCTGGGACGACTGGCGCGCGGGAAAACCGGCGTGGGAAACGCTGCTCGACGTCGACGCGCTCGGTGCGGAGGAGGGCGAGTCGTGGGTGTTCGAGCAGGACGCGATCCTGTACCCGGACGGCGATCGCGCGCTGCTGTCGCTGTCGCCGGGCGGCGCCGACGCGGTCGTCGTGCGCGAATTCGATCTCGTCGAACGCCGTTTCGTCGACGGCGGTTTCACGATCGACGAGCCGGGACATCACACGGTGGGCTGGATCGATCGCGATACCGTCTACGTGAGCTGGGATCGCGGCGAAGCGCATGCGACCGCGGCCGGCTATCCGTATGAAGCGCGGCGCTGGGTGCGTGGCACCGCGCTGGCCGATGCGCCCGTCGTCTTCCGCGGCGAACCCGACGACATCAGCGCGGGTGCGGGGTTCGATCCGATCGACAACCGTCACGTCGCGTGGCGCAGCGTCGATTTCTTCGACGCCCATGCGTACCGCTTGACGGAAGCGGGCGAGTGGGTGCGCTACGACGTGCCGACCCATGTCGAGGTCGGGTTCTGGGAAGGCTGGCTCATGCTGGAGCCGCGCCTCGACTGGGATTGCGACGGCGTGCGCCATGCGGGCGGCTCGCTGCTCGCGATCCGCGAGCAGGCGTTCCTCGCCGGGTCGCGCGAACTCACGACGCTGTTCGCGCCGCAACCGTCGACGTCCGCGTGCACGTGGACGCACACGCGCACGACGCTGATCGCGAGCTGGCTCGACGACGTGCACAACCGCACGATGCTGTGGCAGCCGAGCCAGGCCGACGACGGTACGTGGACGTGGGATGCGAGGCCGTTCGAGTGGCCGGGGCCGGGCGATGCGCAGATCGACGTCGAGCCTGTCGAGTCGACGCTGAACGACGAGATTTACGTGGACGTCGACACCTGTCTCGATCCGCCCGAATGCTGGCTGGCCGACCTTGCGGATCGCGCGGACGATGCGCCGTCGCGCCGCGTGCTGCTCGACCGGCCGCCGGTGCAGTTCGACGCGGTCGGGCTCGTCGTGCGCCGCGCCAGCGCACGCTCGCAAGACGGCACGATCGTGCCGTACACGCTGATCGGGCCGCGCGATGCACTCGACGTGGCCGACGGTGCCACGCGTGTCGCGCGGCCGTGCCTGCTGTCGGGCTATGGCGGCTTCGCGATTCCGAACCTGCCGGGCTACAGCGATGCGTTCGGTATCGGGTGGCTCGAGCGCGGCGGCGTGATGGCATTCGCGCACATCCGCGGCGGCGGCGAGTTCGGGCCGCGCTGGCACGTCGATGCGCAGCGCGAACACCGCCAGCGTTCGTTCGACGATTTCATCGCGGTGGCCGAGGATCTGGCCGCGACCGGCGTGACGACTGCCGCGCAGCTGGGCATCGAAGGCGGCAGCAACGGCGGGCTGCTGGTCGCCGCGTGCATGGTGCAGCGGCCGGAGTTGTTCGGCGCGGTGCTCTGCCGCGTGCCGCTGCTCGACATGCAGCGTTATCCGAAGCTGCACGCGGGCGCCGCATGGCTCGACGAATACGGTGACCCGGACGATCCGCACGAAGGTGCGGCGCTAGCCGCGTACTCGCCGTATCACCGTGTGCGCGAAGGCGTCGCGTATCCGCCGCTGCTGCTGACGACGTCGACGCGCGACGACCGCGTGCATCCCGCGCATGCACGCAAGATGGCTGCGCGCATGCACGCGCTCGGTCATGAACGGGTGTGGTACTGGGAGAACACCGACGGCGGCCACGGCAGCGCCGACGATCTGGAACGCGCGGAGGCCGATGCGGCCGAATTCGGGTTCCTGTGGGCCCATCTCGGGCCGGCGCCCGCGCGGCGCTGAACGCGCGCGGGCTGCCCGGGAGATCAGCCGACGACCGCGACGACGGGCGTGTGGTCGGACGGCTGTTCCCACGTGCGCGGCGTGCGATCGACTTCGCACGACGTGCAGGTTTCGGCCAGCGCCGGCGACAGCAGCACGTGGTCGATGCGCAGCCCCGCGTTGCGGCGGAACGCCATCATCCGGTAGTCCCACCACGTGAAGGTTTTCTCCGGCTGTTCGAAGCGGCGGAACGCATCGACGAAGCCGAGCTCGATCAGTTGCGCGAAGTGGGCGCGCTCCTGCGGCGACACGAGGTTCTGGCCTTCCCATTTCGCCGGGTCGTGCACGTCGCGGTCTTCCGGCGCGATGTTGTAGTCGCCGAGCAGCGCGAGCTTCGGGTAGCGCTGCAGCTCGGTGCGCAGCCATGCCTGCAGCGCGTCGAGCCATTGCATCTTGTAGACGAACTTGTCGGAGTCGGGCGCCTGGCCGTTCGGGAAATACGCGGACACGATGCGCACGCCGTCGACCGTCGCGGCGACCACGCGCTGCTGCGGATCGTCGAAACCGGGGATGTTGCGCACGACGTCCGATTCGTCGACGGACAGCGTGTCGCGCGCGAGGATCGCGACGCCATTGTAGGTCTTCTGGCCGGTGAACCAGCTGCGGTAGCCGACCGCCTCGAGCTCGGCGCGCGGGAATTTCTCGTCCGGCAGCTTCAGTTCCTGCAGGCACAGCACGTCGGTTCCGCTTTGCGCGAGCCAGTCGAGCACGTGCTGCTTGCGGACGTTGAGCGAGTTGACGTTCCAGGTGGCAATCTTCATTAAATCCTCTTCGCCTTATCTGGCGCGGGTTTGCTGGCGATGGGTAGCTGAAAAACGGTTTTGACTACCCATCTAGCTACCCGATTCAATTTGTGTTGTTAGGGCGCGACACAAGCGCCTCCAAACTGGTCGACGTGATGCCGCTCGAACGCTTGCCGATCTTGACGAGCGTGAGCTTGCCGTCGCGCACCAGATTGTAGACGGTGGCCCGGCAGACGCCGAGCATCTTCGACACTTCGGCGACGCGGTACAGCTTCACGGGCGGCGTCGGAGCCGGCGGGGATTGAAAGGGGGTGTGCATGGTGGGTGCTCCTGGTCTGCGCGTCAGCGGCCCGCGCGGCGTTTCATGGCGTCGAGCAGGATGTCCTGCACGGCGCGCTTCGTTTCACGGCGCTCCATGACGTCTTCGTCGACGGTGTCGCGCGCGATGATCGGATGGATGAAAACAGGTCGGCGGCGGCCGGCCTGCATCTGGCGCACCGGGCCGATGCGCTCGATGATCTGCAGGTATTCCTCGAGGTTCCACCAGTTGCCGAAGAACGTGATGATGTTCGAGTGCTCCTGCAGCCCGTCGACGCCGTGGCCGAGACTGGCGGGATGCGCGAGCCATAGCCGCCCCTTGCCTTGCTTCGCTGCCCGTAGCGCGTCGTCGTTGCTCAGGTCGAGCGCGCCGGGAAACGCCTTCATGACGCGGGCGAGATCCGATTTGAAGTGGTACGCGACGAGCACCGGCATGCCTGCTGCTTCCTCGACGATTTCATCGAGCGCCTGCAGCTTCACGTCGTGCACCTCGTGCCACGGCGCCGTGTCGGTGCCGTCGTCCTCCTGCTTATAGACGGCGCCGTTCGCGAGCTGCAGACACTTCATCGTCTTGCTCGCGGTATTCATGGCCTCGATCGGGTTGTTGCCGATCTCCATGAACATGTGGCGTTCCATGTCGCGGTACAGCCGACGCGCGGCCGCCGGCAGTTCGACATAGACCGGGCGCATGATCGGTGCTTCAAGGTCGAACCAGTCGGCCGGGTCGAGGGAGATCGTGCAGTCAGCGAGCACTTTTTGAATCTCGTCCTGCGCATGCGCGAGCGGGCGCTTTTTGTTGTACCCATCGCCGCCGCGTACTGACTGGAACCATCGGTCCTCGAACGCCAAATAGCTGCGCCCGAGCCGCTGGCCGCCGTCGACGAACCACTGCTGCCCCCAGAGATCCTGCAACCCGTTCGGCGAGGGCGTGCCGGTCAGGTTCACCCACCGGTGCACCTTCGTATGGGCAATATCCGCGAGCGCGCGGCCACGTACGCTGCCGCCCGACTTCTTCACGAACTCCTTGTCTTTCTTGCTCTTCTGGTTCGACACGCGCGTCGATTTCAGCTTCGTCGACTCGTCGGCGATCACCGTGCCGAACGGCCACGGGCGCGGGTTGTGCTTGAACCAGTCGATCAGCCACGGCAGGTTTTCGTAGTTGATCGAGAAGACGGGCGCATCGCGGCGCAGTTGCATCGCGCGCCGAGTCGGATCGCCGAGGATCGGCACGACTTCCATACCGGACAGGTGCTCCCACTTGCCGCATTCTTCGGGCCAAGTGAATTTCGCAACGCGCTTCGGCGCGACGACGAGCGTCGGCATCGACTCGATCCCGAAGTGGTAGTTCGTTTCGAGCGCCGAGAGCGTGCTGACTGTCTTGCCGAGGCCCATGCCGGCCCACACGTTCGAGCGCGGGATTTCGAGCTGGTGCTCGATGATGAGGCCCTGGTACTCCCACGGAGTGAATACGCGGCGTGTCATCGGCGTGGCTCCGTAGCGACGTGCAGCACGCAGCGGAAGTACAGCGCGAGCGCGCCGTCGAGCGTCGAGTCGAAAGCGGTGATACCGCGGCGGTCGGTCACGTACCAGGCATGCGCGCCGAGCGGACGCGCGCGGGGCTTGATCGTCTGCATCACGTGCCGTACCCCGCTGCGTAGCATTCGACGGCGGTCAGGCCGTAGTACAGGCGGAAGTGGCCGATGCCGAGCGCGCCGGCGAGGCAGAGCGTCATGACGACGGCGCCGATGCAGGCGAGGGCGTAGATCGCGGCTTTCATGCTGCCTCTCCCGTACGGCGCCCGAACGCATTGCGCCACGCTTCGGCGTCCGCGGGTTCGCCAAGCCGCCCCTCGATGCGCCGACGGGCACACATGGCGGAACACTGGCGCAGCGTGATCGGTACCGCGCCGGCGGCCAGTGCCTGCTCGCGCTTGCTCTTTGCGATGTCGAAGTGCTCGGCCGCGTCGCCGGAGTGTTGAAGCCAGCGCACCGGTACGCCGATGCGCCGCGCCATGCCGAGCAGTTCCTCGGTCGTGTCCGCGATCATGTGGCTCATTCGCATCCGGCCGTAACGCCCCATGTCGTACTGGAACATGTCGTCGACGTAGACGGTCATGCCGCACCTCCCGTACGGCGCAGATCCTGAGCGCGGTCGATGTTGCGCTCGCACTGACCGCACGAATTCCAGTGATCCGGTTTCTCGGGGGTCTGCTCTGCCACGTCGCGTACGAACGCCGCGCACGAGCATTCGTTTTCGTACTCGTTGCACTCCGGGCAATGGTTCTCGACGTGGTTGCCGTCGTACGGTGGCTGTACGGTCGCCTCAAGCGCAGCGCACAGCCGGCGCAGCGCGGATCGGATCGGTTTCGCCTGCGGTTGGTCGAAGTCGTCATCGAACTGGCCAAACTTCGAAGCCTCGACGAGCAACGCGCGGTCGTCGCCGATCAGTTGCTCGCGGACCTTCTGCACGAATGTGTCGACAGCTTCGCGGCTGTCGATCACGCGCACGTCGCAGCCGAGCGCGCGCAGGCGCTCGTGCTCGCGCAGCTGGCCCTTCGTCACTACGCCGCCGGGCCGTTTCAGCTCGACGAAATAGATGCGCGCCGGCGGGAAGATAACGATGCGGTCGGGCACGCTCACGCGCGCCGGGCTGCTGAATTTGTAGGCGTCGCCGCCCGCTGCGCGGACGCGGTCGACGAGGTAGGTTTCGACGGTCTTTTCGAGCATGGCCGCCTCACGCTTCCGCTTTGCGGAGCGACGACGCAAGCCGTGCTTCGCCGACACGTTCGATCAGACGCTGCAGTTCGCTGAGCGCAGCGACCTTGTAATCGCCGGCGGCGGCCTGGATCGCGATGAAGGGGATCGACGCGACGCGCAGGCCGCTCGCGCGATGGGTCAGCGACGGTGTTACTTCATGCGGCAGTTGTGTGACGACGAACCGGAACTGCTGCTGATTGATGTAGTGAGCGAAGGTCGCTAGTTGCTTCGCTTCGAGGGATAGTGAGCCGTTCGTACCTGAAACCTTGAACGTCTTCGGGGCGGGCGTCATGTGGTGCTCCGTTCGTGTTAGGTGTGGCTGTACAATACACCTAACACGAACGTACAGCAATGCCTAACAACGAGAATTTTCGGCGGGGTCGATCACGTCGAAATCGTCCTCCGACGGCGGGTTGCATTCGTGCCGTAGGTACTGGTTACGATCGCCGCGTTCGCGCTCGTAAAGCCGCCAGCCGGTATCGTCTTCGCGCCACTTCAACCCGCCTTTGCCGCAGCGCTCGCACGTGCGGTCGAAGCCCGGCCGGTAGGGCGCGCGCCGCGTGAAAAAGCTGTCCTCGTCGTCGAACATGCGGTCGAACATGCGGTCGAGGTGGTCGTCGGCAATCTCGCCCATGATCAGTCCTTCTTGTAGCGGTATGCGGAGAACCCGGCGGCGGCCAGCGGCATGCCTTCGGCCCATGCCGGCGGGGTCGCGATCAGGCTCGACAGTTCGGCGGCCGAGTATTCGTCCGTGTCAGGCGCTTCTGTAATCAGCTCGTCGTGGATCGAAAGCACGATGTCGTAGCCGGCGGCCTCGACAGCGGGTGCGTTGTAGAACAGCACATCGCGCGCGACGGCTTGGCACAGGTTCTCGAAGATCTTCCCGCCGTACGTCTTCGTGCGCTGCCACTTCCGGGTGTACTGGTTCACACCCATGTAGCTGATCTCGCCGTCGTCGCTCACGCGCGGCGCGAGGTAGCAGAGCTGGCGTTTGCTCGGCAACTGCACGCGCAGCCACTCGCCGTCGCGTCGCATGATCACGCGCCGGGCGTGCACGGTCTTGCCCGGCGAGCTGATCGCGAGGATCGCCGCGTCCTTCAGCTCACCCCAATAGCTCGAGATCTGCGGGTGCGCGGCGCGCCATGCGCGCTTCAGGATGTCGCAGGCGATGAACACGTCTTGCGGCAGGCCGAGCGTGCGCCGCTTCTTCACCGCCCAATCCCACATGCCGCGCGCGCCGCGCACAACTTCCGGATCGACGGTATCGAGCGCCGCGAACACGGCCGCGCGGATGTCGTCCAGGTCCATCTTGTAGGTCATCGTGAACGTGACGAACGCACCGACACCTCCCTCGTACGCGAGCGCGAGCTCCTGCACCTTGCCGAGCTGGCGGCGCTCCTTCGTCACGTCCGCGATGTCGACGCCGAACGAGCGTGCGTACGCGAGCTTGTACAGGTCGGGCCCGGTGCCGGCGTCGTAGTCGCGGAACGCCTGTAGCTTCCAGTCCTCGCGCGCCAGCCACGCCGCGTCACGCCCTTCGATGTTCGACAAGTCGGACACGTACAGGCGCTTGCCATCCGGCGCGATGATCGTGCCACGCACGACGTTCGCCGTCAGCCCGATGACGTTCTCGAACACGAGATCAGCGCAGCCGGTTTTCAACGCCTCGATGCCGAGCTCCGTGTAGCGCTCGGCGTCGCCGTCTGAGAACTTCGGCAGGCCGAGCTCGCGCGCCATCAGGCCGACGTCCGGGCGCGGCATGTTGCCGGGCTGGAACAGCCGGTGCGCGACGCGGCCCGTGCGCTGCGCGCCGCAAAACTGCATCAACCCGCGCAGACGTCCGTCGGCCGACACGCCGCGCAGCAGCGTTTTGTATTTCGACGAGCTGGTCATCGTCGCTTCGAGCCGGATCGCCAGCAGTTCGCGCAGCGCGTCCGGCAGATCCGGATCGTTGATGCGGCGTTCGAGCGTCGACTTCTTCATGTCGGGCAGGTCGACGTCGTACTCGGCGAGCAGGTGTGCGAGCAGCTTGTCGCGCTGCGTGGCCTTCGCGACTTCGCCGTCGGTCAGCTCGACCGTGCGCGCGGCGAGATCCTTTTGCGCGCGATCGATGGCGCGCACCGCGGCCTCGGCCAACTCAACGTCCATCTGCATGCCGCGCATGTTGATGCGCTGGTCTTGATGCCAGAGCGCGAGCTCGGTCGCGTTGTTCGGGTAGTTCCAGCGCGGCATCGCCTTGTGCACGGCGCGTTCAGCCGTGATGTCGTTGCCCGCATACTCGAGAAACTTCGCCCACTGCTCGGGGTGTGTCTCGCGCGTGGCGCGGCGCAGGCCGCTGTTCGCCGGCCGCGGCTTGCAGAACAACTGGATCAGCTGCGCACCTTCCTTATCCTTCGCCTGGTCGGTCGGAACGTTGAAGATCTCGCAGAGCAGGGCGAGCTTGCCGGGCAGGCCGTGCGCATATGCCTGCACCATCGTGTCGCGCCACTTGTGCTCGGGCATGCGCGCGTAGATCGCGGGCGCCGCGTGTTTCAGCACGACGCGATCGAATTGCCCACCGTTCTGCCACCAGTATTCGTCAGCCGCATCGATCGCCTCGTCGAGCTCGGCCGGCATCGGCGCGCCGGTGGTCACGTCCCACGTGCCGACCGGGCCGTCGTCGATGGCCCACGTCCAGATCATGATCTCGACGCGCTCGGCGTAGCGGTGCGTGCCGTGGTTCAGCGGAGTAGGGCTGAAAGTTTCAGTGTCGAGCCAGAGCTTCATGCGAGGTCCGCTCCGTAGGCGTGGGCGAGGCGCTCGCCGGCAATCGCAGCGAAGTCGGTGCGCAGTTCGATCCCAACGAAGTCGCAGCCAAGCTGCGCTGCCGCGACGCCGGTCGTACCGCTACCCATGAACGGATCGAGCACACGGCCGCCCGGCGGGCAGGAATATTCGATGAGCGGCGCGATTATCTCGACGGGCTTTTGCGTAGGATGCACGGCGCTGCCGTGCATCGAGCGGCAGAACATGACTGAACGCATCAGCCGCGGGCCGCCGTCGACAGACACATACGACGCGGAGCCGATGTCACCCCACTGCGCAGGGCGTGCTTTACGGCGGACGACGCGCGCGCGCGGGCATCGTGCGTGAACAGCGGTTTCTTGTAGACGTCGCGCCACGCGCCGCGGTAGGCGTGAATAGCGTGCTCGTGGACACGACGGAATCGGTCCTTGAATGCGTTCGTGCCGTTGTGCTTCTCCCACACGGTGTCCTGTGCGATCGTCCAGTCGGCAAAGTCCTTCGCGCGCTCCATGAAAAAGCGCAGCGATCCGAAGCACCACAGCGAGCCGGTTGGTTTCAACAGCCGCGCGGCTTCTGCCGTCCAACCCGAGACGTGCCGATCCCAATCGAGCGACGTTTCGCCGTAGGGCGGGTCGGTGATGATCGCGTCGAAGGACGCCGCTGGCAGGGTACGCATCACGTCGATGCAGTCGCCGGTGAACAGTTCGAATTCCATCAGGGCAATCCTGTACAGGCGATAGACTGTATCCGTCCGATACAGCCTGTGGGTTGTTAGAAAAGGGTGATCTGTTCGAACGGCATATCCGGCCACGTGTGCCAGGCTTTCACCGCGTTCTCGCGCCAGTGCGTGACGCGCATGTTCCAGGGCACATGCAGCCCGCACACCAGCTTTCCGTCGAGCGGCACGATGTGATCGACGACGTGCTGCTCGCCGGACAGGCGCGTCATCGTCGCGGCGAGCAGGTAGAGCGAGCCGATCGCGAGACGCTGCAGCGGCGATAACCACGGCGGGGTCGCGCGACGCTCGCGTGCACGCCTACGCTTGCCGGCCATCAGGCCCGAGGTGATCAGCGGCGCGCGGCGCTTCACGGGCACGAACAGCGGGCCGACGTGATGGCCGCCGCGCAGGTCGAGGGATTGCTGCGTGTTCATTGGTCCACCTCGCAAGCGACGTAGGTGAGCGCGAGCAGGCCGGGCAAACCATAGTCCTCGACCGCTTCGCGGATACGCTCCCGCGCCTCGCGGAATTTGCGCTGATCGTCTTCCAACATGCGCGACACGCTGCCGTCGATGATCAGCATCGTCACTTCGCCTTCGGCGCTCATGCGCTCACCTCGTCGGGTTCATAGTTCGGGTCCAGATAGTCGGCGTCGCCCGGCTTGCGTTCCTCACCGTTGCGCCGGAAGAAGCAGCCAACCGTGCCGCGGCGGTGCTTCGTGCATTCGTAGCGGCCGGTCGAGCCTGTCCAGATGAACGCGCCGCACTGGCACTCGGTCGCGCCGTGCTCCTTCGGGAAATTCTTGATCTCGCGAAACCGCGTCCCGCCGCAGCCTGCGCACTTCCATCCGCGCACGTACTCGTCGGGGTGCTTCGGCAGCGTGTAGCGCCGTTTGCACTTCTCCCGACTGCAGCGGATGTGCACGCGCCGGCGCGGCAGGATCAGGCTCATTTCGCGGCGCGACGGTCGATCTGCTCGATCGCGGCGAGGATCAGCGCGCCGGCTTTTACGAGCATCTGGCGCGGCGTGCCGGGCTTCAACAATTCGAGCGGCCACGGGAGCGTGCTTGGACCTCCCGTGTAGGTAGTGGCCGCGAGAACTGAGGCATCGCCAAGTAAATCCTTGTCGCCACGCTCGGGCGTGAAGCCTTCCACCTCGACTCGCCGGCGATGCTCGGCGAGCACGTCGCGTGCAGCGTCCGTCAGTACCGGTGCGGCGTAGAGATTCATTCCGACAAGCTCGACCCAATGTGTTGACCACTGCAGCATCGGGCCGTACTCATCGGCTCCAGTAATTTTCGCGACGGGTTCGCGTTGCATTTCAATCTCCTGATAAGTAGTCCGAATGTCCGGCGTCCCGATCTTTCCGCTGTCTGATTTCAGCGCTCGCGGTTTGCGCATTCCGTCGCCGTGCGGCTGACCTGCGGGCGACGACGGGTAGCGAGAAAGGGTTTTGTGCCGTGGCGCCGGCCACGGCTGGAGACGAGCGCCCCGCGTATCAGAGTGCGGCCGGGCGCAAGGCCCGGCGCTGCAATCAGTCGAGCTCGTCCTCGGTTTCCGGAGCGGCGGCCTCGAAGTCGTCTTCGTTCGCGCGGCTCGCGCCCGAGAAGCTGTCGCCCGGCGCATGGAACTGCACGCCCATCAGGCCGCAGCGGATGCCCGGGTTGTTCTTCGTCTGCGCGTAGATGTCGATCGTCGCGTTCACGTAGCAACCGGCGTAGATGCGGCCTTCTTTGCCGGGCAGCCATTCGCCGTTCGCGTCGATGAGGCGCGCCGGTTTGTTGGTTTCCGGATCGGCGATGTTGTCGAGCAGCAGCGGGCGGCCGTCGTCGCGCTTGCGGTGCGCGGCGATGTACATGTTCCCTTCGAAGCCGTCGAAGTCCTTCAGGTCGCCGTTCTGGTAACAGAACTTGTTCGCGTTGTTGCGGAAGCTTTCGAGCATCGCGTCGGCCTTCTTGGCCCAGCCCTCGACGGCTACCGCCTTGATCGCGGCCTCGATAGCCTTGTCGTTCGCGCTGCCTTTCTCGACGAGGAACGTCGCGCTGTAGCGGAACTTGCCGTCGCCCGGCTCGAATTCGGCGGCCGTGCGCAGGTTGTTGATGAAGGCGATACGAACGTTGGTGAGCTTGACTTTCATGGGTGGTGCTCCTTCGGTGGAATAGGGGTTACAGGTTGTGCGCGAGCATGTGGCGCGTGGCGCCGACCATGCAGCGTTCAAGGCGCATGTCGATCGCGTTCGGCGTCCGCTGGTGGATCGCGACGAGCAAACGGAACGGCGCGCCGCGCGTGTACGCGTCGAGAAGATCGAAATCCTCTTTGTCCGTCCAGCGGCAGCCCTGGCGGATGGGCTCGGGCGAGCCGGGCACACCGTTGACGTAACGGCCGGCCGACGACCAACCACGAGCAGTCGCGCGGAAGCGCTGAGACAGGACGGGTGTCATGCGAGGTCGCTTCCGTCGTCTTCCGCCGTCGCGACTTCGAAGTCATCTTCGGGCGGTTGGATTTCGAGGGCGGGGCGCGGATCGGAATCCGGCGCGACCGACGGGCGGCCGTCGCGCTGCACGATCTCGGCCTCGACCTTTTTCCAGCGTCGGGGCGACTCGGTGCGCAGCAGCTTGTCGGCCTGCGTGGGGCTGATGAGCTTGAAGTTGTACATCTGGTCTTGCTTCAGGCGCATCGACTTCAACAGCGCTTCGGCCTTCTCTGCGTCGCTCCACTGGCGCGCGCCGCGGCGGCCGGCCACGAGCTTCACACCGGGCACCGGGCGTGCCTGCAGCAGCTCGTGCTCGATGCGGCCACGCACGGCCTTCGCCCACGAGTCGATCAGGTCGAGCGAGGTGTAAATCACGCCGAGGCGCTCGTTATCGAGCAGGTCGACGTTCGTCACGCTCGTGACATACGTCGCGTCCGGGCCGTTGATGCCGACGTCCAGCGTGTCGAAATCAGCGCCGATGGTCTGCTCGACGTGCGCGGCGAGCGCCGGACATACAGCCTTGGCCTTGCAGAACTTGCACTGTTTCTCGCCCGGGTTGAAGTCGCTCGGGCTGAGCGGGGCGAGCTCGACGCTGTCGACGTACAGCAGCGCGCGCTCGGCGGCCGGCTTCGCGGTGTCGGAGATCCAGGCGTGCAGCTCGGCGGGCGTGATCGCCCATTCGCTCGGCTTCTCGTTCACGCGCGGCTGGTGGATCACGATGTTGATGCGCTCGAAGTCGTAGAACGCGCTGTGTTCCTCGTGCGCCGCGTCGGCGTAGATCATGGCCTGATAGTTGCGCTCGGCGGCGACCGCGACGCCGCGCCCGTACTTCAGGTCGCGCACCTCGATCTCGGCTCGGCCGTCCGGCCACACGGCGATGATCACGCAATCGCTCGTACCCTTCGCGCCGGGCTCGCCGGTGATGTGCTCGATCGACAGCCGTTGCTCGACGAGCAGCGCCACCTCGGCGCCCGCCAGTTCCAGTGCCTCGACGCGCTCGCGCACGCCGTCGACGTACAGCTGCACGTAGGCGGCCATTTCCTCGTCGACTTCGAACGTGCGGCGCGGCTCGGTGATCAGCTCGCCCGATTCCTCGTCACGGCGCGTCACCGTGCCGACCGGGATCACCGTGCCGATGAACTCGTCGGCGTATCGGCGCTGTTGCAGGCACCACTTCCCGAGTTCGTGCGCGGCGGTGCCTTCGTCGGCGTACTCGCTCGACTCGTCCGGCTGGCCGATCTGCGCAGCGGTCGACGCCGCGCACTCGATCCAGGTGTAGGCCGACGAGGGGGACAGGAGCGCATGCTCCTGATCCTCGACGACGGCCGCGATGGCGGTCTGGTTCATGCTGCCGCCTGTTCCGAATCGCGCGGGTCGAGCTCGCCGGCGAGCACGCGCAGGCCGTACGCGAGCACGTCCGGGTACTGGTCCGCGCTCAGGCCCTTCTTGCCGGGCTTCTCGCTGACCGCGTTCGCACCAAAGCGCGCGAGCACGGCCTCCGCGATCGCGCGGCCGTCGCCCGGGATCTTCTGGTTGATGCCGAACACGATCAGGCGCTTGACGTTCTCCTGCGTCGGCTCGGCGTCCTTCAGTTCGGCGTAGATCTCGGCCGTCTTGTCAGCCCACGGCTTGCGCTCGGCGCTCGGCGGCTCGTCGTTGGATTTCGCGGGAGTCGGTGCAGACGTCGCGCCAGACGGCTTCGATTCGGTCGCGGTCTGCGCGGAGCCGGAGGCATCGGCGGCAGTCGCATCCGCTACCGTGCCCGACGTCTGCTTTTTTGCGGTGTCGGCTTCCTTCGCGTTCAGCTCACGCTGCGCGGCGGCGACGGCCTGTACGCCGGGCGCGGAATGGAGCGCGGCGCTTGCCTGCGCGGTTTGCAGGGCGCCGGCTGCGAGCAGGGCGGCGGTGAGTTCACGGAGCATTGCGGTGTTTGCTTCGACCGCGGCTTTCAGTTCATCGATTTTGGGTTCCAGCACGATTACCTCCTTCGAAGGTGGTTTAGCCAAGTAGTTGATTGCGGCCGACAGCAGGGCCGGTGAATCTTTGAAGACGCCAAGCCCGAGATTGCAGTTCTTGCACAGCACGCCGCGGGCTTCGCCCGTGCTGTGATCGTGGTCCGCGTGCACATACTTCGACGGCAGCGAATCGAACGGTGTGCGGCAGATTGCGCATGCGCGCCCCTGCAGCGCTGTCGTGATAGCGAAGCGATCCTCGGTGAAGCCTGCTCGCCGGCGGCTGCGGTTTCTGCCGTATGCGGTGACGCGCTCGCGGTTGGCGGAATTCCATGCGCGCTGGATCTCGCGCACCTTTTCCCTGTGCCGCTCGCGGTAGCGTTTGCTGGCTTCCTTCGAACCCACGGTGTAAAGCACTCCTTAACGGTTGTGCGGCTCAGGGGCCGCGGCGGGCGATGCGAAAATGCGGTCAGTGCAGGTGGTGCTCGTCTCGACCGATTCGGCGGATGCCGTCGAGCAGCACTGCAACTGCTGCAGCGGCGATCGCGAGGCCGATCAGGATGATTGCCATTTCAGTAGCCGAGCCAGTCGCGGGCGGCTTGACGCGTCGCCGGGATCGACGAGCGCTCGATCGACACGCTGTTGTCAGCGGCGACCACTTCGCACGCGACGGTCAGCGTGCCGTCGCCGTTGTCGATCACACGCTCGGGAAGGTGATGGGTTTCAATCCAGCGGATCAGGTCCGCGGTGGATTCGTCGCACATTGCAATCTCCGGTTCGGTAGGCGCGCTGCGTTAGGCAACGCTGTACACGAATCGTAGGCGACGCTGTACGTGAGTGTCAAGCGACACTGTACAGAAAGTGCGAAAAAATACCCGCTCGCGGCGGGTACCTGTTTGGCGGGGCGGGGCGGCTTACACGAGCGGGCGCCACTGGCCGGTGACGACGCCGATGATCTCGGTGTGCTTGTCGAGCGGGATATAGCGTCTCGGCCAGTTCGGATTCAGCGCGAACAGCATCGGGCCGTCGTTCTCGTCGATCAGCAACTGCTTGAAGGTCGCTTTTTCGCCGTTGTGGCGCGCGATGACCAGGCTGCGGTGCTTGGCTTCCCAATCAGGATTCACGCTGATGAAGTCGCCTTCGCGGAACGACAGGTCGCCGCCCGGGTTGTACATGCTATCGCCGACCACGCGCAACACGAAGCCGTGTCTACCGCTCGGGAACGGGCATGCGATCCATTCCTCGGCGTCCCCCGGTTGAAAATTATCCACTATCTCGCTCCAGTCTCCGGCTTGCACCCACGAAATGAGGGGCAGCTTTCCGACTGGCCATTCTGTAATGTTGCTTTCGGAATTGTCAACGATGTCAGGAGATTGTTTCGCGGCTTCGTCTACTGCGGCGCGCAACGTTGCGGGGTTTCGTGCCATGTAGGCAAGATCCGCTTCCCGCTTTGCCCCGCCCACAAGTCGCAGCGACGTCTTTTTCCCAGCGAGCAGGTATTCAACGGTTGTGCTGAGCGTGTCAGCGAGTTTCAGAAGTCGGCCCGGATCAGGGTTCGTACGCCCATTTTCCCACTCGGATACGGCGCCGCGCGAGATACCGAACACATCGGCCAGCTGCTGCAGCGTCATGCCTTTCGCCTTTCGCAGTTCGCGGATGCGGGTGCCAATGTGTTGAGCTTCGATCACGACAATCTCCTAACTTTCAGTTGACTGTACGGCAGCGCATAACTACCATGTACAGTGATGCCTAACATTAATGCGGGGATACCATGTCCATTGTTAAGGACGCAGTAACCAAGGCTGGCGGAGCGCGCGTGGTTGCGGAAGCGTTCGATATCTCACGCGGATCGATCTACGAATGGATCGTCAACGGTCGCGTGCCGGAAAAGCGGGTATTGCCGCTGGCCAAGCTGACGCAATGGGTATTCACGCCACATCAACTTTCACCGACGTTGTACCCCAATCCGCACGATGGATTGCCTGCGCACATCCAGCTGAAAGTGTTAGGTAAAACCTGACACGGGCCGAACATTAACCGATAAATCAGGCACATACGGGAATACCCGTGCTGCCTGTGTGGGTATTCGTCCATGCAAAACGCACCCGAATCTGCAAATTGGGTCGGTATCGCGAGCACCCGCCGACACTCCCATCTTCGCGCGTTCCGCGCACATTTCCTATGAACAATGAGACTCTGGTCGCGGCGCTCGCGCCGATCGTTTCGCGCGTCGTCACTTCGCACTGCTGGGTAAAGCGCGACGGGCCGCCGTCGCACATTCGCAAGCCGCTGACCGCCGATCGCCTCGCGCATCACGTGAACGGTGGGCCGGCCTACGGTGCGGCGCAGATCGAGCCCGGCGCGTCGACGACGCGCATCGCGTGCCTCGACCTGGATTCGCACAAGGGCGAGACGTCGTGGTATGACATGCAGGCCGCCGCGCTGCGCGTGATGGCGCAGCTCGAGACTCGGGGCATGCGGCCGATCCCGTTCCGCTCGTCCGGTGGGGCGGGGCTTCACATTTACATGCTGTGGGACGAGCCGCAGGACGCGTACAGCGTGCGGTGCCTGCTGCGCGACGCGCTCGCTGCGTGCGGGCTGCGCGACGGCGTCAAGGGCGTGGCCGCCGGCCAGGTCGAGATCTTCCCGAAACAGAACAGCGTGCCGACCGACGGTTTCGGCAACATGTTCGTGCTGCCGCTGGCCGGCAAGTCGGTGCCGCTCGACTCGTTCGAGCTGGACGACATGCCGAAGGCGTTCGCGGCTGAGATGGATTGGCCGACGAGCGCTGACGTGCCGCGCGTCGAGCGCGAAGAGATCGTGATGCCGGGCGCGGTCGACGTGCCGGTCGAGCTCGAAACGTTGAAGTCGGCGCTCGACATGATCCCGAACGCCGGTGACGACGAGCTCGACTATGAAGAGTGGCGCAACGTCGTGTTCGCGATCCACCACGCCGCGCGCGGCAGCGACGACGGCCTCGCGCTCGCGCACGCGTTCTCGGCGCGATCGAGCAAATACAACCCGCAGTTCCTCGACGAACGCGTGTGGCCGCACATCGGCAAGACGTCGAGCGACGAGCGCGCGCCGATCACGGGCCGCACGGTGCTGCACCTGGCGCGCGCGCACGGCTGGCAAGAGCCGATCGAAGACGACTTCGAGGTCGCCGCCCGCGTCGAAGCGATCGCCGTCGGCGCGCCGCGCGGCGCGCCGGCGGTCGAGGCTCGCGATGACGCGCCGTTCGATGTTGACGACGTGATCTTCATCACCGACACCCCGCCGGCGAAGCCGCAGCACGCGCCGAAGAAGAAACGCGACGGCGACGAGCCACCGAAGGGCTACCGCGCGCGCACCGAGTTCGGCAACGCCGAGCGCATGCTCGACCGCTTTGGCGCGGGCCTGATGTACGTGCCCGAGCTCGAAGCCTGGTACGCGTGGACCGGCGTCTACTGGCGCCGCGCCGTGCAGGTCGAGCTCGAGAACATGGCGAAGGAAACGATTCGCGCGCTCGTGGACGAGGCCGAGGATCTGCAGACGGCCGAGGAACGGATCGAGTTCTTCAAGTTCTGCGCCGCGTGCCAGAAAGCCGCGATGGTGTCGAACATGATCCGCCTGGCCGCATCCGACCCGCGCGTCGTCGTGCCCGTCACCGAGCTCGACAAGCACACGCACCTGCTTGGTGTAGGGAACGGCGCCGTCGACCTGCGCACCGGCGAGCTGCTGGCGCCGGACAAGGAACACCGCATCACCGTCGTGACGCCGGTCAAGTACGCCGCGCATGCCGCCGCGACGCTGTTCGAGCAGACGGTGCGCGACGTGTTTTTCGATGACGACGAGCAGGTCGAGTTCTTCCAGCGCCTCATCGGCTATTCGCTGCTCGGCACGCCGCGCGAGGATCTGCTCGTGATCCCCCACGGCACTGGCTCGAATGGTAAGTCGACGGTACTCGGCAAGATCCGCGACGCGCTCGGCGCGCACGCAAAGTCGGCCAGCGCCGAGACGTTCCTGTCAGCCAGTGGCGGGCAGGGCGCGGCAGCCGGCGCGGCCCGCGAGGATCTGCTGCGCCTGCGCGGCGCACGGTTCGTCTACGTCGGCGAGCCGGACGAGGGTAGCGAGCTGCGCGAGGGGCTGATCAAGGCCATGACGGGCGGCGATCCGATCCCGGCGCGCGGCCTCTGGGCGAAGACGACGATTGAGGTTGTGCCGACGTGGGTCGCGTTCATGCCGACCAACCACAAGCCGATCGTGAAGGGCGACGACCACGCCATCTGGCGGCGGCTGATGCTCGTGCCGTTCACCCGGAATTTCGACGACGACAAGACGATCAAGAAAGACCCGACGCGCGCCGAGCGCCTCGCGGCTGAGTTGCCCGGTGTGCTCGCGTGGTGCGTGCGCGGCGCACTCGCTTATCAGCAGCACGGCCTGCGGCCGACGTCGAGCGTCGCCGCGGCGCGCGATGCGTACAAAGCGGACATGGATCTGCTCGCCGACTGGATCGACGAACGCTGTCGCGTGGGTCGCGATGCCGCCGCGACGAATGAGGACTTGTGGCGATCCTGGCGCGCATTCGCAGAGCAACGGGGCGAATTGCGATTTATTGCGAATTCGCGCGCGCTGGCCCGCCGCATTGCTGCGCGCGGTTTTTCACAGATTAAGAACACGTACGGGATTCGCGGGCGCGGATTTGCAGGAATTTGCGTGAATGATGACGTTGATTTCGAGGGCAGCGACCTCGCGTGAGTGAACGCGCAGAAATTTGCACGTTGTTAGCGGGCGCGGGGCCGAATTTGGGACGATAGGGACGATAGTTTGGCTTTTTTCCCTATCTTTTTTATCACTATATAGAGAAGCAAAAGATAGGGAAAAAACGGGTTTTATCGTCCCTATCGTCCCAAACAGAAACACGCTGAAAATTACACGTTAAGTTGTACTTATTTACGAGTTTGACTTTACCGGAGCGATGAACAATGCTCCGGTCAACGATGAAGGAAGGGCAAACCATGACCCAAAGCGGAATTGATTGGCGCGAGGTGCTGTTTGACCTGCGGCGCCTCGGATTGACGCCGGTAGGCGTTTCTCGCGCGCTGATGGGCACTATCCCGGAGTCGACATTGCGCGACTACACCGAGGAAGTGGCCGAGCCATCGCACGTGCGCGGCGAGCTGATCCTCGATCTCTGGTGCGAGAAGACGGGCAAGCGCCGCGAAGACGCGCCGCGCCGGCCGCTGTTGCTGCGCTCGAACCCTCTGGCGCGGGTGGTGCGGGCATGAGCAAGCTGACAGCAAAACAGCAGCGATTCGTCGACGAGTACCTGATCGACTTGAATGCGTCGGCCGCCGCACGGCGCGCCGGATACAGCGCAAAGTCCGCCGGCCAGATGGGCGACGAGAACCTGAAGAAACCGCAAATTGCTGCGAAGATCGAAGCGGCGATGAAGGCGCGCGGCGAGCGCACGCGGATGACGGCCGACCAGGTGCTGAAACTGGCCGAGTCGATGCTGCTCGCCGATGTGAATCAGCTGATCTCGTACCAGCATCGTTGCTGCCGGCATTGCTGGGGCATCGGGCACGCGTACCAGTGGAAGAACCAGCGCGAGCTCGCACACGCGATGAACAGCCACCTGCGCGCAATCGCGGCGGCGGAGAAAGCCAAGGTGCCTGCGGATGCGTGGCCCGCGCCGCCGGACGAATCAGGCGGCCTTGGCTTCGATCCGCGCCGCGACCCGAACCCCGAGTGCCCGGAGTGCTTCGGCGAGGGCGTGCAGCACGAGGTGATCGCCGACACGCGCAAGTTGCCGCCCGCAGTGCGCGCGCTCTACACGGGCCTGAAGCGGACGAAGGAAGGGTTCGAGATCAAGACGCAGTCGAAGGATCGCGTGCTCGAACTGATGTTCCGGCACCACGGTTTGCTGAACGACAAGCTCGAACTGACGAAGCCGCGTGTGCGCGTGAAGGATCTGACGGGCCGAAAGAAGAATTGAAATACTCATTGGCGATCTAAACACAACCGGCAAAGCCTTGCGTATAAACGTCCGGAAAGGATCGCCACCGAATCCGCACCGCGTAGCTACCCACGTAGCTACCTTTTCGACGGGCGCGACGCCCGGTTTTCCATGAGCGAAATCGAATTCCACTACAAGCCGCAGGGCGAGACGCTCGAACGCTACATCCTGTCCCGCGCGTCGCGCTCGTTCATCATGGGCCCGCTCGGCAGCGGCAAGACGAACGCCAGTTGCTGGAAGGCATTCCGGATCATGTGCGAGCAGGAGCCTGACGCTGACGGCGTGCGGCGCTCGCGCGGCGCGGCCGTGCGGAACACCTATCCCGATCTGCTGTCGACGACCGCGAAAGACTGGCTCGACATGTTCGGTGATCTCGGCCGGTGGGTGGGTGGCGGCCTCGAACCGCCGACGCACTACCTGTCGTTCGAGCTCGAGGACGGCACGAGCGTCGAAGCCGAAATGGTGTTCATCGCGCTCGATCGCCCCGAGCACGAGCGCAAGCTGCGCGGCATGCAGCTCACGTTCGCGTGGCTCAACGAGGTGAAGGAGCTCGCGAAGCCGATTCTCGACATGCTCGACCTGCGCGTCGGCCGCTATCCGAAGGACGTGCACCCGACCTGGTACGGCATCTTCGGCGACACGAACGCGCCCGATTCGGACCATTGGTACTACGTGCTGGCCGAGGAAACGAAGCCGGAGGGCTACGCGTTCTTCCGACAGCCGGGCGGCGTCGTGCGCGACGGCGATCGGTGGATCGTCAATCCGCTTGCGGAGAACATCGACAACCTGCCGGCGGGCTACTACGAGCGCGGCATGCAGGGCAAGAAATTCGACTGGATCAAGGTGAACCTCGGCAACGACTACGGGTTCGTCGTCGACGGCAAGCCGGTGCATCCGGACTATGCGGACTCGCTGCACTGCAAGCCGTTCGAGCTGTCGAAGTCGCTGCCGCTCTGGATCGGCATGGACTTCGGCCTGACGCCGGCCGCGGTGATCGGGCAGCGCAAGCCGATGGGTGGCTGGCGCATCCGGTCGGAGGTCGTCGCGACGAGCATGGGCGCGCGTAAGTTCGCGATCGAGCTCAAGCGGCACCTCGCCGAGATCTACCCGGGCTTCGAGGTGGCGGGCATCTACGGCGATCCGGCGGGCGACCAGCGCTCGCAGGCCGACGACGAGGACACGCCGTTCCGGATCCTGCGCGCCGCCGGATTCGAGGCGCGGCCCGCGCCGACGAACGACACGGCGCTGCGCTACGGCGCTGTCGACGAGGCGCTGACGCGGATCATCGACGGCGAGCCTGGCATTCTCGTGCATCCCGACTGCCGCACGCTGCGCAAGGCGCTGTCCGGCGGCTACTGCTTCCGCCGCATGGCCGTGAGCGGCGAGCGGTACGCGGACAAGGCGGACAAGAACATGTATTCGCACGTGGCCGAGGCGGGGCAGTACCTGCTGGTCGGCGCCGGCGAGCATAAGCACCTGGTGCGCGTGAATCGTACGGGCGGCAAGCGGCCGAGCCGCGCGACGACCGACTGAAAATCGCGAGATTCCGCGAGCGTGACGGCCTAGCCTCTTCGGGAATTCTCCGGAGAGATCCATGGCAAGTCTGTTCAGCGGCACACCCGACATCCCCATGCCGCAATCGCCGACGCCGGCCGCGACGACGGACACGTCGGCCGCCGCGAATGACGCCGCCGCGAAGCTGCGCAAGCGTCGCGGCACCGCCTCGACCATCCTTGCCGGCGACTCGACGTCTGTCGCTTCCTCGTCCGTCAATGCGCCTGCGGCCAGTGCCGCGGGCAAAGCCATGCTCGGCCAATGACGAACGACGACGCGAAGATCCTCGAGGCACTGAACGCCGACCACGGCCGCATGAAGGAAAAGCGGCAATCGTACGAGGCAGTGTGGAACGACGTCATCGACTTCCTGATGCCACGCCTCGACAAGTTCGGCCAGTTGCCGCGCCCGGACAGCGAGAAGGGGCGCGAGCGCTCGCAGAAGATGTTCGACTCGACCGCGCCACTCGCGCTGCGCAATTTCGTCGCCGCGATGGATTCGATGATCACGCCAGCCACGCAGCTTTGGCACCGGTTGAAGACGGGCGATGACGCGCTGAACGAGATCGCATCCGTGAAGGCGTACCTGCAGGCTGTCGTGCGCATGCTGTTCGCCGCGCGCTACCGCTGGCAGGGCGGGTTCGTCACGCAGATGGGCGCGACCTACCAGAGCATCGGCCTGTTCGGGCCCGGCGCGCTGATGATCGAGCACGACGTCGGCCGCGGCATCGTCTACCGCAATGTGCCAATGCAGCGCCTCTGGTTCGCCGAGAACAATTCGGGCCTCATCGACAAGACGCACGTGCAGTGGGAACTGACGTTGCGCCAGGCGTCGCAGCGCTTCGGTCGCGAGAACCTGTCACCGTCCATGCAGTCGATGCTCGAGCGCGACCCCGAGAAGTCGGCGATCTTCTATCACGCCGTCGAGCCGCGCGCCGACCGCGATACGCGCAAGCTCGACGGCCGCAACATGCGATTCGCGTCGTACTGGCTCGACGAGGGGCGCGAACGCATCGTGCAGAACAGCGGCTTTCGCACGTTCCCCTTCGCAATCGGGCGCTTCTACGTCGGCACCGACGATGTGTACGGCGGCAGCCCGGCCTACGACGCCATGCCGGATATCCGCATGGCGAACGACATGGCGAAGACCAACATCCGCGGTGCGCAGAAGCTGGTCGACCCGCCGCTGCTCGCGAGCGAGGATGGCGTGCTCGAAGGCTTCGACTTGCGTTCCGGCTCCCTGAACTGGGGCGGCCTGAACGAGAAGGGCGAGGAAATGGTGAAGCCGCTGCTCACGGGCAAGCAGGCGCAGATCGGCATCGAGTTCGCGCAGGACACGCGGCAGACGATCAACCAGTGGTTCTACGTCACGTTGTTCCAGATCCTCGTCGACAGCGGCGACATGACGGCGACGGAGGTGTTGCAGCGCGCGCAGGAAAAGGGCGTGCTGCTCGCGCCGACGCTCGGCCGCACGCAGTCGGAACTGCTTGGACCGATGATCGCGCGCGAAGTCGACATCCTGGCCGAGGCCGGCCAGCTGCCGGACATGCCGCAGGAGCTGATCGATGCCGGCGCGGATGTCGACGTCGAGTACGACAGCCCGCTGAACAAGTCGATGCGCGCCGGCGAAGGCGCAGCGATCCTGCAGTGGCTGCAGCAGCTCGGCATCGTCGCGCAGTTCGACCCGAACGCCGCGAAGGTGCCGAATGGCGCGCGCATCGCACGCCTGCTCGCCGACTACGGTGGCGTGCCGGTCGAGGCTTTGAGTACCGACGAGGAACTGCAGGCGCAGCAAGCCGCCGAGGCGCAGGCCGCGCAGATGCAGCAGATGCTTGCGGCCGCGCCCGTGGCCGCCGGCGCGATCAAGGATCTCAGCGACGCGCAGACCGCTGCGCAGACGGCGAGGGTCTGATGGGCGCGCGCTTTCTTCGATTCTGGAATCGTCGCGAGCAATACCGGCGGTGCTTTTGCGACGAGCGCGGGAAGCTGACGGCGGCCGGCGAGGCCGTGCTCGCGGATCTCGCGCAGTTCTGCCGCGCCAATCAGTCGACCGTGATCACGTCTCCCGTGCAACGCACGATCGATCCGCTCGCGACGATGGTTGCCGAGGGCCGGCGCGAGGTGTTCGTGCGCCTGATACAGATCCTCGGGATGGACGATGAACAGCTCAACTCTCTGAAGGACGAGGCCCCCGAATGAATCTCGTATCGATGAAGCTCACGCCCGACGAGGCGAAGACCGAAGCTAACGAAGGCACGGCAATGGCCGCGCCGGAAGACCAACCCGCATACCCGTGCGGGCTGTCGATCTACCTGGACGACGAGGTGCTCGCCAAGCTCGGCATGACCGCACTGCCCGATGTCGGCGCGCCGCTGACGCTGATGGCGCGCGTCGAGGTGTGCAGCAAGAGCCAGTACGAGAACCAGAAGGGCACCGACACGAGCCTGTCGCTGCAGATCACCGACATGGCGCTCGCACCCGAGACGCAGTCGCCCGAGCAGCGCGCGGCGAAGTTTTACGCCAACACCCCGACTACCTGACAGGAACGAGCGTGGACAACCAACACAAGCACATCAAGGGCTACCGCGATCTGTCACCGGCCGAAATCGACCTGATGAATCGGATCAAGGCGAAGGGCGCAGAGCTGATTGCGCTGCAGTTCGAGTTGAAGAACCTGCTCGATACGCAGTGGGAAACGAAGCGCGCCGATGCGACGCAATCGCTTGCCCGGCCTGCGGGCGCCGGCGTTTCGATCTACCAGGGCGCGACCGACGAGTGTCGCGAGCTTCAACGCTTCACGGCGGCCGAGCCGCACCGGTGGGCCGAGATCGGCAAGACCGACATCCAAACCGGCGTCATGGCGCTCGTTCGCGCCGTGGCGCAACCGGCTATCTAAGCCGGACAAGTAACCAACCGATTCAGGAGGTTCCATGTTTTTCCGCATGTTCCGCAAATTCCGACTGCTCGAAGGCGAAACCACCACAACCGGCGAACCGGCCGGGGGTGCGTCGGCTGCAGCAACCGGTGCGACGACCGCTGATCCGGCTACATCCGCCACGACGCAGACCGATGGCACGTCGGTTGACGGCGCAGAGACGCGAGATTCCGCGACGACCTGGCTGCAATCTATCGCCGACGCTGACCTGCGCCAGTTCGTCGAAGCCAAGGGCTTCAAGGACGTGGGCGAGGCGGTGAAGGCGATGCGCGAGTTCGAAGCGAAGCATGCGGCGCCGGCAACCGCCGAGGAATACCAGCTCGGTGACACCGATTTCGCGAAGACCGCTTCGGCGTGGTTTCACGAGGCTGGTATTCCGGCCGAGGCCGCGAAGGCGCTGGCCGCGAAGTGGGATGTGTACGTGAAGGACCAGACGACGGCGGTCGAGTCGGCACGTATCGCGAAGGGTGATGCCGAACTCACTGCGCTGAAAAGCGAGTGGGGCGACAGCTACGACAAGAACGTCGAGCTCGGCCGCCAGGCGATGCGCAAGTTCGGTGTGTCGGGCGAGGTGATCGACAAACTCGCCGGCGCATCTGGTGACGCGGCAACGATCAAGGTGTTCTCCCAGATCGGCGCGTCGCTGAGCGAAGGAACGTTGAATCCGGGTGGTGCTGGTGGTAGCGGCGCGGCACTCACCGACGAGCAGCGCGCTGCGAAGTTCTATTCGAACACGAAAACGTAAGGAGCATTCATGGTCACTCTTGCTACCAATAACCCGACCCTCGCCGACGTTGCGAAGGGACTCGACCCGGACGGCTCGGTCGCGCAAACGATCGAGATCCTGAATCAGCAGAACGAGATTCTGCTCGACGCGACGTTCATCGAAGGCAACCTGCCGACGGGCCATCGCACGTCGATTCGCACGGGCCTGCCGCAGCCGACGTGGCGCAAGCTGTACGGTGGCGTTCAGCCGACGAAGTCGACGAAGACGCAAGTCACCGACAATTGCGGCATGCTCGAAGATTATGCCGAAGTCGACAAGGCGCTCGCCGACCTGAATGGCAATACGATGTCGTTCCGCCTTTCGGAAGACAAGGCGCACATCGAGGGCATCAACCAGGAAGTCGCGCAGACGATGATGTACGGGAACGAAGGTTCGGCGCCCGCCGAATTCACGGGCCTGTCGCCGCGCTTCAACTCGCTGGCCGCGCAAAACGGCGACAACATCATCAACGCAGGCGGCACGGGCGCCGACAACACCTCGATCTGGTTGGTCGTGTGGGGGCCGAATACGGCGCACATGATCTACCCGAAGGGCTCGAAGGCCGGCCTTGCTGTCGAGGACAAGGGCCAGGTGACGGTCGAGAACGCTGACGGCGCGGGTGGCCGCATGGAAGCCTATCGCACCCACTACAAGTGGGACATCGGCATGACCGTGCGCGACTGGCGCTATGTGGCACGTGTCTGCAACATTGACGTGTCGGACCTGAACACGATCGGGAACACGAAGAACATCATCAACTGGATGATCCAGGCTTCGGAGCGTATCCCGGCCTTTGGCATGGGCCGTGCCGCGTGGTACGTCAACCGCAACATTCGCGAAAAGCTGCGTCTCGGGATCCTCGAGAAGACCGCCTACAACCTCACGTGGGAAACCGTCGCTGGTCAGCGCGTGATGATGTTCGACGGCATCCCGGTCCGCCGTACCGACGCGCTGCTGAATACCGAGTCGGTCGTCAGCTAATCGGCAGGGGCGGCGCTGTAGCGCCGCTCGTTCTCTCCGAACCCACTCGAAAGGACATCGCAATGTACATCGACTCGCTTCTCGAATTCTCGCGTGCGCAGGCGCTGACAGCGTCCGGCGCGTCGCAGAACATCATCGATCTCGGCAGCGACCGTGACATCGGTCCCGGCCGCCCGCTTTGGATCGTAGTCGCCGTGGCTGCGGCTGCTGTCGGCACGGGCACGTATCAGATCGATCTGGAAACCGACGACAACGCAGGCTTCGCATCGCCGACGAAAATCGCTTCGGTTTCGCCCGCCGCTGCCGCACTGGCGGCCGGCGCTCGTCTCGTGATCGGCATGCCGTTCGCGAACGAACGCTACCTGCGCCTGAACTACACCCTCGGCGGAACGACGCCGGGTGTGACGCTCAACGCGTTCCTTACCGATCAGGATCCGGCCTCGTGGCAGGCATACCCGGACGGTATCGCGTAATCCGCGCGGGCTGATCGATGGGCGGCGGCTGCCGCCCGTTCAACTTACATCACGAGGTAAATCATGCCGATGGTCAAGGCGATTCAAACGGGCTTCTACAAGGGCACCCGTAAGCGCGTAGGCGCGGTGTTCGAAGTCGCGAAGGGCGAGAAGGCGAAATGGTTCGTTCCGACTGACGAGGCGGCCGACGGCCCAAAAGCCCGTGGTCGCAGCGACAGCACGTCGAGCACGGAACAGAAGAATGGTTCCGGCTCGTCCGGCGAGCAGGCCGGCGACGATCTGCAGTAACGGACTGACGAATGGCGTCGCAAGTCGGAATCTGTAACCGCGCGCTGACGAAGCTCGGCGACAAGCGCATCACGTCGCTCGACGAGGATTCGAAAGCCGCGGCTACGCTCAACTCGATGTACGACGACGTGCTCGACGCATGCCTACGTGAGCACGTCTGGTCGTTCGCAAAGACGCGCGCGCAACTCCCCGCGCTAGCTGATGCGCCGCTGTTCGGGTTCGGTTACCAATACCGGCTGCCGACTGACTTTATCCGTCTGATCCAGGTCGGTCAGTTCCTTGTATACCCGCGCACGGACACGCGCGGGCTGTTCAGCATCGAGAACGGCAACATTCTCACCGACCTGACGGCGCCACTGTATATCCGGTACGCGAGACGCGTCATTGATCCGAATGTGATGGACCCGCTGTTTCGCGAGGTGTTCGCGTGCCGCTTGGCGGCCGAATCCTGCGAAAGCCTGACGCAGAGCACGACGAAGCGGCAGGCCGCATGGGCCGAGCACGAGCAGGCGGTCGCGAGGGCGATCCGCGTCAACGCGATCGAGCGCCCGTCGCAGCCGATCGGCGACGACACGTGGCTCGAATCGCGTAACGGTGTCCCGTTTCCGGGCGAAACGCCGATCATCCGCCGGTAGGAGGGCGCATGCCGAAGGCAGCACCGCAGCAGGTTTCGTTCGACGCCGGCGAGCTTTCACCATTGCTTGGCGCACGTGTCGATCTGGCGAAGTATCCGAACGGTTGTCAGGTGATGGAGAACTTCATCGCCACGGTGCAAGGCCCGGCGATCCGTCGCGGCGGCAAGCGATTCGTTGCGCCGATCAAGGATTCGACGAAACAGGCATGGCTGCTGCCGTTCATCGTCGCCGATGGCATCGCGTACATGCTCGAGTTCGGCGATCGCTACATTCGTTTCTTCGTGAACCACGGGCAGCTCGTCAACGCCGGCACGCCGGTTGAGATCGCGACACCGTATGCGCTCGCTGATCTGACCACCGAGGACGGTACGTTTGCGATCCGCGCGACCCAGAGCGCGGACACGATGTACCTATTCCACGGCAGCTATCCGACGCAGAAGTTGCTACGTACGAGCGCGACGACGTTTTCGTTGCAGGCTGTTACGTTCGTGTCTGGGCCTTTCCAGACGGTGAACAGCGACGAGAGTGTGACGGTTCGCGCGTCAGGGCAGACCGGTAGCGTGGATTTGACCGCGAGCGCCGCGGTGTTTTCGCAGGCGGACGTCGGGACGCTGTTCTACCTTGAGCAGAACGACAGCATGTCCGTGCCACCGTGGGCCGTACACGGCACCATTCTGTCGACGGGTCTATTGCGCCGTGTCGGTGATCGCACATACATCAGTACTGCGATCGGCCCGACTGCTCCGCAGGTTACGGGCAACGAAACACCCACGCATACGCGTGGGCGCCGATATGACGGCGACTTGACCGATCTGGGCGGGGACAATTTCGGCACTATCGGCATTGAGTGGGAGTATCAACATTCCGGGTATGCGACCGTGTTGATTACTTCCGTATCGGACGGGCAGCATGCAGTTGGAACCGTTACGACGAATAATCCTGCAGATCCCTGCATGATTCCGCAGTCGATCGTTGATGCGGGCACCTACAAATGGGCGCATGCGCTTTTCAATGCCGGCGATGGCTACCCCCAAATGGGAACGTTCTGGCGTAACCGGCTGTGGATGATGCGGGATCGGTGGCTTGTCGGCAGCGTGTCGGCTGATTTCGAGAATTTCGCCTCAAAAGACGCCGACCAGCAAACCGACGATTCGGCGATCGTGCAGCAGCTTAACGCGCGGCAGTTGAACAAGTTGGCGTGGATGGTCGAATCTGACAGCTTGCTGATCGGCATGACCGGCGACGAGTGGGTTATCGGTCCCGCAAACGCGTCGCAGCCGGTCAGCGCCACGAACCTGAACGCCGCACGTCGCACGTCTTATGGCTCGAAGCGGATCCAGCCGGTGCAGGTCGGCGGCACGATCATGTTCGTGCAGAAGGCCGGCCGAAAGCTGCGCGATTTCAAATACGACTTTTCGTCCGACAACTACGTGTCGACGGATGTCACGAAGATCGCCGACCACGTCACGCGCGGCCGCGCCGGTACGAACAACGGAATCATGTCGCTCTGCTTCCAGCAAGAGCCACATTCGGTCGTGTGGGCGGCCCGCGCCGACGGGCAGCTGATCGGTTGCACGTACGACGAAGAAGCCGGCCGCAGCGACGTCTACGGCTGGCACCGGCACCCCGATGCGAACGGTTTCGTCGAGTGCGTCGCGTCGATGCCCGCGCCCGATGGTGCGTCCGACGACCTGTGGGTGATCGTGCGTCGCCAGGTCAACGGGCAGACCGTGCGATATGTCGAATATCTGAATCCGGCGCTACAGGACGATGAGCCTCAATCGTCGGCTTTCTATGTGGACGCCGGCATCACGTACCGTGGTACCCCGACGACAACAGTCACGCGGCTCGGGCACCTCGAAGGTGTCGTGGTCGCGGTGTTGACCGACGGGGCCGTGCACCCATCGCGCACGGTTACGGCCGGCGCGATCGCGCTCGACTGGCCGGCATCGGTCGTGCATATCGGAGTTCCGACGAAATGTCGCATTCAAACCATGCAACTGAGCGCCGGCGCCACAAACGGGACAGCGCAAGGAAAGACAAAGCGCGTCACGAACATCGCGACGCGCTTCTCGCGGAGCCTGGGCGGCGTCGTTGGGCCGACGTTCGACGACGAAGATCTCGAGCAGCTGAATTTCCGTAAGCCGTCAAATGCAATGGACCGGGCGGTTCCGCTGTTCGATGGTGATATGGAATCGAACTGGCGCGGCGGTTACGAGGGGCAATCGTGGATTTGCTACCAGAATGACCAGCCGCTGCCGGTGACGCTGCTCGGTTTCTTCCCGATTCTGGACACGCAAGATGATCGCTGAACCGCTGCGCCCCGAGCACATCCTATCGGTGCACCTACAGCCGGCGCAGATGACGTCGGCCGGCCTGCTCACGCCCGACTACGCGCAGCTGCTCTGCTTGTCGACGCAGATCGGCTGGACGCTCGTCGAGGATGGCGTTGTGCTCGGGTGCGGTGGTCTGGTCGAGTGCTGGGAGAACCGCGCGCAGGCGTGGACGTTGATTTCCACGCCACTGCTCAAACGCTTCCGCACGGCGCACCGGCTCGTGCGCGCGAAGCTCACCGAGGCACCGTGGCGGCGTATCGAAATGGACGTCGACACTGAGCACAAAGCTGCGATCGCATGGGCTGAACATTTAGGCTTTGTCGCCGAAGGCGTGCGACGGAAATATACGGTCGACGGCCGCGACATGATTCTTTTTGCGAGGGTTCGATAATGGCGTTTCTACCTCTGCTCGCGGCTGCGGGCTCGGCCGCGGCAGGCAGCGCGGGCACGCTGAGCCTAATCAGCGCTGGCGTGAGTGCGGCCGGTGCGCTGGCATCCGGCGTCGCGAAGTCGTCCGCTGAGAGTCAGCAAGCGGCGATCATGGATCGAAACGCGCAACTAGCAGACAACCAGGCAACACAGGTTTATGCGCAGGGCGTGAACCGGGAAGAGGCGCAACGCCAGCAATCCGACCAGCAACTCGGCGCGCAACGCGCAGCGACCGCCGAATCAGGCTTCAACCCGAATGCAGGTTCGGCCCTCGACACGCAGGTGCAGAGCGTGCGAAATGCGGAGCTCGACGCGCTGCAGACGCGGTATCAAGGCATTCTGCAGGGCCAGTCGCTCGAGGATCAGGCGACGCAGGACCGGTTCGCCGCGCGCACGGCGCGCGCGAGCGCGCGCAACAGCATGATCGGCAGTGGAATTTCGGCGGCCGCGTCGCTGCTCGGTGGGGTGGGTTCGTACGCCAAGGCAGGTGGCAGCCTGTTTTCGAGCGGCGCGGGCGGCTCGTTCTCGACGCTCGGCGGCCTGTCGTCGTTCGGTAGCCCAGGCAACTTCACGGCGGGGCTTACGTCCGGCGTCAACAAATTCGGCTTCACGGGGGGCCTGTAATGTCGATCAAGATCCCCGTCTACGAACGACAGGTCACGCCCGCGCTGCAGACGTCCGGCGCACGCACGCCGCTGGCGACCGTCGACGACGGCACGGGCGCCGCGCTGCAGCAGGTCGGTGCGTCGCTCGGTCAGGTCGCGGACGTGCTCACCGCGCAGAAACGCCAGGACGAACAGGCCGCCGTCGCGCGCCAGATCGGCAACGATCGCGTGACGTGGTTGCAGAACATGCAGACAGCGAAGGACAGCGCCGCGCCCGGCGCGCCGGATTTCACACCGAACCTGATTCGGGGCTTCGACGACTACGCGCAGCAGCAGCTGCAGCAGCTGCCGGACGGCCCCGCGAAGCGCTTCTATACGATGCAGCTCGGCGACCTGCGCACGTCGCTCGCCGGGCAGACCGTCACATGGCAGGCCGAGCAGCACCGCGCGTACAACGTCAGCCAGTATCAGCAGGGCAACGACACGGCCGCGCGCGCGATCGCGATGGACCCGAGTCTGTACGGTTCGACGCGCGCCTCGCAGCTGGCGCTGATCGACACCGCGCAGCTCGACCCGCAGACGAAGACGAAGCTCGTCGAAAACTTCAAGGATGTGGCGTCGACGGCAGCGGGCATGCGCATGGTGTCGGCGGATCCGGCCGTCGCGCTAGGCGTGATGACGCAGAAGCCCGACCAGCCTTTGCCAGCCGGCTACGAGTGGGTCGGCGATCTGCCGCCGCACAAACTCGTCGCGCTGCAGGGGCATGCACGCACGCTCGTTGCGCAGCAGCAGAACGCGGCCGAGCGCGACGCGCTGCAGCGCGAAAACGCAGCCGTCGACCTGCACAATCAGGCGTTGACCCTCGTGAACGAGGGAAAGCAGCTGAGCCCGGAATTCACGAACCAGTTGCTCACCAGCACGCAAGGTACAGCCGTGGCCGGCGCGGTGCGCGAGCTGATCGGTATGGCGGGCCAGCGCGCGGGGTTCGCGAGTGCGACGCTACCGCAGCAGGCCGCTACGCTGCAGCAGTACCAGACAGAGGCGGCGACCCGTGGCACTGATCCGGATCAGGCCGCGGCCACGAAGCAGCTCGAGCAGATCCACACGGCGAGCGTCGCCGCGTACAAGGCGGACCCGTGGAACGCGGCGCTCGATCGCGGCGTGCTGCAGGGCGTGCCGAAGGTCGACACGTCGAGTGTGCCGAGCCTCGTCGCGTCGCTGACCGGCCGTGCGCAGGCGGCCGGCGGGGTCGAGGCTGCGGCTGGCCGGCGTGTGTCGCTGCTGACGCCCGACGAGGCGCAGACCGTACTGAGCGCTGTCGACGCTCTGCCGATCGACACGAAGGCCCAGGCGCTGAACCAGATCGGCCAGGCGTACGGCAATGCAGGTCGCATCGCCGATCTCGCTGCACAGTGGAAGGAAAAGAGCCCGGCGATGGCGCTCGCACTGAAAGCCGGCGCGGCGGACGCTGGCGGAAAACCGCTGCTGACGACAAGCGGCGCGCCGCTCAGCACGTTCATTCTGACGGGGGCGCAGGCGCTGAAGGACAAGACGGTCAAGATCGACGACGTGGCCGGCACGGGTATGCGCGCCACGATCGCGAACGCAATTGGCGATTCGCTGCCGCCCGAGCAGGCCGACGACGCGAAGGAGGCCGCATATTTCATCGCGGCAGGCAGCGCGGCGCGCGGTGGGCGCACGCAGCCGAGCAGCACCGACGTGCAGAACGCGATCAGCGGCGCGACGGGCGGGATCTCGACGACCGGCGGCCAACAGATCAACGGCAAGCCGAACATCGTCGCGATGCCGTATGGCTGGCGCGAGGAAGATTTCCAGAGCGCCGTGAAGTCGGTGACCGCCGCGAACATCGAAAACCCGGGCGTCGACAGCGTGCTCGCGAACGGGCACGAGATTCCGGTTGCTGACTTCGTGAAGCAGTTCTCGAGCTACCGCCTCGTGCGCGTCGGCGTGCGCGGCACGTACGCGGTGTCGACCGGATCGAAGTTCGTTACCGACAAGACCGGCGCGCCGGTCACGGTGCACCTGACGTTCCCGACGAAGAACGCACAGACCGGCGCGGCGCCGGCCGGACAATCTCCGACCATGCCGTTCCCGGGAGGTATGTAATGCCGGTCGATTCGCTGTACGCCGACCAGACCGCCAGTTTCCTGAGCGGGCAGAACCAGATTGATGTGCCCGAGCCGCGCACGTATCCGTCGACGTCGATCACCTCGATCGCGCGCGCGGTCGGGCGCGGGCTCGGGCAGGGCGGCACCGCGTTGTTCGGCGCGGCGTCGGATCTTGCCGCCGGCCTGAGCCAGATCTACGTCGACCCCGACACGCTCACGCTGAACCCGCAGGCGCAGGCTGACGCGGATAAGCAGGTCAACGCGGCGATCGCGAAGCAACGCGCTGGGCACCTGTTCGAGTCGCCGCTCGGCACGCGCGCGTACGATTTGTCCGACACGTTCAAGCCCGACCCGACACGTACGACAGCGATCGACCAGACCGTGCAGGGCGTGATGTCGGGCCTCACGCAGATCGTGCCCGCTGCAGTGCTCGGCGGTCCGCTGGCCGGCGCGGCCGTCGGCGGAACGTCGATCGGCATGTCGCGTGCGGAAGACCTGAAACGCCAGGGCGTCGACGTCGGCACGCGGACA
The DNA here is from genome assembly GCF_020419725.1 of Burkholderia sp. AU38729. Taxonomy (NCBI): domain Bacteria; kingdom Pseudomonadati; phylum Pseudomonadota; class Betaproteobacteria; order Burkholderiales; family Burkholderiaceae; genus Burkholderia; species Burkholderia sp. AU38729. The sequence continues at coordinate 281,101 of NZ_JAIZQO010000009.1, read as the reverse complement.
GCAGTCGGCGCGGTCGAGGGCGCAATTACGGCTGCCGGCGCCGTGCTGCCCGTGGCCGGTTCGACTGTCGCGCGCACGGCGGGGCTCGTCGCGGCGGGCGGCCCGGGTGCCGCCATTGCGCAGGCGACGATCGAGAAGGCGATTCTGCGCAATGCGGATTACGACCACCTCGCCGATCAGATCGACCCGCTGGATCCGGTGAATATCGCCGCCTCGACGCTGATGGCGGGAGCGTTCGCCGGCGCGCACACCGCCGTGACGGCGCGCGCAGCGCGGCAGACAGCGGCAGCCGCCGCGCTGCCGCTACAGTCGCTCGCAATCGACGCGCGACGCGCACTACCGTACAACTCGCCGCAGCTCGACGCCTATGCAGTGCAGGCCGCGCAGGCGGCTGGCGTGCCGCCTGAGCTCATGCTCGCGTTGAAGAACGCGGGCGAGAAGTCGAATTCGGGGCAGGTGTCTCTGAAGCGCGCGGCGGGCGTGTCGCAGATGATGCCCGAGAACCGGATCAAATACGGCGTGACCGATCCGACGGACCCGGTGCAGGCGCTCGACGGTATGGCGAAGTATTTGGCCGACACGCAGAAGCAGTACGGCGGCAACCTGCAGGCGATGATCGCCGACTACAACGGCGGCCCGAAACAGGCGGCTGCGGTGCTGCGCGGCGAGCGGCCGCCAGCGGACGAGACGGCCGCGTACCTCGACCGCGTGAACGAATACCTTGCGACGCGCGGCATCGACTCGGCGACGTTCCGCGTGACGCCCGAGCAAGTCGACGCGGCGTTGCTCGCGCGCGGGCAGCGGATCGTCGATGACGCTTACGTGTTCGGGCGGCCGGATGACGTCGCCGCGATGTCCGCGCATCAGGACGCGTTCGAACTGGCCGCGCGCCAGATGGATGCCGGCCAGTTCCCGGACGTCGCGCGGTTCGTGACGGGCGACGACTCGGCGCGCGCTACCGCGCTCGACTCGCTGATCGCGGAAGCAGAGGCGCAGCGTACTGACGTCGCGCAACAGGCATCCGGGCTTGCCGATCAGGGCGCTGTATCGCAGATGCGCGCCGAACTCGACCAGCTTACCGCCGCGCGGCCCGACGATTCCGCCGCCGGCGTGAAGGAGCTGACGCGCCAACTGCAGGACCAGGGCATGAAGTACAAGGCCGCGGCCGCAAAGGCGCAGAAGCAGATCGACGCGGCGATCGCCGATCATGAGGCGCAAATACAGCGGCTGCGCGGCGCGATCGAGGAAAACGCCCGCGCGCAACAGGCGCACCAGCAGCTCGGCGCGCTCGATGCGCAACTGGCGGATCTGCGCAGCGCACGTGCCGGGATCGATGCCCCAGCCACGCGCCGCACGCCGCTGTCGCGCTTCGTCGAGGACGTCGTGCGCGCGCAGACGCGCCGCGACCCGGTGACGTATCGGCCGCCGCAGGAGCCTATTCTGCAGGCGGCCGATACGATTTCTGCCGGAACTGCGCCGCGCACGGCCAATGGTGAAACGCTTTCCGGCGCAAGTGCGCCGAGTGCACGTGCGATCGAAGCGAACATGCGCGACACCGCCGCGTTGCGGCCTGACATGCAGGTGACGATCGACACACCGGCCGGCGAGCGCACGGGCACCGTTGCCGAGCTGCTGCTGCAGATCGACGACGAGCACGCCATGAACACGCAGGACGCCGGCCTGTTCGAAGTCGCCGCGAACTGCTTCATCAGCCTGGGAGGCTAAATGCACCAGAAGTGCGTCAACGCGGTCGAGGCGGCCGCCGGCCGCAAGCTCACGCAGGCCGAGATCGACGGCATCGAGAACCGCGTGCGCGCGGGCATGCGCTCGACGGCGCGACAGGATCCGGCCGCGTGGTCGTCGATGTCACAGGCCGATCGCGTCGCGGCGGGCGCCGAGTGGGCGCGGCAGCAGCTTGTGCACGAGGCTGAGCTCGACCGGGCCCGCAAGCAGATGCAGATCGCCAAGCAGATTGAGACGACCGACCGGATTCAGGAAGCGCTGTATTCCGATCCCGAAAACGCTCACCGTAAGCGTGCGCGCGAGACGATCGTGAAACACGACATCGAGCAGACGTACGTGCTGGCCGGCGCGATCAAGTCGGATTACATGCGGCAGACGATGGGCGCGATCGACGCGATGAAGGTCGGACAGAACTTCCTCGCGCGCGCATTCGACGTCGACAATCCGGCGATGGAGCGCGACATCATCCGCGAGGTGTACCGCGGCGCGGACGGCTCGACGGGCAACGAGGTGGCGAAGGCCGCGGCCGAACAGATCGGGAAGACGACGGGCGCGATGCGCGAGCGCTTCAATCGCGCCGGCGGCAACGTCGGCGAGCTCGATTATGGCTATGTGCCGATCCGCCACGCGCAAAGCAAGGTGCTCGGCAACGGATCGGATGCGCAGCGTCACGCGTGGGCCGACGCCGTGATGCCGCTGCTCGATCGCTCGCAATACCTCGACGATGCCGGGAACCCGCTGAGCGACGTCGATCTGCGCAAGGTGCTGGTCGGCGAGGATCGCGAGGCGTGGGAACGCGCGAACGCGGCCGCGCGCGGCAACATCGCGCCGCGCAAGCAGGGTGTGTGGGACACGATCGCGTATGGCGGGGTCAACAAGATCGTGCCGGGCGAGACGTCCGGCAACGCCGCGCGCGCGAATGCCGGATCCGCGCACCGCGTTCTGCACTTTCGCGACGCTGACGCGCACATGCAGTACAACCGCCAGTATGGCGAGGGCTCGCTGCTCAACGCGCTGGTCGACCACGTCGGCGGCATGGCGAAGAACATCGCGCTCGTCGAGCGCTACGGCCCGAACCCGACGCGCAACATGAAGACGCAGATGCAGCTGACGGCCGTGCACGACGGCACCGAAATACGCACGCTCGAAGGTGGCATGACGTCGGTCGGGGCGTATTGGAACTACGTGACCGGCGCGACGAACACGCCCGTCAATCCGGCGCTCGCGCGCAAGATGGAAACGCTGCGCACGACGGTCAGCGCCGTGAAACTGCAGGGCACGATCCTCGCCGCGCTCGGCGACGTTGGCACGATGTTCGTGACGGCCGGCTACAACAAGGTACCGTTCTTCAAGACGCTTGGCACGGCCGCGCGGCTGATGGCGCCCGGCTCGAAGGACTTCCGGTCGTGGCTGTCGTCGCAGGGGCTGATCGCCGAATCGCTCGAGCACGGACTGAATCGGTGGGGCACGGACAACCTCGCGACGACATGGGCCCGCAACCTGTCCGCCGCGACGATGAAGTTCGGCGGCGTCACCGGCTGGACGGACGCATTGCGCACGGCGTTCCAGTCGCACATGATGCGCGGGCTCGCGGACATTGGCCGAACCGACTGGAACAGCCTGACCGAATGGGACCGCCGCGCGCTGACGCGTGCCGGACTGACCGCTGACGATTGGGCGATCGTGAACAAGGCGACGCCGGGCAAGTACGGGGATGCCGAATACCTGACGCCGGATGCGTTGTACGCGACCGGTGAGGCGCGCGCGGCCGACGTCGTGCCGAAGCTACTAGGCATGATCCGCGAGGAGGGCGAGTTCGCCGTACTGAACCCGGACCTGCGCACAAAGGTGATCGCCTCGGCCACGCCGGGCACCGTCACGGGTGAGCTGAAAAAATCATTCATGCAGTTCAAGTCGTTCCCGATGGCGATGATCTCGCGGCATTGGGGGCGCATCGGCGATATGCGGCGTTCGGGCGACTTTCGCGTCGACGGCGCGCCGGCGCTCGCGAACCCGATGGCCTACGCGGCGGCACTCGTTGTGAGCACGACGCTGATCGGCGCTATCTCGACGCAGGCGAAGAACCTGCTCGCCGGCAAGGATCCGGAACCGATGTTCGACGACGTGAAGCACGCGGGCGGCTTCTGGACGCGGGCGTTCTCGGTCGGCGGTGGCGCAGGCTTCGCCGGCGACATGCTGGTCGCGGCGTTCGAGTCGGCCGACTACGGTTCGCTGCTCGGCAGCGCGGTCGGCGGTCCGCTGCTGTCGACGCTGTTCCAGCCGCTGCGGGCGATCTCATCGAACGTGCAGGATGCCGCGCAGGGCAAGGACACACACGTCGGGGCCGACCTGCTCAAGATCGCGCAGTCGAATACGCCGCTTGTGAATCTCTGGTTCTGGAAGACGGTATGGAACCGCCTGATCTGGGATAACCTCGCCGAGAACCTGTCGCCGGGTGTCACGCAGCGAAACATGAACAGGTCGCGCACGCAGTACCACAACGACTATTACTGGTCGCCTGGTACGGGCGAGCCGCAGCGCGCGCCGAATCTCGCGGCCGCGCTCGGTTAGTTCACGCCGAGCGATTCGCGGTAACGATTCAGGGCTTTGATGTACGAGCTGCAACCGCCGATGTTGCCAGAGTACTGATAGCCCTGAATAACCCCGCCCGGCCCGATGGCGAGATCGATATCGCAGTTGAAATTCATCGGCACATATTGCATGGATGTGGACGCCCCGGTGTAGCTGAACGGCGTCGTGCCGACTGTACCGAATCCGCTATTTTGGCCGTACGATGTAAGCGGCATCAGGCCGGTTTGCTGGCGACCCCAATGCACGATCTTCATACCGGCGGCTTCACGCTCGCCCGCCGGATAGCCGAGTACCTGGACGGCGGTCGACACAGGCTGATTGCGGAGAGCGTCAAGTCCTTTCTCCATCTGCCCGAAAGAAACGCAACCAACAAGCGTGCACGTGCTCACGGCCATCGCAACGATCTTCTTCATTTTGTCCCCCGTTTCGTGGTGCCGCCGATCCTAGCATAGACGGAAAGACGCGAGATTCCGCGATGCGCGTTTGGCAGCATGGCGCAGTCTCCTACAGGGCTGTGCCATGACTGTTGCCTCGGACGTTCAGGACGTCACCTACGCTACCGACGGAGCGACCGTCGAATTTCCGATTCCGTACTATTTTCTGCGTAACGGCGACGTGCGCGCGGATCGAATCGATGCGTCAGGCGCGGCAGTGCCGCTGGTCTTCGGCACAGACTTTTCCTTGGCCGGCGCGGGCGATCCCGCAGGTGGCGCACTGACAACGTTCGACGCAATCGCGGCCGGCTACACGTTGCACATTTATCGCGACGTGCCTGCGACGCAGGAAACGCAGTATCAGCAGAACGACCCGTTCCCTTCCAAGACGACTGAGCGCGCCCTTGACAAGCTGACGATGTTGATTCAGCGCGCGTTCGGGCTGATCGCGACGGGTGTTCGATACCCGTTCTCCGAATTCGGGATGAACGCCGTACTGCCGACGGCCAGCAAGCGGGCGCGCAAAGCACTTGTGTTCAAGAGCAACGGCGAAGTCGGGGTATCACAGCAGGACTGGCGGGAACCGCAGGCGATCCTCGACGATGCGAAAAGGACCGCCGAGCAGATCACTGCGGGTGCGCAGGGTGCGCTCGGGACTTTCATTCAGGACGGCCCGGGTTCGGTCCCGCTCACGTTTCAGCAGAAGATGCGCGACAACGTCGGCATCGGTGACAAGGGACCGCTAAACGCCAACGGCATCGACGACGACACGGTCCCCGTCAACAACGCGATCGCGACGGCGCCCGTCGGCGGCGTTGTGAATCTGGCGGGCAAGTCGATGCGCGTAACGGGCGTCGACAACCAGTATGGGATCGAGTTCGAGGGCGGCGGTGAACTGCTGATCGCCGCGCCGCAGGGGGGCGTCTACGCGCAGAACTCCTACGGCGACCGCTTCCAGCGCTTCATCGGCAAAGAATACCTCTACCGTCTGTTCCTGCGTCTCCAGGTGGGCGGCACGCTCACGATGTTCATCTATGGCGATTCGACGGCCGCTACTGCTGCCAACGGCGGCGGCTATGCTGGGGCGGCATTCGAGCCGCAGCAGTTGCTGACCGACTACATGATTCGCGTGAAAGGGGTGCGCAATCCGATCGCCTGCACGAACCGCGCCATCGGCGGCACCCGTGTCGCCCAAATGAACGCGATTCCGGATATCGACGAGGTTGGCGGCACGACGGACGTGTTCTGGATCAAGTACGGCATCAACGATATTCAGGACGGACTCGAAGGGTTCAAAGACAATCTGCGTGCCAAGCTGGCCGAGATCCGCGCGCAGCCGCACGGTACGGTCGACCAGCTTTCGATCGTCCTCGTGGGCCCGAACGCGATCTACGATCCGCAGCACTTCCGCTCGTCGCAATGGATGGAGAGGATTCGCGGCATCTACGTGGCCGCCGCGCGCGACTTCAAGTGCGCGTACTTCGACGCCTATGGCGCGATGCGCGACGCCAACTGGATGCCGGGTACGATGCTGTCCGACGACTTCGGCAACAAGCAGGGCGTGCATCCGCGGAGCATCTTTCAAAACATGATCTGGGGCAAGCTCGTCGACGAGATCATGGGCGATGCCGAAATGCTCCCATATTCGAGCAACGTCTGGCAGGCGCTCACGCCGCTCAATGGCTGGTCGTATTACGGCGGCAGCACGCCGGGCTATTACGCGAGCATGAGCCGTGATGGCTGGGTAGACGTGCGCGGCACGATGCAGGGTGGCACAGTCGGCGCGAACGTGAAGGTCGCGCAGCTGCCCGCCAGTATGACGCCCCTCTATACGCAGATCTTCGGGTGCGGTGGCGCAAACGGGCCGTGCCTGCTGCGCGTCAACCTGGACGGATCGATCGACCAGGCCGATACGAATGCCAGCGCGACGTATATCGATCTGTCCGGCATCCGTTTCCAGATCCGGGGGTGACATGGCAGAACCGACTACCAGCGCCATCGCAGCGGCAGGCGCGCTTCTCGCGAAGACCGTGCCGGGCGCAGTCGGCTCGCTGATCGCGCTGCGCTTCATCGGCGACGGGCTAACTGGCCGGCAGAAAGCCGTGTCGTTCCTGTCCGGCGCTGCGATCGCGTACTACGGCGGGCCAGCTGCCGTGTCGTGGTTCGCGATCACCGACAGCGGCGCGCAGCAGGCGATCGGCTTTCTCGTCGGCCTGTTCGGTCTGGCAGTCACGAAAGAGCTGTTCAAAGAAATCAACAACGCAGACTTCATCGGGGCCCTCAAACGACGCATCTTCGGAGGTCCGTGATGGTCACGATTTTCGTTTTCGCAAACCTCGTCATCCTCGCGTTCTGCATTTGGATCGCCGTCAGCGACGCGATCGTAACGGGGTGGTGGGGCACGGTCGGGTTCTCGATCATCGGTATCGCGGCCGCCGTCAACGTCCTGAAGCCGATCCGCATGCTGCCGGCGATCGACCTGCCCGAAACGCTGATGATGGTCGGCATGGCGATCGTGTGCCTGTGGGTGATGGGGCGCAAGGCTTACTGGTGGACGAAGGAGCACAAACACAATGGCGCGCATTGACGTAGCAACGGCGGGCGGCAAGAACCGTATCGCCTTCCTCGACATGATTGCCGCGAGCGAGATCACGCCCGCGCTGCTCGCAAAGTCAGACGATGGTTACAACGTGCTGGTCGGTGCGACGCCGGCGCGGCCGCTGTTGTTCTCCAGCTACGCAGCGCACCCGAACGTGCTCAACCGCAATATCCCTGTTCCGTCGACAGCGGCCGGCCGCTACCAGATCCTGTACCGCTGGTGGCGCATCTACCAGGCACAGCTGCAGTTGCCCGACTTCGGCCCGGCATCACAGGACCGATACGCGCTGCAGCAACTGCGCGAGCACGGCGCGCTTCCGCTGATCGACGCCGGCCGTTTCCGCGAGGCTGTCGCGAAGGTGTCGAATGTATGGGCGAGCCTGCCGGGCGCGGGCTACGGGCAGCACGAGAACGACATCGAGCGCTTGCTCGACGCGTACCGGGCGGCCGGCGGCCAGGTGGCGGCATGACGATCCTCGACCCGCGCCTCTGGCTGGCCTTCATCATCGCGCTCGCGATCACGGCCGGCGCCTGCTACTTCAAGGGGCATGCCGACGGCGTGCGCGAGACGACGGCCGGCGCGCAGAAAGCGCAGCTCGCCGCGGTGGATGCGGCCCGTGCCGAAGAACAACGCCGCACCGCGGCCCAATCGGAGATCGCAAAAGATGCGAACAAACAACGCACGGCCGCGCTCGCAGATGCTTTTGCTGCTCGTGCTGCCGCTGGCAGCCTGCAGCAGCGTGTCGACCAGCTCGTTGCGGCCGCCCGCCATCGCGCCGCTACCGCCGGAAGCCCGGCAACCGGCGACGCCCTCGATCTGCTTGCCGACGTGCTCGGCCGCGCTGACCAGCGCGCGGGCGAGCTGGCAGAGTACGCTGACCGTGCCCGCATCGCCGGCCAGCAATGCGAGCGCGACTACGACGCGCTGACGGTACTCGCGAAATAGCGCTGCGCGAGCGCGTCGCAGGTCTCATCGTCCAACTCATCGAGGCCCGTCGCTCGCACCCAGCAGGAGCACCCGTGGTTTGGTCGCACCCGCATGGGTGAGCATCGCGGGTGCGTGCAGTGCGCGATACCGGCGCCGGGCTCTGCGGTTCCGGCCCAATGCTCGCATGTCCAACACGTGCACATGACCGTGCGGATGTGCAGTCCGATATATGGGGTCGCTTTGGTTTCCACGATGCAAGGCGGCACTGTATGGATATACAGTGTATCGCGGGGTAAGATGGGGCCGTCAAGAACGAAAATAGGGGACGGTCGATGTGCACCAATTACCGCGCGCCCGGCGAGGAATCGGGCCTGAGCGAGTTGAAGATCGACAATTTCAGCGACCTCTACCGCCGCGCGCCGTGGAAGGACGAGATCTGGCCGGATTATCTCGCGCCGATCGTGCGCGCGGCCGGCGACGGCGCGGAGGCCGTCGTCGCCAATTTCGGGATGATGCCGAAGACGTTCCAGCCAGCGGGGAAGAAGTTCATGACCGTCAACGCACGGTCGGAGACGGTGGGCGAGAAGCCGGCGTATCGAACAGCATGGCGCGCAGGCCAGCGCTGCCTGATTCCGGTGAAATGGGTCTACGAGCCGAACTGGGAGACGGGCAAGCACGTGCGCTATCGGATCGGGGTCGGCGACTGGCGCCCGTATTGCGTCGCGGGTGTCTGGCGCGCGTGGCGTGGTGCAGACGGAGCCGAGACGCTCGCGATGGCGATGCTTACGGTGAACGCAGACGAGCACCCCGTGATGAAGCACATGCACCGGCTCGGCGATGAGAAGCGATCCGTCGTGATCCTGCGGCCGGAAGACTACGACGAGTGGCTGCACTCGACGAGCATCGACGCGGCCCGTACGATGCTGCAGCTTTACCCGGCCGACGAAATGGTGACCGAGCCGGCGCCGGCTACGCCGCGGCAATCAATGGCTGGCGAATCGGGATGATCTCGGCCTCGCGGCCGTCTGCGCACGCGCCGACAAACTCGGCCCACTTTTCGAGCGCGGCACGCCGCTCGGGGATCTCCTGCCGCACGTCGTAGATCCCTTCCATCCCCCGCAGCTTGTGGTTCAGCGCGATCTCGGTGATCTCCTTCGGGATACCCATGTTCATCATGTGCCCCTTGGCCGTGCTGCGCGTGTCGTGCGGCGTGAAGCGCCGAGCCTCGAGATCGCCGCGCAGGAACGCGCGGTCGATGGCCGCCCACAGCGTCGTGTTCCCGACGTGCGTATCACCGAGCCGGCTGATACGTTGCCGACCGCGCGCGGGCAGCAGCCACGGCGAGTCACCGGACAGCGCGAGCAGTTCCTCGAACCACGTCGCGACGCGCGGCACGAGCGGCACGAGAAAGCCAGTCCGCGTCTTGACCGCTTCGTCAGGGACAAACCACGACCCGTGCGCCAGGTCGATGAATTCCTTGCGGGCTTTGACGAGCTCGTTCGTGCGCACGCACGTCGCGAGCAGGATGCGCAGCATCAGGCCGTTCTCGCGGCCGATCGTGTCGTCGATGCCGGGCAGGATCTTCGCCAGCTCGTCGACAGCCAGCATCACGCGCGGCCTGACCTTCGGCCGGGCGCCCATGATCGCGGTCAGCTTCACGCCGGCGCACGGGTTCGCCGCGATGATCTTGCGGCCGCACGCGTGGTCGAATACCTGCGTCACGGTGGTGAGAATCCGCTTCGACATTGTCCAGCCACGGCCGGCATCCTCGATCGCCTGGATGACGTCCAGCGACGTGACCTTCCGCACTTCGAGCGAACCGAGCTTCGGCTTCACGACGTTGTCGAGATCCCACGTGCGGTAGTAAATCGTGCTGGCCGACAGCGGCTTCTCGATGTCCTGCGCGAATCGCTTCGCGCGGAAGTCGGCGACCAGGTCGTTGACCGTCCATGCGGCGGCTGATGCCGCGCGCTCGGTCTTCTTTGCGACAGCCGGATCGGCGCCGTTGTCGATCGCGACGCGGTGCGCGCGGGCCGCCTTGCGCGCGGCCGCGAGCGACAGGTCGGGGTAGTTGCCGAGGGTCAGCTCGCGCCGGCGGCCGCCGGCCAACCGGTAACGCAGGATCCACGCCGCAGTGCCGCCGGCGGAAAGGGTGAAGGTGAGCCCGTCGCCGTCGGACTTTGCGACCGGTTTCCCGGCGGCGATCCAGCGCCGCAGCTGCATGTCGTCGAGCACATTCGTTTGCCTAGCCATATCGTTCCTCGTGGGTAGTCAGGCGATAGTGCCAGCGAATTAGCTACCCGCCTAGCTACCCAAATTTCCGTAGCCACCCTTGGATTTTGTTAGACGCTATTTGTCTAAAACCCTTGATGGGATTGGGGTTGCGGGCGATCGGGTAGCCGTTCTTAGATAGGCTTAGACGTTAATGAAAATAGCAGGTGGCGATTTTCATGAACGGGAGTGTGCGTGCGGGGTGAATACGAAGGCCGCCATCTTACCGCGAGCACGGGGCGCGAACGCGCGCTTCGTGCGAGGCGGGGGAGGCGCCGCGCGCGGCCGTTTCGATGAATCGGGAAGAAATTGTGACAAAAGTATTGACGTGAGTACTCCCTCACCCTATAATTTATTTCTCTGACGCGGGGTGGAGCAGTCTGGCAGCTCGTCGGGCTCATAACCCGAAGGTCGTAGGTTCAAATCCTACCCCCGCAACCAAGCACACCAGACGATGTGCAGCGCAAGTGACCGATGCGCGCTTCGTCGACAGGAACCCGGCCCCGTGCCGGGTTTTTTGTTTTCCGCGCGGCAGCGATCAGCGCGCCGCCCACTCGACCGCCGCCTTCGCATGCAGCGCGGTCGTATCGAACACCGGCAGCGGCGAGTCGTCCGCGCCGATCAGCAGCGTGATTTCCGTGCAGCCGAGGATCACGGCCTGCGCACCGCGCCGGGCCAGTTCCTCGATGATCGTCACGTACGTCGCGCGCGATTCCGGCGAGACGATGCCGTGGCACAGCTCGTCGTAGATGATCCGGTGCACGTCGTCGCGCCCGCGTTCGTCCGGCACGAGCACCTCCATCCCGAACTTCCCGCGCAGCCGCTCCGCGTAGAACGGCAGCTCCATCGTGTAGCGCGTGCCGAGCAGCGCGACGCGCTCGACGCCCGCATCGCGCAGCGCGGTGCCGGTCGGATCGGCGATGTGCAGGAACGGCAGCGTCACCGCGGCTTCGATCGCATCGCAGACGCGGTGCATCGTATTGGTGGTCAGCACGACCAGATCGGCGCCGGCCGCCTCGAGCTGTCGCGCGGCGCCGGCCATCCGTTCGCCGAGCGCGGCCCAGTCGTGCGTGCGCTGCAGCGCTTCGATCTCCGCGAAATCGACCGTGACCAGCACGCTCTTCGCGTTGTGGTGTCCGCCGTGCAACGCCTTCGAATGGCGATTGATCATCCGGTAGTACTCGGCCGACGATTCCCAGCTCATCCCGCCGATCAGTCCGATTGTCTTCATGCGTCACCTTTGCGTTTCGTGTCTCGCGGCAGACGAGTATAGGCGCGGCTGTTCGTGCCCGGCCGGTACGATCCGCGCAAAGCGGGCCAGTACGGCGCCGCCGGGCCCGGCCGCACGCGACAGTTGAAACCGGCACTGTGTTTTTGTACAGTATCGGCACCGTGAACCCGACCATCATTCCGCCTGCCGATTCGCCCGCGCCGCCGCCGGGCGATGCGCAGCCGCGCATGCGCAAGATCATTCACTGCGACTGCGACTGCTTCTACGCGTCGGTCGAGATGCGCGACGACCCGTCGCTGCGCAACCGGCCGCTCGCGGTCGGCGGCCGGCCCGACCAGCGTGGCGTGATCGCGACCTGCAACTACGAGGCGCGGCGCTACGGCGTGCATTCGGCGATGTCGTCGGCGCTGGCGATGCGCAAGTGCCCGGACCTGCTGATCCTGCCGACCGCGATGGACAAGTACCGCGCGGCATCGCGGCAGATCATGGCGATCTATCGCGACTACACGCCCGACGTCGAGCCGCTGTCGCTCGACGAGGCGTACCTCGACGTCAGCGGGTCGGAGCGGTGCCAGGGCAGTGCCACGCTGATTGCGCGGGAGATCCGCCAGCGCGTGTTCGACACGGTCGGCGTGACCGTGTCGGCCGGCGTTGCGCCGAACAAGTTCATCGCGAAGATCGCGTCCGACTGGAACAAGCCCGACGGGCTGTTCGTCGTGCGGCCGCACGAGATCGACGCGTTCGTCGCGGCGCTGCCGGTGCGCAAGCTGCACGGCGTCGGCAAGGTGACGGCCACGCGGCTCGACCGGCTCGGCATCCAGACCTGCGCGCAGTTGCGCGACTGGCCGCTGATCGACCTGCACCGTGAATTCGGCGCGTTCGGGCGGCGGTTGTACGAACTGTCGCGCGGGATCGACGAGCGGCGCGTGCAGGCCGACCAGGAGCGCAAGTCGGTCAGCGTCGAGACGACCTACGTGACCGACCTGACGACGCTCGAGCAGTGCGCGGAGGAAATCCGCCGCCTCGTCGTGCAACTCGACGCGCGGATCGAACGGGCGGGCGCCTCGCGCTCGATCCGCAAGCTGTACGTGAAGATCCGCTTCGCCGATTTCCAGCGCACGACGGTCGAGTGCGTGGCCGATGCGACGAATGCGGACACGGCCGTCACGCTGCTCGCGAAGGGGCTGCAACGGCGTGCGCAGGCGGTGCGGCTGCTCGGCGTCGGCGTACGCATCGACGAAGATACCGCCGAGCGCCACGGACAGTTCTCGTTGTTCGACGACGAGTCCCCCGCGCCATGAAAAAAGGCACCGCCGAAGCGGTGCCTTTGCTCACATGCAACCGAACGCACTGGCGGCCCGCTCAGTGCGTGGGCGCCGCCATCCCGTTATGGCGCAGCAGCGCATCGATCTGCGGCTCGCGGCCGCGGAACGCCTTGAACGAATCCATCGCCGGGCGGCTGCCGCCGACCTCGAGGATTTCACGGCGATAGCGCGTGCCGGTCGCCGCGTCGAGCACGCTGCCGCTTGCGGCAGCTGCCTCCTCGAATGCCGCGTACGCATCGGCCGACAGCACCTCGGCCCACTTGTAGCTGTAATAGCCGGCCGCGTAGCCGCCCGCGAAGATATGGCTGAACGTGTTCGGCCAGCGCGAGAACGCGGCTTGCGGGATCACGTGATAGCGCTCGTTGATCTCGCGCGCGAACGCGGTCACGCCGGTGGCGCCCGCCGGGTCGAAGTCGACGTGCAGCAGCATGTCGAACATCGAGAACACGATCTGACGCAGCGTGCCGAGCCCGCTCTGGAAGTTCTTTGCCGCGATCATCTTGTCGAACAGCTCGCGCGGCAGCGCGGCGCCCGTGTCGACGTGCGACGACATCGACGACAGCACGTCCCATTCCCAGCAGAAGTTTTCCATGAACTGCGACGGCAGCTCGACGGCATCCCATTCGACGCCGTTGATGCCCGACACGCCGAGTTCGTCGACGCGCGTGAGCATGTGGTGCAGCCCATGGCCGAACTCATGGAACAGCGTGATGACTTCGTCGTGCGTGAAGCAGGCGGGCTTGCCGCCGACCGGCGCCGAGAAGTTGCAGGTGAGATAGGCGACCGGCGTCTGCACGCTGCTGCCGCGCTTCGCGCGCGAACGCGCGTCGTCCATCCATGCGCCGCCGCGCTTGCCTTCGCGCGCGTACAGGTCGAGATAGAACTGCGCGACGAGCGAGCCGTCGCGATTCTCGACGCGGAAGAAACGTACGTCCTTGTGCCACACCGGCGCGTCGTCCGGCTTGATCTGCACGCCGAACAGCGTCTCGGTGACGGTGAACAGGCCCTTCAGCGCGGCCGGCTCCGGGAAGTACTGCTTGACCTCGTTTTCCGAGAACGCGTAGCGCTGCTGGCGCAGCTTTTCGGCCGCGAATGCGACGTCCCACGGCGCGAGTTCGGCGAGGCCGAGTTCCTTGGCGGCGAACGTGCGCAGCTCGTCCCAGTCCTTGTCCGCGTGCGGGCGCGCGCGCGTGGCGAGATCCTCGAGGAACGCGATCACCTGCTGCGGCGATTCGGCCATCTTCGGCGCGAGCGACACTTCGGCGAAGTTGCGGAAGCCGAGCATCAGCGCCTCTTCGCGGCGCAGCTTCAGCGCATCGGCGACGATCGTCGTATTGTCCCATTCGGCCTTGCCGTCACCGTACTGCGGCCCGAGTTCCGACGCGCGCGTCGCATAGGCGCGGTAGAGCGTCTCGCGCAGTGCGCGGTTGTCCGCGTATTGCAGCACCGGGAAGTACGATGGGAAGTGCAGCGTGAATTTCCAGCCTTCCTTCGCATCCTTTTGCGCGGCTTCGCGGGCGGCCTCGATCGCGTCGCCGGGCAGGCCGGCCAGGTCGGCCTCATCCTGCACGAAATACGCGTACGCGTTGGTCGCGTCGAGCACGTGATCGGAGAAGGCCTTCGACAGCGCGGCCTGCTGTTCCTGCAGTTCGGCGAAGCGCGGCTTCTGGTCCTCGGGCAGCTCGGCGCCCGACAGGCGGAAATCGCGCAGCGCGTTGTCGAGAATCTTCTTGCGTTCGGTGGACAGCGTCGCGTATTCGGCGCTTGCGGCGATCGCCTTGTATTTCTCGTACAGCGCGAGGTTCTGGCCGACGCTCGACCAGAATTCGGTCACGCGCGGCAGATTCGCGCCATAGGCGGCCCGCAGTTCGGGCGTATCGGCAACCGCGTTCAGGTGGCCGACGATGCCCCACGCGCGACCGAGCGGCTCCGTCGCGCACTCGACCGTCTCGACGACGGCTGCCCAGGTTGCCGGCGTCGCGGCCGCGCTGGCCGTCTCGACCGCGCGGTTGGCGTCATCGAGCAGCGTGTCGAGCGCGGGCGTCACGTGTTCCGGGCGGATCTCGCCGAAGCGGGGCAGGCCCGAGAAATCGAGCAGCGGGTTGGTGTTGGCGCTGGCGGACATAAGACTCCCTGTCTGTTGCCGGATGAACCGGAGTGAAAAGGGTAGGCGCGCAAGGCAACGCGGCGCCCGATATCGACATTATTGGGGCGCATCGCGCGCTTTCCAATCGTTAGTTTCTAACGACGCGATTGACGCGGGGTCGGATGCGGGGTGGAGGCGTTTGATGGCGCGGCCGACGCGGTGGGTGCGGTGCGGCCGGCGAGGCGCCGGCGTGCGGAACCGCACGCCGGCTGAACGGGGCGGGCGCTCAGGCGGCCGCGTCGGCGGCGCGCTCGGCGGCTTCGATCGTGTTGATCAGCAGCATCGTGATGGTCATCGGGCCGACACCGCCCGGCACCGGCGTGATGTGGCCGGCCACTTCCTTCACGCCCGCGAAGTCGACGTCGCCGCACAGCTTGCCCGCGTCGTCGCGGTTCATGCCGACGTCGATCACCGTCGCGCCGGGCTTCACCATGTCGGCGGTCAGGATGTTGCGCTTGCCGACCGCGGCGACCACGATGTCGGCCTGCCGCGTGTGCGCGGCGAGGTCGCGCGTCTTGCTGTGGCAGATCGTCACGGTCGCGCCGGCGTCGAGCAGCATCATCGCCATCGGCTTGCCGACGATGTTCGAGCGGCCGATCACGACCGCGTTCGCGCCCTGCAGCGGGATGTCATGCGCCTCGAACATCTTCATCACGCCGTACGGTGTGCACGGGCGGAACAGCGGCTTGCCGGTCATCAGCGCGCCGGCGTTCGCGACGTGGAAGCCGTCGACGTCCTTTTCCGGTGCGATCGCCTCGATCA
Source organism: Burkholderia sp. AU38729 (assembly GCF_020419725.1). Classification (NCBI taxonomy): domain Bacteria; kingdom Pseudomonadati; phylum Pseudomonadota; class Betaproteobacteria; order Burkholderiales; family Burkholderiaceae; genus Burkholderia; species Burkholderia sp. AU38729. The sequence continues at coordinate 265,071 of NZ_JAIZQO010000009.1, read as the reverse complement.
CCTTGTGGCTGTCGATGTGCTTGGGCAGCGGCAACTGGACGAGGATGCCGTGGATCTTCGGATCGCGGTTCAGCGCGTCGATGTGCGCGAGCAGGTCGGCTTCCGACAGCGTGTCCGGGTACGCGTCCTTCAGCGAGAAGAAACCGTTGTCCTCGCACGCCTTGATCTTGTTGCGCACGTAGACTTCGCTTGCCGGGTTGGCGCCGACGAGGATCACCGCGAGACCGGGCTGGTGGCCGCGTGCGGTCAGGGCGGCGGCGCGTTCGGCGGCCTGTGCGCGCAGGGTCTTCGAAAGGGCGTTGCCGTCGATGAGGAGGGCTGTCATGGTGGTGGTCCTGCCGGGAAGTTGGAATGCGATCGTGCGGCGCCCGAAGCGTCGCAGCAAAGCACGCGATTATACCAACCGCCTGCCGCCGTCCGACAGCGAATAAGCAGGAAGCGTCATGGCCGCGGCGCTCGCGCGCCGGGAGAAAGGCCGCCGCCGCGCGAGTGGGCCGCATCGCGCGGGGCGGCCAGGGCTGGCTGCGGGCCGGGCGGGCAGCGCCGCCGCGGCCGGCGCGCGCTCAGGCCTGCTTCTTCGACAGCGCGAGGCGCAGCAGGTCGGCCACCGTGTTGACGTTGAGTTTTTCCATGATGTTCGCGCGGTGCGCCTCGACCGTCTTGATGCTGATGCCGAGATCGTCGGCGATCTGCTTGTTCAGGCGGCCCGCGATGATCCGCTCGAGCACCTGCTGCTCGCGCGCGGTCAGCTTCGACAGGCGTTCGCTCGCGGCACGCTGTTCCTGGACGCTCTTGCTTTCGCTTCGGGCCTTGTCGAGCATCCGCTCGACGAGCTTGCGCAGCTCGGCTTCGTCGAACGGTTTCTCGATAAAGTCCATCGCACCCTTTTTCATCGTCGAGACGGCCATCGGCACGTCGCCGTGACCCGTGACGAAGATGATCGGCAGCGCGGCATTGTCGGCAATCAGGCGCTCCTGCAGTTCGAGGCCGCTCATGCCCGACATCCGGACGTCGAGGATCAGGCACGCGATCTGGCCGGCCTGCTGCGCAGGCTGGTAGGCATCGAGGAACTGCTCGGCGCTCGAGAAGCATTGCACGCGATAGCCGTTCGCCTCCAGCAGCCAGCGCAGCGAGTCCCGTACGGCCTCGTCGTCGTCAACGACAAAGACGGTTTCCTGAGTGGTGGTGACAGGGCTATTCATAGTTCTCCCGTAACGGTATGTGATGCCGATGCCTCGCGCCCCCCTTGGCCGAGATCAGCGGGTTCCCCAATGGGCAGGCTGCAGTGGAACGTTGCGCCGGAAATGCGGCCATCCGGCTCGACGTTGTTGACCACCCACAGACGCCCCCGATGCGATTCGATGATCGAACGGCAGATATTCAGCCCCATGCCCATTCCATCGGACTTGGTGCTGTAAAACGGTTCAAACAGGCGCTCGGCGGTCGCTTCGTCGACGCCCGGGCCCTGGTCGATCACGCGGATGTCGACGAAGCCCGCCTCGATGTCGGCGACGACGCGGATCACGCCGTCCGCCGACGCCGGCTTCACGTCGGCCATCGCCTCGGCCGCGTTCTTCATCAGGTTCACGAGCACCTGCTCGATCAGCACGGGGTCGACATAAATAATAGGCATTCTTGCGAGGATTTCCGTGACGATCCGGATCCTGCGCTTCCTGGCCTCGATTTCGGCGAGCCCGACCGCGTCGGCGACGATGTCCGCGACCCGAGCCGGCTGGCGCTTCGGCTCGCTGCGCTTCACGAATTCGCGGATCCGCTTGACGATCATCCCCGCGCGCAGCGCCTGCTGCGCGGTCTTTTCCAGCGCGGGCTGCAGCGTCTCCGGCGTGCCGCGGCCGCTCTTCACGAGCGCGAGCGTGCCCGAGCAATAGTTGTTGATCGCGGCGAGTGGCTGGTTCAATTCGTGAGCAATCGACGACGCCATTTCACCCATCGTCATCAATCGGCTCGTGAACTGCAGCTTCTCTTCCTGCTGGTGCGCGAGTTCCTGCGCCTTCTTGCGGGTCGTGATGTCGGTCGCGATCTGCATCTGCGCGAGGTGGCCGTCCACCCACTGGATGTACTGGCGGCGCACCTCGAACCACTTCTGGATGCTCTCGACGTACACCTCCTGCGCGTCCGCCGTGCTGCTCGTCAGCGCGGCGGCCGGCAGGCCCGCGAACGCGTCGACCATGTCGATCGAGTCGGACGAGGCCTGCGCGCGGTCGAAGCCGCCGCCCGACAGCTCGAGATGGCCGTCCGGACGAATGCCGAACAGGTGGCGGTAGTAGCGGTTCGCGAACAGCAGCTCGGCCTCGTCGGCGGCCAGCACCGACACCGCGGCGTCGAGGCTTTCGAGCACCGTCGTGAAGCGCTCGTGCGCGGCCGCGAGTTCCTCGCGCGCCCGCTTCGGCTCGGTGATGTCGGTCATCGACGACATCCAGCCGGTCTGGCGGCCCGAGCTGTCGATCAGCGGCGACACGTACAGGCGCGCATGGAACAGCGTGCCGTTCTTGCGCCGCACGCGCAGCTCGAAGCCCGAGCTCGGCGCCTTGCCGCGCAGCGTCATGTCGAGCTGGCGCTGCATTTCCGGGTACGCGTCGCGCGGCCAGTAAGGGAACGGCGCGACCTTGCCGACGAGGTCGGTTTCGTCCCAGCCCGTCATCCGGCAGAACGCGGGGTTCACGTGCGTGATGCGGCCGTGCATGTCGAGCACGCGCATGCCGATCAGCACCGAGTTTTCCATCGCGCGGCGGAAGAACGCTTCTGCGTACAGCGCCTGCTGCGCCTCGAAGCGCTGGCGCGTGTGCTTCCACAGGCTCCAGAGGCTCCACAGCACGAAGCACGACAGGCCTGCGACGAGCCACACGAGCGTGTTGTTGGTCAGGTTCGTGAGCTGCGGGAATGCGTACACGCGCACGGTCAGCCCCTGGCCGGGCGGATCGAGCGGCAGGTCGTAGTGCGAGTCGCGCGGCAGGCGCGGGCGCGTCGACGTGGACGACAGCTCGCGGTTGTTCGCGTCGGTGATCGAGATCTTGTACTTCGACGACAACTCCTGCGGGATGTCGTGCTTCAGGATGCCTTCGACCGAGAACACCGCGGCGATCGAGCCGAGGTACTCGCGGTCGCCGCGCATCACGGGTGTCTGCAGCGTGATGAAGCCGTTGCCGAAGTCGTCGTAGATCAGCGGCGAATAGGCCTGGCGGCGCGTGCTGCGCGCCTCGTCGTACGCGCCGCGCACGGCGTCCTGCATCTGCGCTTCGCCGGGCTTCGCGAGCCGCTGGCCGAGCAGCGGCGGATGCACGGTCGGCCAGCGCTGCACGCCGGGCGACGTGTACCAGTTCAGGTAGAGGATTTCCGGATGCGTTTGCATCACGTCCGCGACGGCCATCTGGAACGCGTTCTGATCGAGCCGGCCGGAGGCGAGATCGCGCGACAGCGCCTGGAGCTGTTCCTGCGCGCCCGTCATCGACAGGCGGATCTGCTGCTGCGCCCAGGCGACGTTACGGAAGAGGGTGTCTTCCTGCTGCTGCTGTTCGCGGCGATTGAGGCTCCACAGGATGAGGCTCATCACTACCAGGAACACCAGGATCGACAGCAGGGGCGTCAGCAAATAGGAATTGGACCACCACGGTCCGTGGTGCCAACGGGACGGCTGCGACTCCGCCGGCGGGCCCGACGGTCGCGCCGAGCGTGCGAAAAGCCGATCGGTCAACATGGCAGGATTGTAGCGCAGCGCAATACATGGAAAACCTATACCGGATATGTTGAACGGAAACGGATTTGTTCAGCCGCGACGCGCTGGAGAGCCCCGAAATATGGGTGCAGCGCAGCAATATTCCGCATTGCGAGAAAAGATCTCACAATTCGAAAATTTTGTTGCGCAGGCCCGCGCACGCTCATTACAATCCGTCGGAGCTTGCCCGCAGCCGGTCGCGTCGCGTCGTCTGCACGAGAGCGATCCTCACATTCCAGGACCCAGGAGACGAGAATGTCCGCTGTACCGAACGAAGTGATGAAATATGTCGCCGCCGAACATGACGACGACCCGCAGGAAACCGTCGAATGGCTCGAGTCGCTCGACGGCGTAATCTCCTCCGTGGGCACTGGCCGCGCGCACTACCTGATCGAAAAGCAGATCGAATTCGCCCGCATGCACGGCGAACACCTGCCGTTTTCCGCGAATACCCCGTACATCAACACGATCCCGGTCGCCGCGCAGGCGAAGATCCCGGGTGACCAGGACATCGAGCACCGCATCCGTTCGTACACGCGCTGGAACGCGCTGGCGATGGTGCTGCGCGCAGGCAAGGACACGAACGTCGGCGGCCACATCGCATCGTTCGCATCGGCCGCGACGCTCTATGACGTCGGCTACAACCACTTCTGGCACGCAGCGTCCGAGCAGCACGGCGGCGATCTCGTGTTCGTGCAGGGCCACTCGTCGCCGGGCGTCTACTCGCGCGCGTTCCTGCTCGGCCGCCTGAAGGAAGAGCAGCTCGACAACTTCCGCCAGGAAGTCGACGGCAACGGCATTTCGTCGTACCCGCACCCGTGGCTGATGCCGGACTTCTGGCAGTTCCCGACCGTGTCGATGGGCCTCGGCCCGATCATGGCGATCTACCAGGCCCGCTTCATGAAGTACCTGGAAGCGCGCGGCATCACGAAGACGGAAGGCCGCAAGGTGTGGGCGTTCCTCGGCGACGGCGAGACGGACGAACCGGAATCGCTCGGCGCGATCGGGATGGCGAGCCGCGAGAAGCTCGACAACCTCGTGTTCGTGATCAACTGCAACCTGCAGCGTCTCGACGGCCCGGTGCGCGGCAACGGCAAGATCATCCAGGAACTCGAATCGGAATTCCGCGGTGCCGGCTGGAACGTGATCAAGGTCATCTGGGGCAGCCGCTGGGACGCGCTGTTCGCACGCGACAAGTCGGGCGCGCTGATGCGCCGCATGATGGAAGTCGTCGACGGCGAGTACCAGACGTACAAGTCGGAATCCGGCGCGTTCGTGCGCGAGCACTTCTTCAACACACCTGAACTGAAGGCGCTCGTCGCCGACTGGTCGGACGACGACATCTGGGCGCTGAACCGCGGCGGCCACGATCCGCACAAGATCTACGCGGCTTTCCACGAAGCCACGAACACGAAGGGCGCGCCGACCGTCATCCTCGCGAAGACCATCAAGGGCTACGGGATGGGCGAGTCGGGCCAGGCGATGAACATCACGCACCAGCAGAAGAAGCTGCCGGTCGAGCAACTGAAGAAGTTCCGTGACCAGTTCCGCCTGCCGATCACCGACGAACAGATCGCCGACGTGCCGTACCTGAAGTTCGAGGAAGGCTCGAAGGAACTCGAATACATGCGCAAGCAGCGCATGGACCTCGGCGGTTACCTGCCGCACCGCCGCGAGAAGGCGACGTCGCTGCCGGTGCCGGCGCTCGACGCGTTCGAGCCGCTGCTGAAGGGCACGGGCGAAGGCCGCGAGATCTCGACGACGATGGCTTTCGTGCGGATCCTGAACATCCTGCTGAAGGACAAGGCGCTCGGCAAGCGCGTCGTGCCGATCGTCCCGGACGAATCGCGTACGTTCGGCATGGAAGGCCTGTTCCGCCAGATCGGCATCTGGAACCAGCAGGGCCAGAAGTACGTGCCGGAAGATTCCGACCAGCTGATGTTCTACAAGGAATCGGAAACCGGCCAGATCCTGCAGGAAGGCATCAACGAAGCGGGCGGCATGTGCGACTGGATCGCGGCGGCGACGTCGTACTCGACGCACGGCGAGATCATGGTGCCGTTCTACATCTTCTATTCGATGTTCGGCTTCCAGCGGATCGGCGACCTGGCATGGGCCGCGGGCGACATGCGTTCGCGCGGCTTCCTGCTGGGCGGCACCGCGGGCCGCACGACGCTGAACGGCGAAGGCCTGCAGCACGAAGACGGCCACTCGCTCCTGTGGGCGGCATCGGTGCCGAACTGCGTGAGCTACGACCCGACCTTCGGCTATGAGCTCGCCGTGATCGTCCAGGACGGCCTGCGCCGCATGGTGGCGGACCAGGAAGACGTGTACTACTACATCACGGTGATGAACGAGAACTACGAGCACCCGGCGATTCCGCAGGGCGAGCACGTGGCGGCCGACATCATCAAGGGCATGTACGCGTTCAAGAAGGCCGACGCCGACAAGAAGGCGCCGCGCGTCCAGCTGCTCGGCGCGGGCACGATCTTCAACGAAGTGATCGCTGCCGCCGACCTGCTGAAGAACGACTGGGGCGTCGCCGCCGATCTGTGGAGCGTGCCGAGCTTCACCGAGCTCGCGCGTGAAGGCCATCAGGTCGAACGCTGGAACCTGCTCCATCCGACCGAAGAGCGTCGTCTGTCGCACGTGCAGAAGTGCCTGAAGGACACGCAGGGCCCGGTCATCGCATCGACCGACTACGTCCGTGCGCTGGTCGACCAGATCCGCGGCCAGATCGATCGGCGTTTCGTCGTGCTGGGCACGGACGGCTTCGGCCGCTCGGATACCCGCGAGAAGCTGCGTCACTTCTTCGAAGTCGACCGTCACTGGGTCACCGTCGCCGCGCTCAACGCGCTGGCCGACGAGGGCACGATCGAACGCAAGGTGGTCGCGGATGCGATCGCCAAGTACAACCTCGATCCGTCGAAGCCCAACCCGATGACCGTTTAACGCACACGCCGTGTGATGCCGCGCGCCGCTCCCGCGAGGGGCGCGCGCGGCCATGGAGACAGAAACAGATGAGTCAAGCGATCGAAGTGAAGGTGCCGGATATCGGCGATTACAAGGACGTGCCGGTGATCGAGATCGGCGTGAAGGTCGGCGATACCGTCGAGCCGGAGCAGTCGCTCGTCACGCTCGAGTCGGACAAGGCGACGATGGACGTGCCGAGCCCGGTCGGCGGTGTCGTGAAGGAAATCAAGGTCAAGGTGGGCGATTCCGTCTCGGAAGGCTCGCTGATCATCCTGCTCGAAGGCGCCGCCGCGGCGCAGGCGAACGGCGCGGCCGCGCCCGCTGCTGCTCCGGCTCCGGCAGCAGCGCCGGCACCGGCTGCTGCAGCACCGGCGGCCGCACCGGCAGCAGCCGGCGGCACGCTCGAAGTGAAGGTCCCCGACATCGGCGACTACAAGGATGTGCCGGTGATCGAGATCGGCGTGAAGGTCGGCGACACGGTCGAGAAGGAGCAGTCGCTCGTCACGCTCGAGTCGGACAAGGCGACGATGGACGTGCCGAGCCCGGCCGCCGGCGTCGTGAAAGAGATCAAGGTGAAGGTGGGCGATTCGGTGTCGGAAGGCACGCTGATCGTGCTGCTCGAAGCCGCAGGTGCCGCTGCTGCCGCACCGCAGGCGAGCGCACCGGCTCCGGCCGCTGCCGCTCCGGCGCCGGCATCTGCCGCCGCACCCGCGAAGGTCGCCCCGGCCCCGGCTGCTGCTGCACCGGCACCGGCCGCTGCACCGTCGGGCGAATACCGCGCCAGCCACGCATCGCCGTCGGTGCGCAAGTTCGCACGTGAGCTCGGCGTCGAAGTCGCACGCGTGCAGGGTTCAGGTCCGAAGGGCCGCATTACGAAGGAAGACGTCACGGGCTTCGTGAAGGGCGTGATGACCGGCCAGCGTGCAGCACCGGCCGCGGCAGCCGCGCCGGCAGGCGGCGGCGAGCTGAACCTGCTGCCGTGGCCGAAGGTCGACTTCTCGAAGTTCGGCCCGTTCGAAGCGAAGCCGCTGTCGCGCATCAAGAAGATCTCGGGCGCGAACCTGCATCGCAACTGGGTGATGATCCCGCACGTCACGAACAACGACGAAGCGGACATCACCGAGCTCGAAGCGCTGCGCGTGCAGCTGAACAAGGAGCACGAGAAGGCGGGCGTGAAGTTCACGATGCTCGCGTTCGTGATCAAGGCGGTCGTCGCCGCGCTGAAGAAATTCCCGACGTTCAACGCGAGCCTCGACGGCGACAACCTGGTGTTCAAGCAGTACTACCACATCGGTTTCGCCGCGGACACGCCGAACGGTCTCGTCGTGCCGGTGATCCGCGATGCGGACAAGAAGGGTCTCGTCGACATCGCGAAGGAAATGGCCGAGCTGTCGAAGGCCGCACGCGACGGCAAGCTGAAGCCGGACCAGATGCAGGGCGGTTGCTTCTCGATCTCGTCGCTCGGCGGGATCGGCGGCACGAACTTCACGCCGATCATCAACGCGCCGGAAGTGGCGATCCTCGGGTTGTCGCGCGGGCAGATGAAGCCGGTGTGGGACGGCAAGCAGTTCGTGCCGCGGCTCACGCTGCCGCTGTCGCTGTCGTATGACCATCGCGTGATCGATGGCGCCGAAGCCGCGCGGTTCAATGCGTATCTCGGCGCGTTGCTCGCCGATTTCCGTCGCATCATTCTTTGATGAGCGGGGGGGCTCGCGGGGGCGTGGGGTTTTTGTTCGTTATCCACGCTCTGTCGTTGAACCTGTTTTGCTAACGGTCTATTAGCGTCGCCCCTGCGCGGGGCGGCGGTCACTTTTCTTTGTCTTCCAAAGAAAAGTAACCAAAAGAAAGGCGCGTCCTTGGGCGGACGGCAAAGGTGGTCCTGCCCAGGTTCGCGTTTTCTTGTCAGGCCGTAGTCTTGGGTTCTTGCGCGGGTTTCTCCCCCCTCTGTCTGCAGCTAATCAAGAAGGGGACAGTAATGAGTCTCATCGAAGTCAAGGTTCCGGATATCGGCGATTTCAGCGGCGTCGATGTCATCGAAGTCAACGTCAAACCCGGCGACGTGATCGAAAAAGAGCAGACGCTCATCACGCTCGAATCCGATAAAGCCTCCATGGAAGTGCCCAGCGACGTCGCCGGCACCGTCAAGGAAATCAAGGTCAAGGCCGGCGAGAAAGTCTCGCAAGGCACCGTCATCGCCATCGTCGAAGCCTCGGCAGGCGCAGTCGCACCCGCGAAAGCACCGGAACCGGCTAAGCCCGCAGCGGCTGCACCCGCACCGGCCGCAGCCGCGCCGGCACCCGCGCCGCAAGCCGGCACCTACGCGGGTGCCGCCGACATCGAATGCGACATGCTCGTGCTCGGCGCCGGCCCCGGCGGCTACTCGGCCGCGTTCCGCGCCGCCGACCTCGGCATGAAGACGGTGCTCGTCGAACGCTACTCGACGCTCGGCGGCGTGTGCCTGAACGTGGGCTGCATCCCGTCGAAGGCGCTGCTGCATACGTCGCTGGTCGTCGAGGAGGCCGCGGCGCTCGCGTCGCACGGCATCACGTTCGGCAAGCCGGAAGTCGATCTCGACAAGCTGCGCGACTTCAAGGGCGGCGTCGTCAAGAAGCTGACGACGGGCCTCGCCGGCATGGCAAAGGCACGCAAGGTCGAAGTGGTCACGGGCGTCGGCGCTTTCGTCGATCCGTTCCACATGGAAGTGCAGGGCGAAAACGGCAAGAAGGTCGTGAAGTTCAAGCAGGCCATCATCGCCGCGGGCTCGCAGGCCGTGAAGCTGCCGTTCATGCCGGAAGACCCGCGCGTCGTCGATTCGACCGGCGCACTCGAACTGCGCCAGCTGCCGAAGCGCATGCTCGTGATCGGCGGCGGCATCATCGGCCTCGAAATGGCCACGGTGTACTCGACGCTCGGCGCCGAGATCGACGTCGTCGAAATGATGGACGGCCTGATGATGGGCGCGGACCGCGATCTCGTGAAGGTCTGGGAAAAGTACAACGCGAAGCGCTTCGGCAACGTGATGCTGAAGACCAAGACGGTCGGCGCGGAAGCGAAGGAAGACGGCATCTACGTGAAGTTCGAGGGCGAGAAGGCCCCGGCGGAAGCGCAGCGCTACGACCTCGTGCTCGTCGCGGTGGGCCGCAGCCCGAACGGCAAGAAGATCGGCGCCGACAAGGCGGGTGTCGCGGTCACGGATCGCGGCTTCATCGACGTCGACAAGCAGATGCGCACGAACGTCCCGCACATCTTCGCGATCGGCGACATCGTCGGCCAGCCGATGCTCGCGCACAAGGCCGTGCATGAAGGCCACGTCGCAGCGGAAGCCGCGCACGGCGAAAAGGCGTACTTCGACGCACTGCAGATCCCGTCGGTGGCGTACACCGATCCGGAAGTGGCGTGGGCCGGCAAGACGGAAGACCAGTGCAAGGCCGAAGGCATCAAGTACGGCAAGGCCGTGTTCCCGTGGGCCGCATCGGGCCGCGCGATCGCGAACGGCCGTGACGAAGGCTTCACGAAGCTGATCTTCGACGAGGAAACCCATCGCGTGATCGGTGGTGCCATCGTCGGCCTGAACGCGGGCGACCTGATCAGCGAAGTGTGCCTCGCCGTCGAGATGGGCGCGGACGCGGAAGACATCGGCAAGACGATCCATCCGCACCCGACGCTCGGCGAATCGGTCGGCATGGCCGCCGAGCTGTACGAAGGCGTCTGTACCGACCTGCCGCCGCAACGCAAGAAGTAACGCGGCCGGCTCGGCCGGCAGTGTGCCGGCCGTGAAAAAACGCCGCCTCCCGGGTGATCCGGGCGGCGGCGTTTTCTTTTGTTGGCGGCCGATGCTCAAACGACCGTTCGAGCATGGTCGGCAACGCGCCGGTTCCAGCATGTTCCGGCGCCAGAAACGAAAAAGCCGCGCTGGGCGCGGCTCTTTCAGGAGCAGGGGACGCTTACGCGGCCGGCTTGCTCGTACGACGTGCAGCAGCGGCGGTAGCAGCCTTCGTTGCGACGGCAGCAGCAGCGTTGAAGTTCGTTTCAGCGATTTCGACGGCTTGCTTCGTGGCCTTCTGAACCGTTTCGTACGTGGTGTTCGCAGCGTTCAGTGCCGACTTCAGTGCAGCGACAGCCGTTTCCGAACCGGCCGGGGCGTTCTTCGCGACGTTGTCGACGAGTGCCTGGACCTTCTTGTTCTGCTCTTCGAATTGCGCTTCGGCAACCTTCGCGAACTCGGCTTGCGTCGACGATGCGATTTCATACAGGTGACGGCCGTACGACAGCACCTTTTCCGCGACCGGCTGCGACAGGCTGGCTTGCAGCGCGATCAGTTCCTGTGCGTCCTTCACCGACAGCAGACGCTGTGCGTTTTCCTGGCCTTCGGCCAGCGTCGACTTCACGACCTGCAGATTGAGTTCGATCAGCTTTTCGACGCCTTCGAACGCCTTGGTCGTCAGACCGAACAGGCTTTCGAGGTTGGCTTTCTGGGCGGCGGCGATTTGCTCGGGGGTCAGCAAGGACATGTCAAGCTCCTGAAAAGCGATCGCGTCGATCGCAGGGTAAAGGGCACTACGCTGGGGAACCTCGGATGCGCGTGCTTTGTGCAACGCAGCAATGAGGCTTATTTTAGGGCAGAGAAAACCAATGTCAAGTATTTTTTGTGCGTTGCACAATCGCGACAAATTATCGATAAAACAACGAGTTATCGTGCCTGTTCGGAATCGGTTTCATGCCGCGATCCCAGATGGTGCGCACGGCTGAGGGGCAGGCGCGGCGCACCATGATCATGCACAGGTAAACCTGACAGGCCTGTGGAACGTTATCCTTCTGTTCCTGTCGAAAACGCGCCGTTTCGATACGTGTCCCGTGGCGACGTGCCGCCGCCACGGCCGAGACCGGCGCCCCTGGCACCCCGAGCGCCGGATACGTAGTTTCCCCGCTTTAAATTGCCTCTGAAGTGACGTTATCTCAATTAACCGTGTGTAATCGGGAGACGGGTACTGTCGGGCAGCGCACCCCATCGATTTTTTCGATGGGAGCGGGAGGGTTCATTGGTCAGAGGTTGGCCGACCCTTACATTCCGGTTTAACGACGATCGGTAAGTGCCTAATATTGCTCTTTTTTTCAGCTTTAACTACACTTGCGGAAACCTCCCGCCCGCTTTGTCCAGACCCCAATGAAAGCCGAATCGTTTTCACCGCGCAGATTGTTGCAGAGCATGACGCTCGGCACGGCTGTGTCGGTCGCAGTCGCCTTGCTGGCGACCACTGCGTCCGTCGCGCCGGCTGACGCCTTTGCCGCCACTGCGAAGACCCAACAAGCCGCCAAGAAAAAGGCTGTCGCTCCTGCTTCGTCCGCGAAGAAGAAGTCGGCCAAGGCCAGTTCCGACAAATCCGCGAAGGTCGCGGCCGCCGACGCGCCGCGCGCGAAGGCGTCGCGCAAGCGCGTGACGCTCGCGTCGAACGTGCATGGCGGCCATCACGGCGCAGTCCGCAAGGTCGCGTTCCAGCCGCGCCGGCCGACCGTCGGCCAGGCGTTCGGCCTGCACGACACGCCGGACGCGCTCGCGCTGCGTTCGAGCGTCGCGTACGTCGTCGACCAGAATTCGGGCGAGCCGCTGTTCGACAAGAATTCGCACGCCGTCGTGCCGATCGCGTCGATCTCGAAGCTGATGACGGCGATGGTCGTGCTCGATTCGAAGACGCCGATGACCGACCAGCTCGAAGTCACGGACGAAGACCGCGACTACGAGAAGGGCACGGGCTCGCGCCTGTCGGTCGGTTCGGTGCTGTCGCGTGAAGACATGCTGCACATCGCGCTGATGGCGTCGGAAAACCGCGCGGCCGCCGCGCTGTCGCGTTACTACCCGGGTGGTCGTCCGGCGTTCATCGCCGCGATGAACGCGAAGGCGAAGTCGCTTGGCATGACCGACACGCACTTCGAGAATTCGACGGGTCTGTCGAGCTCGAACGTGTCGAGCGCACGCGACCTCGTGAAGATGGTCAATGCGGCGTACCAGTACCCGATGATTCGTCAGTTCTCGACCGATCGCACCTACGAGGTGTACACGGGCAAGCGCAACCTGGTCTACAACAGCACGAACGCGCTGATCCGCGGCAATGGCTCGTGGGACATCGGTCTGCAGAAGACGGGTTTCATCAACGAAGCGGGCGAGTGCCTCGTGATGCAGGCGACGATCCACGGCAAGCCGATGGTGATGGTGCTGCTCGATTCGTTCGGCAAGTATTCGCGCTTCGCCGATGCGGCGCGCCTGCGCAACTGGCTCGATGCCGGCGGCGGCGAGCGCCTGACGGCGGCCAACACGCCGAGCGGCGGGACCTGATCGCACGATGGCGCGGCGGTTCGCGGCCGCGCCGATGGCTGAAAAAAAGCCCCGCAATCGCGGGGCTTTTTCATTGGGCGAGCGGGAGCCGCTTATGCCTGCCGCTGCAGCCCGTCCGCATCCTTCGCGGGCGCCGGCCGGTAGCCGAGCGATTCCGAAATGGTGAGGGCCGTGCGGCTCAACTGGCCGAGCCACGCATCCTGGAGGCGATCGGCCGGCGCCGACAGCGACAGGCCCGCGACGAGCTTGCCCGAATCGTCGTAGATGCCGGCCGCGATACAGCGCACGCCGAGCTCCAGTTCCTCGTTGTCGCGCGCGCACGATTGCTGGCGCACGATCGTCAGCTCGCGCTCGAGCTTCGCGATATCGGTGATGCTGTTCTGCGTATGGCCGGACAGCCCAGTACGCGTCGCATAGGCGCGCACGCGTGACGTTTCGTCGGCCGCGAGGAACAGCTTGCCGACCGACGTGAGGTGCAGCGGCGCGCGGCCACCGATCGCACGAACGACCTGCATCCCCGAGCGCTCCGAATACGCACGCTCGATGTAGACGATCTCGTCGCCCTGGCGTACCGACAGGTTCACGGTCTGCCCGGTGAGGCGGTGCAGTTCGCGCATCGGCATCAGCGCCGCGTCGCGCACCGACAGGCGCGCCTTCACGAGGTTGCCGAGCTCCAGCAGCCGCATGCCGAGGCGGTACGTGCCGGGATCGGAGCGGTCGACGAGACGGCAGGTCACCATGTCGTTGAGGATGCGGTGCGCGGTCGACGGGTGCAGCTCCGTCCGCTGCGCAAGCTCCTTCAGGCTGACAGGGTCACTGTGCGCGGCGAGCGCGTCCAGCAACCGCATCATGCGTTCGATCACCTGGATCGACGTTTTTGAATCCGGGGTGGGTTGGCTCATGTCGGGGGGGAGAAATCGGTTGACGCGTCAAGCGGTGTTGGGACGATTGTATCTCGTATTGTGAAAAAAGCGAACGCCGTTCGAGGAAGTCCTCGTTTCGCGCCGTGCGGGCTTGCATGAGCGCCGGCGTTGGTCTTGCTGGCCAAACGGCGGATAATGAGAGCCGTTTTCTCGAAGGAGCACGTATGCGAGTCGGTTTGTTCGTGACCTGCCTGGTCGATCTGATGCGCCCCGAAATCGGTTTTTCGGCGCTCAAGCTGATTCGCGACGCCGGCTACGAGGTGATCGTGCCGCCCGCGCAGACTTGCTGCGGCCAGCCGGCCTACAACTCGGGCGACCGTGCGCTCGCGCGCGATCTCGCGGAAAAGACGCTGCGCGAGTTCGAGCAGTTCGATTACGTCGTCGCGCCGTCAGGTTCGTGCGGCGGGATGATTCGCGCGCACTACGGCAACCTGTTTCGCGACGACCCCGAACTGATGGGGCGCTACACGCGGTTCCAGCAGAAAGTCTACGAACTGACCGATTTCCTGGCGAACGTCGCGAAGGTGTCGCTCGCGCCGGGCGAATTCACGGGGCCCGTCACCTACCACGATTCGTGCTCGGGCCTGCGCGAGCTGGGCGTGAAGGCGCAGCCGCGCGCGCTGCTCGCGCAGCGCGGCATCGCCGTCACCGAAATGAAGGACTGCGAGCACTGCTGCGGCTTCGGCGGCACGTTCGCGGTCAAGTACGGCGACATTTCGGCCGCCATCGCGGACGAGAAATGCGCGAACGTGCGCGCGTCCGGCACGGGCGCCGTCGTGCTCGGCGATCTCGGCTGCATGCTGAACATCGAAGGGCGGTTGCGCCGCACCGGCGACCGCGACACGCGCGTGCTGCACGTCGCGCAGGTGCTGGCGGGCGACGTCTGACGCCCGGTTCCGCTCACTTTTCCCCGATACCGCGATGCAAGTCCAATCGATGCATTTCAAGGCGCGCGCCGGCCAGAAGCTGGCCGACCAGCGCCTGCAGCAGAACCTGAAGAAGCTGTCGACGAAGTTCGTGTCCGCGCGCGCCGATGCGATGACCGCGATCGACTTCCCGGCCACGCGCGCCGCGCTGAAAGCCCGCCGCAACCGCGCGCTGGAGAACCTCGACGTGTGGCTCGAGGCGTTCGAGCGCGAGGCGACGCGGCGCGGCACGACGGTGCTGTTCGCCGAAACGACCGAGGATGCCGCGCGGCTCGTGGCCGACATCGCGCGCCGTCACGACGTGAAGAAGGTCATCAAGACCAAGTCGATGGTGTCGGAGGAAATGCGCCTGAACGCGGTGCTCGCGGAAATGGGCGTGCAGTCGATCGAGACGGATCTCGGTGAGTACATCCTGCAGATCAACGACAACGAGCCGCCGAGCCACATCATTGCGCCCGTCGTGCACAAGGACAAGGACGAGATCGCCGACCTGTTTGCGCGCACACATCATCGCGAGCGGCTCACCGAGATTCCGGACATGACGCGCGAGGCGCGCGAGGTGCTGCGCCCGCATTTCATGTCGGCCGACATGGGCGTGACGGGCGGCAACTTCGTGATCGCCGAGACCGGTTCGGTCGCGATCGTGACGAACGAAGGGAACGAGGGGATGTGCACCGTGATGCCGCGCGTGCATGTGGCGGTGACGGGCATCGAAAAGGTGCTGCCGACGCTCGAGGATCTCGCGACCGCGATGCGCCTGCTGCCGCGCTCCGCGACCGGGCAGAAGACGTCGAACTATTTCTCACTGCTGACCGGGCCGCGCGGGCCGGGCGACGAGGACGGCCCCGAGCATAACTACGTGGTGCTGGTCGACGGCGGCCGCACGGGGCTGATCGGCGGCGAATTCCAGGAGATGCTGCGCTGCATCCGTTGCGGCGCATGCATGAACCATTGCCCGGTGTACCAGAAGGTCGGCGGCCACGCGTACGGCTGGGTGTACCCGGGGCCGATGGGGTCCGTACTGACGCCGAGCTACGTCGGGCTCGACCGCTCACTCGATCTGCCGCAGGCCGCAACACTTTGCGGGGAATGCGACAGCGTGTGCCCGGCCGGGATTCCGTTGTCGCACCTGTTGCGCACGCTGCGCGAGAAGCAGGTCGAGCGACACCTGCGGCCGTGGCGCGAGCGGGCGGCGCTCGCCGCATGGGGTTTCTTCGCGCGCCGGCCGATGCTGTACGCGCTCACGACCAAGCTCGCCGTGCGCATCCTCGAGCGGCTGGGCGGCAGCGGCGGCACGCTGCGGCGCCTGCCGATGATGGGCGGCTGGATGGATACGCGCGACATGCCGACGCCGACCGGACGCACGTTTCGCGAGCTGTACGCGGCGTCGCAAAGCCACCTCGGCTGACGACTGTTCATTCGGCGACAACAGTGCGTTCGCTATTTGCATATTTATCTCGATAGATGCGGTCTATAGAATCCTGTCTGTAGTCCCCGGAATTGGGTTTCGGGGTGCGAGGTCAAGGAGGTCCGCATCATGAAAAAGACAATATCGATGTACTGGCCGCTGGCAATCGTCGTTCCGCTGGCCGCGGCTGCCTATCTGCATGCGATGGCAGAGGCGCCGTCGCGTGGCCCGCTTGCCGTTCACCAGGCATCCGCCGAGCTGGCGCGTGCGGTGTCGTTCGGGCTGGTCGACGATACGGCGAAGCCGCTGCCGGCGGCGTCCGGCGACGTCGTGCTCGCCGTGCCGAAGGCGCTGTAAGGCATGGCGCCGTCGCTTTGCGCGGCGGCGCGATTTCGGCCGCCTTTGTATAATGGCGGGCTGTTCTCCCACGCGGCCCGCCGCGGCTTTCCGATAGTGTGATGACCCGCGTTTCGATCTGTTTCGTCTGTCTCGGCAACATCTGCCGTTCGCCCACCGCGGAAGGCGTGATGCGTCATCAGGTCGACGCGGCCGCGCTGGCGGACCGGATCGAGATCGATTCGGCCGGCACCGGCGACTGGCATGTCGGCGAGCCGCCCGATACGCGTGCCCAGGCGGCCGCTCGCGGCCGCGGCTACGACCTGTCGGCGCTGCGTGCACGACAGGTGAGCGCGGCGGATTTCGAGCGCTTCGACCTGTTGCTCGCGATGGACGAGGCGAATCTCGCGGAGCTGCGCCGCCGCTGCCCGCCGCAGCATCGCGACAAGGTGCGCCTGCTGATGGAATTCGCGCCGGATTCGGCCGAGACCGAGGTGGCCGACCCCTATTTCGGCGGTACGCAGGGCTTCGAGCAGGTGCTCGATCAGGTCGAGCGCGCGTGCGCGGGCCTGCTGGAGACGCTCAGGGCTCGTACGGAGCGCTGATCATGCGGTTTTCAGCGATCTGCGAATACCCTTTCAAAGACATGGATACTTGACTAAAAACGTCAAATATTTATACTTGACCAAAATCGTCAAGATTGCAGTCCCCTAGACACCATGAGACTCACCACCAAAGGCCGTTTCGCCGTCACGGCGATGATTGACTTGGCACTGCGCCAGGAGCAGGGCCCGGTGACGCTTGCAGGCATCAGCCAGCGCCAGCGGATTTCGCTCTCGTATCTCGAACAGCTGTTCGGCAAGCTGCGCAGGCATGAAATCGTCGAATCCGTGCGCGGCCCGGGCGGCGGCTACAACCTCGCGCGTCGCGCGCAGGACGTCACCGTTGCCGACATCATCATCGCGGTCGATGAACCGCTCGACGCCACGCAGTGCGGCGGCAAAGGCACGTGCGACGGCTCGAAACAGCCAGACGGCCATTGCATGACGCACGAGCTGTGGTCGACGCTGAACCAGAAGATGGTCGAATACCTCGATTCGGTGTCGCTGCAGGATCTCGTCGATCAGCAGCGCGCTCGCGAGGGCGCACCAGCGGTGCTGCGCGACCGGCGGACGCCGGAGCCCGTTGCGGCACCGGCCGAGCCGGTTCGCACGATGCCGCTCGGCCCCAATTCGGTGTTCAACATCGCGAGTTCGTGAGCGCGAAGGCGCCGCCATACCCCATAACGCACATAGTCCCTGCACAGAATTCCCGGAGCGACAGATGACCCAAGACACTCTCCACCTGCCCATCTACATGGATTACAGCGCGACGACGCCGGTCGACCCGCGCGTGGTCGACAAGATGGTGCCGTATCTGCGCGAGCAGTTCGGCAACCCGGCGTCGCGCAGCCACGCGTATGGCTGGGACGCGGAGCGTGCGGTCGAGGAGGCGCGCGAGAACGTGGCCGCGCTCGTGAACGCGGATCCGCGCGAGATCATCTGGACGTCCGGCGCAACGGAATCGGACAACCTCGCGATCAAGGGTGCCGCGAACTTCTACAAGGGCAAGGGCAAGCACATCATCACGGTGAAGACCGAGCACAAGGCCGTGCTCGACACCTGCCGCGAGCTCGAGCGCGACGGGTTCGAAGTCACCTACCTCGACGTGAAGGATGACGGCCTGATCGACCTCGACGTGTTCAAGGCCGCACTGCGCCCGGACACGATCCTCGTGTCGGTGATGCACGTGAACAACGAGATCGGCGTGATCCAGGACATCGAGACGATCGGTGAGATCTGCCGCGAGAAGGGCATCGTGTTCCACGTCGACGCCGCACAGTCGACCGGCAAGGTCGCGATCGACCTCGCGAAGCTGAAGGTCGACCTGATGTCGTTCTCGGCGCACAAGACCTACGGCCCGAAGGGCATCGGTGCGCTGTACGTGCGTCGCAAGCCGCGCGTGCGCATCGAAGCGCAGATGCACGGCGGCGGCCACGAGCGCGGCATGCGTTCGGGCACGCTGGCGACGCACCAGATCGTCGGCATGGGCGAAGCGTTCCGTATCGCACGCGAAGAAATGGCGACGGAAAACGAGCGCATCCGCATGCTGCGCGACAAGCTGCTGCGCGGCCTGTCGCAAATCGAGGAAACGTACGTGAACGGCGACATGGAGCGCCGTGTCCCGCACAACCTCAACATCAGTTTCAACTTCGTCGAAGGCGAGTCGCTGATCATGGCGATCAAGGACGTCGCGGTGTCGTCGGGCTCCGCATGCACGTCGGCGTCGCTGGAGCCGTCGTACGTGCTGCGTGCGCTCGGCCGCAACGACGAACTGGCCCACAGCTCGATCCGCTTCACGGTCGGCCGCTTCACGACGGAGCAGGAAGTCGACTTCGTGATCAACCTGCTGAACAGCAAGATCGCGAAGCTGCGCGAACTCTCGCCGCTCTGGGAAATGCACCAGGAAGGCATCGATCTGTCGACGATCGAATGGGCCGCACACTGAGCGCCGGATTGAACATACCCGCGGGCGGATTCGCGCACGCAGACGTAACGAGTCAAGGAGTCTGAGTCATGTCTTACAGCAACAAGGTTCTGGATCACTACGAAAACCCGCGCAACGTCGGTTCGTTCGCGAAGGACGACGACACGGTCGGCACGGGCATGGTCGGCGCGCCGGCCTGCGGCGACGTGATGAAGCTGCAGATCCGCGTCGGCGCGGACGGCGTGATCGAAGACGCGAAGTTCAAGACCTACGGTTGCGGTTCGGCGATCGCATCGAGCTCGCTCGTCACCGAATGGGTGAAGGGCAAGACGCTCGACGAAGCACTGTCGATCAAGAACACGCAGATCGCGGAAGAACTCGCGCTGCCGCCGGTGAAGATTCACTGCTCGATCCTCGCGGAAGACGCGATCAAGGCAGCCGTGGCCGACTACAAGAAGCGTCACGACACCACGGCAGGCGATCAGGCAGCAGCCTGAGCGGCATCGAGCGGCTTCAGAAGGAACGCGGCGGGCCCCGGTGGCGCGCCGCGGCAAGGACATCATGGCAATTACACTGACCGAAAAAGCAGCACAGCACGTCCAGAAATACCTCGTCCGTCGCGGCAAGGGTATGGGTCTGCGGCTTGGCGTTCGCACGACCGGGTGCTCGGGGCTCGCGTACAAGCTCGAGTATGTCGACGAGCTCGCTCCCGAGGATCAAGTGTTCGAGAGCCATGGCGTGAAGGTGATCGTCGATCCGAAGAGCCTGGCCTACATCGACGGCACCGAGCTCGACTTCGCACGCGAAGGCCTGAACGAAGGGTTCAAGTTCAACAACCCGAACGTGAAGGACGAGTGCGGCTGCGGCGAATCGTTCCGCGTGTGATCACGCGGGTCTCCGCGCGATGCGGGCAAGAGGCGGCACGGGCCGCCTTTTTAATGTGCGGCGTTTGCCGCGCGACGAAACGGAATTGAACGCGACGATGGTCTCGCTGAAAGACAGCCATTTCGACCTGTTTCACCTGCCGGCGCAATTCGCGCTCGACGAGACGGCGCTCGACGCCGCGTATCGGACGGTGCAGACGCAGGTGCACCCGGACCGCTTCGCGGCGGCCGGCGACGCGCAGAAGCGCATCGCGATGCAATGGGCCACCCGCGCGAACGAAGCGTATCGCACGCTGCGCGATCCGCTGAAGCGCGCGTCGTATCTGTTGTCGCTGCGCGGTGTCGACATCGGCGCGGAAAACAACACCGCGATGGAGCCTGCGTTCCTGATGCAGCAGATGGAGTGGCGCGAGGGCATCGAGGATGCCGCGGCCGCCCGCAACGTCGACGCGCTCGACGTGCTGCTCGCCGAGTTGCGCGAAGAGCGGCGCGTGCGGGTGGAGCGCCTCGGCACGCTGCTCGACAGCGGTGCCGATCAGGCGGCCGCCGAGGCCGTGCGCCAGCTGATGTTCATCGAACGGGTCGCGTCGGAAGTGGGCGCGCAGATCGAGCGCCTCGAAACTTAACCGCGTGCCTTGCGGCACGCGCAGCAAACGGGCCGAGCGCCCGAACGAACCAAGATGGCTTTACTGCAAATTTCCGAACCGGGCATGGCGCCGGCGCCGCATCAGCGGCGACTCGCCGTCGGGATCGATCTCGGCACGACGAATTCGCTCGTCGCGGCCGTGCGCAACAGCGTGCCTGAAGTCCTGCCGGACGAAACGGGCCGCGTGCTGCTGCCGTCGGTGGTCCGCTACCTCGAGAAGGGCGGCCGCCGCATCGGCCACGAGGCGAAAGAGCAGGCCGCCACCGATCCGCGCAACACGATCGTGTCGGTCAAGCGCTTCATGGGCCGCGGCAAGGCCGAGGTCGAAGGCGCGGCGAACGCGCCGTACGAATTCGTCGATGCGCCGGGCATGGTGCAGATCCGTACCATCGACGGCGTGAAGAGCCCGGTCGAGGTGTCGGCCGAGATTCTCGCGACGCTGCGTTATCGCGCGGAAGATTCGCTCGGCGACGACCTGGTTGGCGCGGTGATCACGGTGCCCGCGTATTTCGATGAAGCGCAACGCCAGGCGACCAAGGATGCGGCGCGCCTCGCGGGCCTCAACGTGCTGCGCCTGCTGAACGAACCGACCGCCGCCGCGATTGCCTATGGGCTCGACAACGGGGCCGAAGGCCTCTATGCGGTGTATGACCTCGGCGGCGGCACGTTCGACCTGTCGATCCTGAAGCTGACGAAGGGCGTGTTCGAAGTGCTGGCCGCGGGCGGCGATTCCGCGCTCGGCGGCGACGATTTCGACCATGCGCTGTTCGATCACGTGCTCGCGCAGGCCGGCATCGACGCGAAGACGCTCGCACCCGAGGACGTGCGCCTGCTGCTCGACCGTGTGCGCGTGCTGAAGGAAGCGCTGTCGTCCGCACCGGAGGCGTCGCTCGACGTCACGCTGTCGGGTGGCGCGCACCTCGTGCAGACGATCTCGCACGACACGTTCGCGTCGCTCGTCGAGCCGCTCGTGCAGCGCACGCTCACGCCGACCCGCAAGGCGCTGCGCGACGCGCAGGTCACGCCGGCCGACATCAAGGGTGTCGTGCTCGTCGGCGGCGCGACGCGCATGCCGGTGATTCGCGACGCGGTTGCGAAGTACTTCGGCCAGCCACCGCTCGTGAACCTCGATCCGGATCAGGTCGTTGCGCTCGGCGCGGCGATCCAGGCCGACCTGCTCGCAGGCAATCGCGGCACCGGCGACGACTGGCTGCTGCTCGACGTGATTCCGCTGTCGCTCGGTGTCGAGACGATGGGCGGCCTCGTCGAGAAGATCATTCCGCGCAACTCGACGATTCCGATCGCGCGCGCGCAGGAATTCACGACCTTCAAGGACGGCCAGACCGCGATGGCGATCCACGTCGTGCAGGGCGAGCGTGAACTCGTCGCCGATTGCCGGTCGCTCGCGCGCTTCGAGCTGCGCGGCATTCCGCCGATGACGGCTGGCGCCGCGCGCATTCGCGTGACCTACCAGGTCGACGCGGATGGCCTGCTGTCGGTGTTCGCCCGCGAGCAGCTGTCGGGCATCGAGGCGTCGGTCGTCGTGAAGCCGTCGTACGGTCTTGCCGACGACGACATCGCGAAGATGCTCGAGGACAGCTTCAAGACCGCCGAGATCGACATGCGCGCCCGCGCGCTGCGCGAAGCGCAAGTCGAGGCCGAGCGGATGCTCGAGGCGACGCAGGCCGCACTGGCGGCCGACGGCGAACTGCTCGACGCGAGCGAGCGCGCGCAAGTCGACACGCTGGCCGCCGCGCTGCGCGCGGTCGCGCAAGGCGACGATACGAACGCGATCGAAGCGGCGACCAAGGCGCTGGCCGACGGCACCGATGAATTCGCGGCGCGCCGGATGGACAAGAGCATCAAGCGTGCGCTGTCGGGCCGCCGGCTCGACGAGATCTGAACTCACGAACTGCGCATCGGCCGGCAACGGCCCGCGCGACAATGAACCGTGCGGCGCCTGGCGCCGCACCCTGACTGACGGAACGGACATGCCTCAACTGGTAGTGCTGCCTCACGTCGAACTGTGCCCGGATGGCGCGGTGATCGACGCGACGCCCGGCAAGAGTATCTGCGACAACCTGCTCGAACACGGGATCGAGATCGAGCATGCATGCGAGAAGTCGTGCGCGTGCACGACGTGCCACGTGGTGATCCGCGAAGGCTTCAACGATCTGACGCCGTCCGAGGAGGACGAGGACGATCTGCTGGACAAGGCGTGGGGCCTCGAGCCGACGTCGCGCCTGTCGTGCCAGGCGATCGTGAAGGAAGATTCGGACCTGGTGGTCGAGATTCCGAAGTACTCGATCAACCACGCGAAGGAAAACCACTGACAGGAACCGGAGGCAGGCGATGAAATGGACCGATTCGCGTGAAATAGCCATTGCGCTGGCGGACAAGCACCCGGACATCGACCCGCAGCGGATCAACTTCGTCGACTTGCGCCAATGGGTGCTCGAGCTCGACGGCTTCAACGACGATCCGGCGCACTCCGGCGAGAAGATCCTCGAAGCGATCCAGGCCCACTGGATCGACGAATCGGACTTCGACGACGAAGACTGACCGATGGGCACCGTGTGCGCCGCATGGGCGCGCAGGGCGCAATGAAAAAACGGCTCGTGAGATTGCTCACGAGCCGTTTTCGTTTTCAGGCCGCCTGCCCGCGCACGACATGCGGGCAGGGGGAGCCGACGCGATCTGGCGATTACGCGCCGACCAGCGTGCCGTTCTCGATCCGTACGCGCTGGCCCTGGCCGAACGGCGGCGGGTTGTGGTACGTGAACGTGCGCGTCGCGCCGTTCTCCATCTGCACTTGCACCTGATAGTCGGTTTCCGCGCGCACCTGCTTTTCGACCTGGTTGCCGGCGAGGCCGCCACCCAGCGCGCCGATGATCGTCATCGCGGTGCGGCCGTTGCCGTGACCGAACTGGTTGCCGAGCAGGCCGCCGGCTGCAGCGCCGCCCACGGCGCCGATCCCCGAGCTCTGGCCCGGCGTGCGCGTCTGCGAGATCGCGACGACCGTGCCGCAGCTCTGGCAGTAGCTCTGGGCCGGCGCCGACGGCTGCTGCGCGTATTGCGGCGGCTGCGGTGCCGTCGTACGACGGCGATGCGGTGCGGCCGGGCGCGGCGCGGGCTTCGGTTCAGCCTGCGCGACGGCAGCCTTCTGCTCGGCAGCCTTTTGCTGCGCGGCGGCCTGTTCGGCCGCCTGCTGCTGGGCTTGCGCGGCCAGCGCGGCGCTGGCGGCCGCGGCCGTATCGACGGCCGGCTGCGACGCGATCAGCGCGGCCTGGGTCTGACCGTTCTGTGCATTGTTGCTGTTGGCCTTCGGGAAGATGCCCGTGATCGCTGCCGTCGCCGCGAGGCTGGCGACGATGACGGCGCCGGCGGCGGTGGCGATGAGCGGGTGGAGGCGTTGCTTTTGCGGCGTGGTCTGATTCTGGTTGTCCATTTTGTTCTCCAATGTCGATCCGGATCGGCGTGCTGCGCCGGAGCAGGATCCCACGCTCGGGAGCGAGCAGACTCGGCGTTCCGGCGCCTCGTTCTGGTCCCGTGGTCATGCGTGGTGACGCAACAGGAGTGTCGTCCACGGCCCAGCGGCGCGCCGTATCAAGGTGTAACGAATTGCAGCGGAGCGCCGGAAGCCATGACAGGGAAAACCCGGAGCAGGCCGTCGCGACGAGGGGATAAAATGGGGGAGGATCGAAAGCCGGCGGACGCCGGCTGGCGGGATTTACGCGTCGTTACAAAGCTGACGCGTGCGCACCGCAGGGCGCGGCGCACACGCGGGCGCAGCGTTCAGTCTTCGCGGCGCAGGTGCGGGAACAGCAGCACGTCGCGGATCGTCGGGCTGTCGGTCAGCAGCATCACGAGACGGTCGATGCCGATCCCGCAGCCGCCGGTCGGAGGCATCCCGTATTCGAGCGCGCGGATGTAGTCGGCGTCGAAGAACATCGCTTCCTCGTCGCCTGCGTCCTTCTGTTCGACCTGCTTCTTGAAGCGCGCGGCCTGGTCTTCCGGATCGTTCAGCTCCGAGAAGCCGTTCGCGATTTCGCGGCCGGTCATGAACAGCTCGAAACGCTCGGTGATGCCCGGCACCGTATCCGATGCGCGTGCGAGCGGCGACACCTCGACCGGGTAGTCGATGATGAAGGTCGGCTCCCACAGCTGCGCTTCGGCCGTTTCCTCGAACAGCGCGAGCTGCAGCGCGCCGATGCCTGCGTTCAGGAACGCCGGCTGCGACACGTCGACGCCGAAGCGCTTCAGTTCGGTGCGCAGGAACGCGTCGTCCGACAGCTGGCCGTCGGTGTAGTCCGGTGCGTACTTCTGGATCGCCTGCGTGATCGTCAGGCGGTGGAACGGCTTCGCCAGGTCGAGCTCGCGGCCCTGGTACTGGATCGTCGCGGTGCCAAGCGCATCGATCGCCGCCTGGCGGATCAGCTGCTCGGTGAAGTCCATCAGCCAGCGGTAGTCGGTGTACGCGGCGTAGAACTCCATCATCGTGAATTCCGGGTTGTGACGCGGCGACACGCCTTCGTTCCGGAAGTTACGGTTGATTTCGAACACGCGTTCGAAGCCGCCGACGATCAGGCGCTTCAGGTACAGCTCCGGCGCGATGCGCAGAAACATCTGCATGTCGAGCGCGTTGTGATGCGTGACGAACGGCTTCGCGGCCGCGCCGCCCGGGATCGGGTGCAGCATCGGCGTCTCGACTTCCATGAACTCGGCGTTGTCCATGAACTTGCGGATCGACGCGATCGTCTTGGTGCGGGCGCGGAACGTGTCGCGCGTTTCCGGCGTGACGATCAGGTCGACGTAGCGCTGGCGGTAGCGCATTTCCTGGTCCGACAGGCCGTGGAACTTGTCCGGCAGCGGGCGCAGCGCCTTCGACAGCAGGCGCAGTTCCTTGCACTGGACCGACAGCTCGCCCTTGTTGGTGCGGAACAGCACGCCGCGCGCGGCGACGATGTCGCCGAGGTCCCACTTCTTGAATGCGTCGTAGGTTTCCGCGCCGACGTCGTTCGGCGTCACGAAGAACTGGATCTGGCCCGAACCGTCCTGCACCGTCGCGAAGCTTGCCTTGCCCATCACGCGCTTGAGCATCATGCGGCCGGCGACCGACACCTCGACCGGGTTCGCTTCGAGCGCGGCCTTGTCCGAGTCGGCGAATTTCGCCTGCAGATCGGCTGCGTGATGCTCCGGGCGGAAATCGTTCGGGTAGGCGACGCCTTGCTCGCGCAGGGCGCGCAGCTTCTCGCGGCGCTCGGCGATGATCTGGTTTTCGTCCGCGGTGACGGCGGGCTGCGTTTGGGTCGGTTCGGTCATGATGGTCGGAATTCGGATTGGGTGCGGCAACGCAAACGGGAAGGGCAAGGGGGCGCGACCCGGCAGGGTCGCGCCGCGGCGCTTACACGCCCTGTTTGAGGCTCGCGCTGATGAAGTCGTCGAGGTCGCCGTCGAGGACGGCGCGCGTGTTGCTCATTTCGACGTTCGTGCGCAGGTCCTTCACGCGGCTCTGGTCGAGCACGTACGAACGGATCTGGTGGCCCCAGCCCACATCGGTCTTGCTCGATTCGAGCTTGTCCTGTTCGGCCTGGCGCTTGCGCATTTCAACTTCGTACAGGCGCGATTTCAGCATCGCCATCGCTTCGGCGCGGTTGCGGTGCTGCGAGCGGTCGTTCTGGCACTGCACGACGATACCGGTCGGCATGTGCGTGATCCGCACCGCGGAGTCGGTCTTGTTGATGTGCTGACCGCCCGCGCCCGATGCGCGGTACGTGTCGATGCGCAGGTCGGCCGGGTTGATCTCGACTTCGATCGAATCGTCGATTTCCGGGTAGACGAACACCGACGAGAACGACGTGTGGCGGCCGCCCGACGAGTCGAACGGCGACTTGCGCACGAGGCGGTGGATGCCCGTTTCGGTGCGCAGGAAGCCGTACGCGTATTCGCCCGAGACCTTGACCGTCGCGTTCTTGATGCCGGCGACGTCACCGTCGGACTCTTCGAGCACTTCGGCCTTGAAGCCCTTGCGTTCGCAGTAGCGCAGGTACTGGCGCAGCAGCATCGATGCCCAGTCGCACGCCTCGGTGCCGCCGGCGCCGGCCTGGATGTCGATGAAGCAGTTGTTCGGGTCGGCCGGGTTCGAGAACATCCGGCGGAACTCGATGTCGCCCACGCGCGCCTCGAGCTTTGCGGCGTCTTCTTCCGACGCGACGAGCGTGTCCTCGTCACCTTCCTCGCGGGCCAGCTCGAACAGGTCGAGCGCGTCGCGCAGGTCGCCATCGAGCGCGGTGAGCGTCATGACGACGCCCTCGAGCAGCTTCTTCTCGCGACCGAGCGCCTGGGCGTTCTTCGAATCGTTCCAGACGTTCGGGTCTTCGAGTTCCTTGTTGACTTCGGTCAGACGCGCAGCTTTGGCGTCGTAGTCAAAGATACCCCCGGAGCTCGCCCGCGCGGTTGCGCAGGTCGAGCAGGGAGCTTTCGATCGCGTTGAGACGTTCCGCTTCCATGATCGTTCGCTATTCTTGCTTCGTAAAAAAGCGGAATTATAGCCGATCGGCGGGGTTGCCCGGTGACGCAAACGGTGCTCGCACGCGCGCCGCGGCCCCGTCCGGCGCGGCGTGCATGCATCGGCGGGCAATGCGGGCGGGGCAGCCCGCGCTCAGCCGGCCGCGTGTTCGACGATCAGCTGGACGCGCGTGACGCCGTTCCACGTGTCGGCGACGAGGCGGTAGGCGACCAGTGCGCTTTCCGGCAGCGGCTCCGTGTGGTTGAACCAGATCGCATTGAAGCGCTGCCGGCCGCGCGCCAGTTGCAGCTTCAGGTGCTTTTCCTTCACGAGCGACTGCGACACGACGTCGAATTCACCGGAGAAAAGCGGGGCCGGAAAGCCTTGTCCCCAGACGGCCTCGTCGAGCAGCCCGACGAACTGCGGCGTGAAGTACGCATCCTCGAGTTCGCCGTCGGTCTCGATCACGCGGGCGAGCGCGTCGTCGGACAGCCATTCGCGCGCGACGGCCTCGAACGCGGCCGCGAAGCGCGGCACGTTCTCGGTGTCGAGCGTGAGGCCGGCCGCCATCGCGTGGCCGCCGAACGCGACGATCAGGTCCGGTTCGCGTTTCGACACGAGGTCGAGCGCGTCGCGCAGGTGGAAGCCGGGAATCGAGCGCCCCGAGCCCTTGACCCGCTTGCCTTCGTCGTCCGCGTGCGCAAACGTGAACGACGGGCGGTGGAATTTTTCCTTGAGGCGGCCGGAGACGATGCCGATCACGCCCTGGTGCCACTCGGGGTTGAAGAGGGTGATCGTGCACGCGTCGGCCGGATCGACGTCGGCGAGATCGGCGAGCGCCTGCTGCTGCATGCCGGCCTCGATCTCGCGGCGTTCGCGGTTCATCACGTCGAGCTGCTGCGCGAGATCCCACGCGCGGCCGATGTCGTCGGTGATCAGGCACTCGATGCCGAGCGACATGTCGGACAGCCGTCCGGCGGCGTTCAGGCGCGGGCCGAGGCCGAAGCCGAGGTCGAAGCCCGAGGCCGTACGCGCTTCGCGCGCGGCCGCGCGGAACAGCGCGGCGACGCCCGGCTGCATGCGGCCGTTGCGGATGCGCTGCAGCCCCTGCGCGACCAGCACGCGATTGTTGCCGTCGAGCCGTACGACGTCGGCGACGGTGCCGAGCGCGACGAGGTCGAGCAGGCCGTCGAGGCGCGGCTCGGCTTCCTTGCTCGCGAACGCGCCGCGGCGGCGCAGCTCGGCGCGCAGCGCGAGCAGCACGTAGAACATCACGCCGACGCCGGCGAGGTGCTTGCTCGGGAACGCGCAGCCCGGCTGGTTCGGGTTGACGATCGCGCGCGCGGCGGGCAGCGCGTCGCCGGGCAGGTGGTGATCGGTCACAAGCACGTCGATGCCGCGCGCGTTCGCGGCTTCGACGCCCGTGACGCTCGCGATGCCGTTGTCGACGGTGATCAGCAGGTCGGGCTTGCGCGCGGCGGCGAGTTCGACGATCTCGGGCGTGAGGCCGTAGCCGTATTCGAATCGGTTCGGCACCAGGTAGTCGATCTGCGCGCCGAACATCCGCAGGCCGCGCACCGCGACCGCGCATGCGGTTGCACCGTCGCAGTCGTAGTCGGCGACGACGAGCAGGCGCCGCTTGTCGGCGATCGCGTCGGCGAGCAGCGAGGCAGCGTCGGCGCAGCCTTTCAGCTCGGTGGGCGGAACGAGTCGCGCCAGCGCGGTCTCGATGTCGGCGGGGGACTGCACGCCGCGCGACGCGTACAGGCGTGCAAGGACGGGATGCAGGCCATGGCGCGCGAGCACTTCGGCGTCGGCGGGCGCGACGGGACGGGTAACGATCCGGGTCATACGGGTCTGCTTTGTTATTCGAACAGGGAGGCCAGCGCGCGGCGGCGCCAGAACTTGCGCAGGTCGCCGCGCGTCGCGTGCAGCGTCACGGAACTCGTGTCGCCGCACAGCGTGAAATCGACGCTCGCGAGCTCGCCGTTCTGCACCGCGGCAAGGGCCGGCGCGAACCAGTCGCGCTCGAGCGCGGCGAGTCCGTCGTGCCAGCGCGCCCAGTCCTGCTCGATGAACGGGGTGGTCAGCGCGGGCAGTTCGACGAGCGTCGCGCCATCGGCGGCGGGCAGCGTGCCGAACGCGGCCGGCGGCGCGCCGGCGTCGGCGTGCGCGGCGCGCGCGAGGCCGAGCGCCGCGGGCGACGCGGACAGCACGCGCGCGAACGGCTTGCCGACCGGCTTCAGCGTGCCCTGCGCATGGAACCAGATCGAATTGACGGCCGGCAGGCCGCGCGCCTCGCGGGCCTCGTTGACCGGATGCTGGAACCAGGCCATCTGCACCTCGTTCTGCAGCTTCATCCACATCCGCGAGCGTTCGCCCGTATGGGCCTCGTGCGGCAGCCAGATCTCGATGTTGCGGCCGCTCGCGCGCAGCGGCGCGGCGCCGGCGAGGCGGGCGAGCTGCTCGCTCGACAGGTACCAGCGTGACGGGTTCGGCGCCTCGAGCCGGACGCCGAGCTCCTCGATCAGCGGCCGCGCGACTGCGAGCAGCGCGGCGGCGTCGCCTTCGTCGAGCGCGAGGGCCGCCGGATCGACGAGCACCAGGTGATCGTGCGCGATTTCGACGTGGACGGGCTCGACGCAGGCCCACGCTTGCGCGCCGGGGTCGCCGCCGTCCGCCAGCAGCATGTAGGGCGCGAGCGGTGCCTCGTCCGCGGCGTTGCCCTGGGTGGCGCCGAACTGGCGGGCCAGCCAGCGCTCGTGCGGCAGCGTGCGCTGGAAGTCCTCACCGGCCACGCGCTCGACGAGGCTGGCGCGGGCGAGCAACTTTTCGAGCGCGGGGCTGTCCAGCGTGTGCAGGGACGAGGCCGCATCGGCCGCCGACGGCAGCGCGAACGGAACGAGAAAATGGAGGCGTCGGTCGTGCATGATGGTGCGCATTGTATGGCAAACTGCGCGCGTGATCGGGCCGGCTGACGGCCCGTTCGCGTCCGGCGGCCGTTTTTCGACCGTGCCCGGGCCGGTGGCCGCCACCGGGCGGCGGTCCGGCCGCGGGGCGCCTCCCCGCCGTAACCAGCAGAAAGGATTCGCTTGAAACTTCCGTACGAATGGCAGATCGGCTGGCGCTACACGCGCGCCGGCAAACGCACGACCGGTAACGGCTTCATTTCCTTCATCGCGCTCGTGTCGATGCTTGGGATCGCGCTCGGCGTCGCGGCGCTGATCGTCGTGCTGTCGGTGATGAACGGCTTCCAGAAGGAAGTGCGCGACCGCATGCTGTCGGTGCTCGCGCACGTCGAGGTGTTCTCGCCGACGGGCTCGATGCCCGACTGGCAACTCACCGCGCAGGAAGCGCGCCGCAATCCGTCGGTGATCGGCGCGGCGCCGTACGTCGACGCGCAGGCGCTGCTCACCCGCCAGGACGCGGTGAGCGGCGTGATGCTGCGCGGCGTCGAGCCGGCGCTCGAGCCGCAAGTGTCGGACATTGGCAAGGACATGAAGGCGGGCCAGCTCGGCGCGCTGGTGCCGGGCCAGTTCGGCATCGTGCTCGGCGATGCGCTCGCGGGCAACCTCGGCGTGACGGTCGGCGACAAGGTCACGCTGGTCGCGCCGGAAGGATCGATCACGCCGGCCGGCATGATGCCGCGGCTGAAGCAGTTCACGGTCGTCGGCGTGTTCGAGTCCGGCCACTACGAATACGACAGCACGCTCGCGATGATCAACATCCGCGACGCCGAGGCGCTGTTCCGGATGGCCGCGCCGACCGGTGTGCGGCTGCGGCTGAAGGACATGCAGAAGGCGCCGGACGTGGCGGTCGAGCTGTCGCATACGCTGTCGGGCAGCCTGTACATCCGCGACTGGACCCAACAGAACAAGACGTGGTTCTCGGCCGTGCAGATCGAGAAGCGGATGATGTTCATCATTCTCACGCTGATCATCGCGGTGGCCGCGTTCAACCTCGTGTCGTCGCTCGTGATGACGGTGACCAACAAGCAGGCCGACATTGCGATTCTTCGCACGCTCGGCGCGCAGCCGGGGTCGATCATGAAGATCTTCGTCGTGCAGGGCGTGACGATCGGCTTCGTCGGCACGGCGTCGGGCGTCGCGCTCGGCTGCCTGATCGCGTGGAGCATCCCGTGGCTGATCCCGATGATCGAGCACCTGTTCGGCGTGCAGTTCCTGCCGCCGTCCGTGTACTTCATCAGCGAGCTGCCGTCCGAACTCGTCGCGAGCGACGTGATCCGGATCGGGCTGATCGCGTTCGCGCTGTCGGCGGTCGCGACGCTCTATCCGAGCTGGCGCGGCGCGAAGGTGAAGCCGGCGGAGGCGCTCCGCTATGAATGATCGCGCGACCGCATTCGCGGATGCAAAACAACACAACAGACAGGATTCGGCCGGTATGCAGGAATACGTGCTTCAGGCGCGCGGGATCACGAAGGCGTTCGTGCAGGGCGGCTTCAACGTGCAGGTGCTCAACAATACCGAGCTGACGGTGCGGCGCGGCGAGAAGCTCGCGGTCGTCGGCGCGTCGGGTTCCGGCAAGAGCACGCTGCTGCACGTGCTGGGCGGGCTCGACGAGCCGAGCGCGGGCGAGGTGTCGTTGCTCGGCAAGCCGTTCACGCAACTCGCCGAGCGCGAGCGCAACGAGCTGCGTAACCGTGCGCTCGGCTTCGTCTACCAGTTCCATCACCTGCTGCCCGAGTTCACCGCGCTCGACAACGTCGCGATGCCGCTGCGCATTCGCCGGATGACGACCGAGGACGCGCGCGAGCAGGCGCAGGCGATGCTCGAACGCGTCGGTCTCGGCCCGCGTGCGAAGCACCGGCCGGGCGAGCTGTCGGGCGGCGAGCGGCAGCGCGTCGCGATCGCGCGCGCGCTGGTGACGAAGCCCGCGTGCGTGCTCGCCGACGAGCCGACCGGCAACCTCGACGGCACGACGGCCGATACGGTGTTCAACCTGATGCTCGAGCTGTCCGAGACGCTCGAAACGAGCTTCGTGATCGTCACGCACGATCCCGATCTCGCCGCGCGCTGCGACCGCATCATGCGGCTGCGCGACGGCGTGCTGCACGAGGAGCCGGCGCTGCCGGTGTAAGAAGCGAACGCGCTTGGCCTGCTGCCGGGATGGTCCCGGTGCGGCGCCAGCGCGCAGGACTGCCGCCATGTGGATCGACACGCACTGCCATCTCGATGCCGCCGAGTTCGACGCCGACCGCGACGCGGTCGCGCATGCGGCGCGCGCGGCCGGCGTGTCGCGCATCGTGATCCCGAGCGTCGGGCGCGATAACTTCACGACGGTGCGCGAACTCGCGCAACGCACGCCGGGCGCGGTCTACGCGCTCGGCATCCACCCGATGTATACGCCACGCGCACGCGACGAGGATCTCGACCGGCTGCGCATGGAGATCGAGGCGAGCCTCGACGATCCGCGCTTCGTCGCGATCGGCGAGATCGGGCTCGACTATTTCGTGCCGGGGCTCGACGAAGACCGGCAGCAGTTCTTCTACCAGGGGCAACTGAAGCTCGCGCGCGAATTCGACCTGCCGGTGCTGTGCCACGTGCGCAAGTCGCAGGATCGCGTACTCGCCGGGCTGCGCCGTTTCGGCGTGCGGCGCGGTATCGCGCATGCGTTCAACGGCAGCTTCCAGCAGGCTGAAGCGTATCTCGCGCATGGGCTGCATCTCGGCTTCGGCGGCAACGTGACCTTCACGCGTGCGCTGCAGATCCGCCGGCTCGCGGCGCAGTTGCCGCTCGAGGCGATCGTCGTCGAGACGGACGCACCCGACATCGCGCCCGAATGGGCGTACAAATCCCGCAACACGCCCGACCAGGTGCCGCGCATCGGCGACGTGCTCGCCGAACTGCGCGGGATCGACACCGGCGCGGTGTCCCTATGCACTTCGGCTAACGCGCTCGCCGCTCTGCCGCGACTCGCACTTTCATCCGCATAATCGTTGCCCTGAGGCGTCGCATGCTCGATGGCGGCGCCGGGTCGACGAGGAGGGGCGATGCGCGTGTGGTGGATCGCGTTCGCGCTCGGCGTGGCCGTACTGCAGCGGCAGGCGGCGCTGCCGGGTGCGCTCGCATGGACGATCGGTGTGGCCGTGCTCGCGGGCTGCGCGGTGTTGAGCGTGTGGTGCATGCGTCGCCAGCGTACGCGCACGACCGCCATGTTCGGATGGATGCTGTGTGCGCTCGCGGCCTGCGATGCAGGGTTCGGCTATGCGGCCGCGCGGGCCGAATGGCGGCTGCGCGACAGCCTGCCCGTCGAGTGGGAAGGGCGCGACATCATCGTCACCGGCGTGATCCGCGGGCTGCCCGTGGTCGACGAGACCGGTGCGCGGCTGCTGTTCGCGGTCGAGTCGAACGATGCGGGGCTGGCCCGTTTTCCGCCGTTGATCCGGCTGTCGTGGCGCGCCTATGGCGCATCGGCGGCACGCGATCCACTTCCCGACCTGCGCGCCGCACAGCGCTGGCGTTTCGTCGTGCGCCTGAAGCGCCCGCATGCCGAGGCCAATCCCGGTGTGCGCGACAGCGAGGCGGCGTGGCTGGCCGCAGGCATTCGCGCGATCGGGTATGTGAGCGCGCCCCGGCGGGCGGAGTTGCTCGATGCGCGCGCCGCGGGATGGCGTGCGTCGATCGATCGGCTGCGCGATGCGCTGCGCGCGCGTATCGACGAGTCGCTCCGCAGCGACGCGGACCATCGCGGCATCGTCGCCGCGCTCGCGATCGGCGACCAGTCGGGCATCGGCGACGATGACTGGCACGTGCTGCGCAGCACGGGTACGAGCCACCTCGTTGCGATTTCGGGCCTGCATGTCGGGCTCGTCGGCGCGATCGCGGGCGGGCTCGTGTCGATGGTCTGGCGCCGCCTGCGCTGGCGCACACGGGCCGCAACGCTCGTGTTTCCGGCGCCGTACGCGGCCGCGCTCGCCGCGCTGGCAGCTGCGGCCGGCTATGCGGCGCTCGCGGGCTTCAACGTGCCGGCGCAGCGCGCGTGGTGGATGATCGCGGCCGGCGGCATTGCGTACCTGGCCGGGCGCAGCGTGCCGACTTCCGCGGTGCTGTGCGCGGCGCTCGGCGGCGTGCTGCTTGCCGACCCGTGGGCCGTGCTGTCGGCCGGGTTCTGGCTGTCGTTCGGGGCGGTCGCCGTGATCCTGCTGGCCGTCGCAGGCTGGCGTGGCGTGCGTGAGGTTGAGACGGAAAACGAGGAGGGCGACGGCGCGGCCGGCTTGTCGAGCCGGTTGCGCGCGTGGGGTGCCCGCGCCGGGCGTCGGATCGCCGAGGCCACGCGCGTGCAGTACGCGGTGACGATCGGTCTCGCACCGCTCACGGCCGCCTGGTTCGCGCAGATATCCCTGTCGGGCCCGTTCGGCAATGCGTTCGCGATTCCGTGGGTCAGCTCGGTCGTGACGCCCGTCGTGCTGGCCGGCATCGCGCTGCCCGCGCCGCTCGATGCGTACGCGTTCCGGCTTGCGCACGCGGCGCTCGAACCGATGATGACGCTGCTCGGATACCTCGCCGGCTGGCCGGCCGGCGTGTTCTGGCTGCGCATGCCCGACTGGCCGGTGCTGGTGCTGGCCTGCGTGGGCGTCGCATGGGCGCTGATGCCGCGCGGCTGGCCGGTGCGCTGGGCGGCCCCGCTCACGTGGCTGCCGCTCGTCGCGCCGGCAGCCGACGCGCCGCCGCCGGGCGGCTTCCGGCTGACCGTGCTCGACGTCGGGCAGGGCGCGTCGGTGCTGGTGGAGACCGCGCGGCGCACCTTGCTGTTCGATGCGGGGCCGGGCGCGGAGTCGACCCACGCCGGCGCGCGGATCGTCGCGCCGGCGTTGCGTGCACGCGGCATCGCGGTGATCGATTCGCTCGTGCTCAGTCACGCGGATGCCGATCACGCGGGCGGTGCGCCGGCCGTCTACGCGGCAGCCGACGTGCGCCAGCTGCTGGCCGGCATCGTGCCGAACAGCCGGTTGTGGCGCGATGCGGCAGCCGCCGGCGTCGCCGACCGGCTGTCGTGCGCGGCCGGGCAGCGCTGGACCTGGGACGGCGTCGCGTTCACGATGCTGTGGCCGCAAGGCGGCCTGGGCGCGGGCTCGTCGAACGGGCGGTCGTGCGTGCTGCGCATCGATGCGGGCGAGACGTCCGCGCTGCTGACGGGTGATGTCGATGCGCGCGGCGAACGCCGGCTCGTGGACGCTGCGCCCAACGCGCTGGCCGCACAGATCCTGGTCGTTCCGCACCACGGCAGCCGCACGTCGTCGGTCGAGCCTTTCCTCGATTCGGTCGGGCCGCGCGTCGCGGTATTTCCTGTAGGCTATCGCAATCGTTTCGGACATCCGCACCGGACGGTTCTCGCCCGTTACGAGGCGCGTGGGATCCCGGTGCCGCGCACCGATCGCGACGGCGCCGTGCGGTTCGACGTCGCGCCGGCCGACGGCGGGTTTGCCTTCGAGCGTCATCGCGACGTTTGGCGACGGTACTGGATGGATCGGTGAGCGCGGCGAAAGCCGGCGTATCAATAAAGATGGCCCGGGATCCGCGCTCAATGCCGAAGCGTGGGCCCCGGCAGAACGCGAAGCATGAGACTGGAGAAGTTGACTCCGGCCGACCGCCAAGCATGGGGCCGGAGTAGGCGCTGAAGCGCCTACTCGGGTCGACCGCGAAGCATGGGACCGGAGTAGGCGCTGAAGCGCCAACTCCGGTCGACAAAGGAGACATCGGCGTTTGAAGGACATCCTCCACTTCTCGCATGCGAACGGCTTTCCGGCATCGACGTACCGCACGATCTTCGCCGAACTGGCCGACGACTACGAGCTGCGCTACATCGAACGGATCGGCCACGACCGCCGCTACCCGGTGACGCGCGACTGGCCGCATCTCGTCGAGCAACTGCTCGACGACATCGGCAGCCGCTACGAGCGTCCCGTCTGGCTCGTCGGCCATTCGCTCGGCGGCTACCTGTCGCTGATGGCCGCGCTGAAGAAGCCGCAATGGGTGCGCGGCGTCGTGATGATCGATTCGCCGATCATCGCGGGCTGGCGCGCCGGCGCATTGCGCGCGAGCCAGTGGGCGGGGCTCGACGAGCGGCTGTCGCCCGCCGCCGCGACGCGCAACCGGCGTACGCACTGGGTCAGCCGTGACGAAGTCTGGCGGCACTTCCGCGAGAAACCGGCGTTCGCCCGCTGGGACGAACGGATGCTGGCCGACTACATCGACTACGGGATCCCGCAGGTCGGCGCCGACGGCGAGCGCTCGCTCGCGTTCGACCGGCAGGTCGAATACCTGATCTACCGGACGCTGCCGCATACGCTCGGCCCGCGGCTCGCGCACGGCGCGCCGGTGCCGCTCGGCTTTCTCGCCGGCACGCGTTCGCGCGAGGTGCGCCAGGTCGGGCTCGATGCGACACGCCGCGCGGCGCGCGGCCGCGTCGAATGGCTGGAAGGCAGCCACCTGTTTCCGATGGAGCGGCCGCTCGAGACCGCGCGCGCATTGCAGCGGATGCTGAATTCGCTGAGGGCGGCCGAGGGCGATGTGTCACATGCAGTCACCCCGCTCGCGAAGCGCGCCTGACGCAGGGTTTGGCGGCCGGGGCGCCGCCTCCGGCACGCGCGGTTGCACCGGCCGGCGGGCGGCTGCGTCCCGGCGCGCACGGCTGGTGCGAGGCGGCGCGAAAGGGCGCGATCATCGAGTCAATTGCTGAGAGAAGGGCGGGCTTTACGGTATAATCCGTTTTTCCCGCGAGCATCCAGCGATGACCAAATATGTTTTCGTCACCGGCGGCGTAGTTTCTTCCCTTGGCAAGGGTATTGCCGCCGCTTCCCTCGCCGCGATCCTTGAATCGCGCGGTCTGAAAGTCACCCTCCTCAAACTCGATCCGTACATCAACGTCGACCCCGGCACGATGAGCCCGTTCCAGCACGGCGAAGTGTTCGTGACGGAAGACGGAGCGGAGACCGACCTCGACCTCGGCCACTACGAGCGCTTCATCAGCACGAAGATGCGCAAGGCCAACAACTTCACGACCGGCCAGATCTACGAATCGGTGATCCGCAAGGAACGCCGCGGCGACTATCTCGGCAAGACCGTGCAGGTCATCCCGCACATCACGAACGAAATCCAGGCGTTCATCGAGCGCGGGGCCGCGTCGGCCACCTGCGGTGAGCCGGACGTCGCGATCGTCGAGATCGGCGGCACGGTCGGCGACATCGAATCGCTGCCGTTCCTCGAAGCCGCGCGCCAGATGAGCCTGCGCCTCGGCCGCAACAGCGCGTGCTTCGTGCACCTGACGCTGGTGCCGTACGTCGCGACCGCCGGCGAACTGAAGACGAAACCGACCCAGCACAGCGTGCAGAAGCTGCGCGAGATCGGCATCCTGCCGCACGTGCTGCTGTGCCGTGCGGACCGCCGCATTCCGGACGACGAATCGAAGAAGATCTCGATGTTCTCGAACGTGCCGGAAGACGCCGTGATCTCGGTGTGGGACGCCGATAGCATCTACAAGATTCCGCAGATGCTGCACGACCAGGGCCTCGACCGCATCATCTGCGAGGAACTGAAGCTGTCGCCGAAGGACGCGGACCTGACCATGTGGTCGGAGCTGGTCGAGAAGCTCGAGAACCCGAAGCACGAAGTGACGATCGGCATGGTCGGCAAGTACGTCGACCTGACCGAGTCGTACAAGTCGCTGATCGAGGCGCTGCGCCACGCATCGCTGCACACGTCGACCAAGGTCAACATCGAATACATCGACTCGGAAGAGATCGAGACGAACGGTGTCGACAGCCTGAAGCATCTCGACGCCGTGCTGGTGCCGGGCGGTTTCGGCCGTCGCGGCACGGAAGGCAAGATCGCGGCGATCCGCTATGCGCGGGAAGCCAAGGTGCCGTATCTCGGCATCTGCCTCGGCATGCAGCTCGCGGTGATCGAGTTCGCGCGCGACGTCGTCGGCCTGAAGCAGGCGAACAGCACGGAATTCGAGCCGGACACGCCGGAGCGCGTGGTCGCGCTGATCACCGAGTGGTACGACCGCGACGGCAAGGTCGAGACGCGTACCGAGGAATCCGATCTCGGCGGCACGATGCGCCTGGGTTCGCAGCGCTGCCCGATCAAGCCGGGCACGATGGCGGAAGAGATCTATGGCAAGGACGTGAACGAGCGCCATCGCCACCGTTATGAAGTCAATAACCGCTTCGTGCCCCAGCTCGAAGCCGGCGGCCTTATCATCAGCGCCCGTACCCCGAGCGAGGATCTGCCGGAAATGATGGAACTGCCGCGTTCGATGCACCCGTGGTTCGTCGGCGTCCAGTTCCACCCGGAATTCACGTCCACGCCGCGTGACGGTCATCCTCTCTTCAAGTCGTTCGTCGAAGCTGCGCTTGTCAACAAGCAAGCGCGCGGAGTGTAAGCATGAAGCTGTGCGATTTCGAGGTCGGTCTCGACAAGCCTTTCTTCCTGATCGCGGGTACCTGCGTCGTCGAATCGGAGCAAATGACGATCGACACGGCCGGCCGCCTGAAGGAGATCTGCGCGAAGCTGAACATTCCGTTCATCTACAAGTCGTCCTACGACAAGGCGAACCGCAGCTCGGGCAAGTCGTTCCGTGGCCTCGGAATGGACGAGGGCCTGCGGATCCTGTCCGAGGTGAAGCGCCAGCTCGGCCTGCCGGTGCTGACCGACGTGCATTCGATCGAAGAGATCGAGCAGGTCGCGTCGGTCGTCGACGTGCTGCAGACGCCGGCGTTCCTGTGCCGCCAGACCGATTTCATCCATGCGTGCGCGCGCTCGGGCAAGCCCGTCAACATCAAGAAGGGCCAGTTCCTCGCGCCGCACGACATGAAGAACGTGATCGACAAGGCGCGCGAAG
Organism: Burkholderia sp. AU38729; assembly: GCF_020419725.1. Lineage (NCBI taxonomy): Bacteria > Pseudomonadati > Pseudomonadota > Betaproteobacteria > Burkholderiales > Burkholderiaceae > Burkholderia > Burkholderia sp. AU38729. Next base: position 226,015 of record NZ_JAIZQO010000009.1, on the reverse strand, counting down.
CGGCCCGTGAAGCGGGGCTGTCGGAAGACCGCTTCATGGCGTGCGAGCGCGGTGTCTCGTTCGGCTACAACAATCTGGTGTCGGACATGCGTTCGCTCGCGATCATGCGCGAGACGAGCGCCCCGGTCGTGTTCGATGCGACCCACTCGGTGCAGCTGCCGGGCGGGCAGGGCACGAGCTCGGGCGGCCAGCGCGAATTCGTGCCGGTGCTCGCGCGTGCGGCGGTCGCGACGGGCGTCGCGGGCCTGTTCATGGAGACGCACCCGAATCCGGCCGAAGCAAAGTCGGACGGCCCGAACGCGGTGCCGCTGAACCGGATGAGTGCGCTGCTGGAGACCCTCGTCACGCTCGACCAGGCGGTGAAGCGCAATCCGTTCCTGGAAAACGATTTCAATTAAAGATCGAATGAACCTTGCGACGGCTTCGCGCGTCAGTAGCGAAAGCGGTTCGGGCGCGCGCGCCGTCGCAGTTTGAAGAATCCATCGTCATTCTCAGAGGAAACCCATGAGTGCAATCGTAGATATCATCGGCCGCGAGATTCTGGATTCGCGCGGCAACCCCACCGTCGAATGCGACGTGCTGCTCGAATCGGGCACGATGGGCCGCGCGGCGGTGCCGTCGGGCGCGTCCACCGGCTCGCGTGAAGCGATCGAACTGCGCGACGGCGAAGCCGGCCGCTACAACGGCAAGGGCGTGCTGAAGGCAGTCGAGCATATCAACACCGAAATCTCCGAAGCCATCATGGGCCTCGACGCGTCGGAACAGGCGTTCCTCGACAAGACGCTGCTCGAGCTGGACGGCACCGACAACAAGTCGCGTCTCGGCGCGAACGCGATGCTGGCCGTGTCGATGGCCGTCGCGAAGGCAGCCGCCGAAGAGGCCGGCCTACCGCTGTACCGCTATTTCGGCGGTTCGGGTGCGATGCAACTGCCGGTGCCGATGATGAACATCGTCAACGGCGGCGCGCACGCGAACAACAGCCTCGACATCCAGGAATTCATGATCGTCCCGGTGAGCCAGCCGACGTTCCGTGAAGCCCTGCGTTGCGGCGCGGAAGTGTTCCACGCACTGAAGAAGATCCTGAGCGACCGTGGCATGAGCACGGCAGTCGGCGACGAAGGCGGCTTCGCGCCGAACTTCGGCAGCAACGACGAATGCCTGTCGACGATCCTGCAGGCGATCGAGAAGGCCGGCTACCGTGCCGGTGAAGACGTGCTGCTCGCACTCGACTGCGCGGCATCCGAGTTCTACCACGACGGCAAGTACCAGCTCGCGGGCGAAGGCCTGCAACTGTCGTCGGCCGAATTCACCGACTACCTCGCGACGCTCGCCGACAAGTTCCCGATCGTATCGATCGAGGACGGCATGCACGAAAGCGACTGGGAAGGCTGGAAGCTGCTGACCGATCGCCTCGGCAAGAAGGTGCAGCTGGTCGGCGACGATCTGTTCGTCACGAACACGCGCATCCTGAAGGAAGGCATCGAGAAGGGCATCGCGAACTCGATCCTCATCAAGATCAACCAGATCGGTACGCTGACCGAAACGTTCGCGGCAATCGAAATGGCGAAGCGCGCGGGCTACACGGCCGTGATCTCGCACCGCTCGGGCGAAACGGAAGATTCGACGATCGCGGACATCGCGGTCGGCCTGAACGCCGGTCAGATCAAGACGGGTTCGCTGTCGCGCAGCGACCGCATCTCGAAGTACAACCAGCTGCTGCGCATCGAGGAAGATCTCGGCGACATCGCAAGCTACCCGGGTAAATCGGCTTTCTATAACCTGCGCTAACGCGCTACTATCGGGTTCGTCATATCGACGCCGCTCTGTGCATGTGCGCGGAGCGGCGCTTCTTATATCTGCGGTTCTTACATGCGGCTTGTCACTGTCGTCCTGATTGCCTTGCTGGCGCTCATTCAGTACCCCCTATGGTGGGGACACGGCGGCTGGCTGCGGGTGCATGAATTGCGTCAGCAGCTCGACGACCAGCTCCAGAAGAACGCGGACGAGAAGCTGCGCAACGAGCGCACCGCAGGCGAAGTACAGGATCTGCAGGGCGGCACCGCAGCCATCGAGGAGCGCGCGCGCTACGAGATGGGCATGGTGAAGGACGGCGAGGTATTCGTGCAGTTCGTGTCGCCGAATGCGCCTGCCGTTCCGCTGAACAACACGCCGTCGAATACATCGACGCGCGGCGCCGTCTCCGCGGCACCGGTGCGTGTCGTGCCGAATCCGCAGTCGATCGCGAAACCGTCGCGGCATCATGGCGGCGACAAGGGCAAGGCCGCGCATCACTGATGCACGATTGCTCGAACCCATTGAAAAAGCGCGGGAAATGCCGCGCTTTTTTATTTCCTGCCGGTAGTCAATCGGCTGAGCGATGCACGCTCACCACCACCATCCCGGGTAGCCGTAGCTGATGCCCGAGCCCCAGCGATTGCCCCATCCGCCGTAATACCCGCCGTAGACCGTCACCGGCGGCGGCGAGTAATAGGCCCATGCGCGCGCGGCGGCCTCGGCTGCCATCGCGCTGTTCTGTTCGCGCAGCACCTGCTGGTCGATCTCGTCATAGCGCTTGCGTTCGGCGCTCGACAGCGCGGGCGGCTGGCCGCCCGATGCACCGGGTTCGGGCAGGCGGCTCAGGATCGTGGAAGTCGGCGGCGGCATCGCGCAGCCGGCCAGCGCGAGCGTGCCGGCGGCAACGCTCGTCAGGACGATGGTGCGGAACGGACGATGAAGCGGGCTCATGTGTTTCTCCTGCAGCGCGCCGACGACGGGAAGCGGCTTGCGCCGAAGTGCGTGACTTCGGCGCCGGAGCCTTGCGTGCGACGCTCGTGCGTCATTATGCGCCCGTGCCCGGATGGGGGGCATCGGGCCACTGATCAGTGACGCTGCTCGGTCGCGGGCGCAATGCCCGTCTCGACGCCGGGTGCCGCGAACAGCTGCGCGACATCGACCGGATCGAATTCATAGCGCTGGTTGCAGAACTCGCAATGAATCTCGACATGGCCGCGCTCGACGATCACGCTGTCGACTTCTTCACGGCCGAGCATGCGCAGCATCGCGCCGACCTTCTCGCGCGAGCACGAGCACTGGAAGCGCGTGCCGGCCGGTTCGAAGTGCTGCACGTTTTCCTGCCAGAACAGCCGGCGGAACACGACTTCCGGTTCGACCTCGAGCAGTTCCTGCGCGGACAGCGTGCCGCCGAGCGTGCAGACGCGCTCCCACGTATCGGTATCGGTTTCGGCGTTACGCGGCACGATGCCGCCGTCGCCCGGCAGCTTCTGCAGCAGCATGCCGACCGCGCGGTCGCGATCGGCCGCGAGCCACATCCGCGTGTCGAGCTGCTCCGAGTGATGCATGTAATGCTCGAGCACCTGCGAGACGGATTCAAGCGGGCCGTCGACGCCGTTCAGCGGCACGATGCCCTGGTACGGCTGCTGGCCCGGCAGCTTGTCGGCCGGGTCGAGCGTGATCACGCAGCGGCCGTGGCCGCTCGCGTTGACGAGCGACGCGAAGCGCGTGTCGTCGCCGATCGTCTGGGCGGAGTCGCCGGCGAACTTCGCGGTGGCCCGCATCGACAGATCCGAACCGCACTGGACGACCAGCATCTGGACCGGCCCGTCGCCGAAGATCTGCATGATCAGGGTGCCGTTGAATTTCAGGTTCGCGGACAGCAGCGCGCACGCGGCCATCATCTCGCCGAGGATCGTGCGCACCGGGGCAGGGTAGTCGCGGCGGGCGAGCACTTCCTGCCACGTATTGCGCAGCGAAACGATCTCGCCGCGCACGGGCGCCGCATTGAACATGAATTTCTGTAACTGGTCGCTCACTCTTCTTCCTTGAAATCCGTGCGAATCACCCGATCCGCACGAGTTGCTCCTTGAAATGCGCACGCCGCTCGACGTACGTCTTCGCGTTCGTGCGCAGCCGCGCAATGTCTTCCGCCGACAGCTCGCGCACGACTTTCGCCGGTGCGCCGAGAATCAGCGAGTTGTCCGGGAACGTCTTGCCTTCCGTCACGACCGCGCCGGCACCAACCAGACAGTTGCGGCCGATTACCGCTCCATTCAAGACCACCGCCTGGATACCGACCAGCGAACCCTCGCCGATCGTGCAGCCGTGCAGCATGGCCTGATGCCCGATCGTCACGTTTTCGGCAATCGTCAGCGGAAAGCCGGGGTCCGTGTGCAGGACCGCGCCTTCCTGGACGTTGCTGCCCGCACCGACGGTGATCGTCTCGTTGTCGCCGCGAATCGTCGCGCCGAACCAGACGCTCGCGTTCTCCTCAAGCACGACCTTGCCGATGATGGCCGCCGTATCGGCGACGAATACGCTTTCGTGGATCGTCGGGGCCGTATCGCCCAGCTTGTAGATCGTCACGGAGTCTCCTTGTCTCTTCGATGATGGGCGCCGGTAGAATGGCGCGTCTGGTTTGCCCGGCGCATGCGCATTGCGCCGCGGAACAATCGCCTATTGTAAACCGTCGCGTGCGTGCGCTCCCGCGATGCGCACGCAAGGTGTCCCCGTTTATGAGCATGGAGTCTTCTTCTTTCGGCAATGCGTCCGCCTGCGTGCGCCGCACCGCGCTTGCCGCGCTGTGTGACGCCAAACCCGCAGCCAAGGCCGCCCAGGTGCGCGCGCTCCACGATGCGTTGCGGGCCGGGCAGGCGGCGATCGCGCCGTCGCTCGAATTGCCCGAGCCGGCCGATCTGCCCGGCCGGCCGGCGCGCCCGCCGCTCGTCGAGCCGCGCCAGCTCGAGCGACGCAGCATGCGTTCGCCCGAAGGGCGCGCCGTGCTGCTTCACGCGCTTGCCCATATCGAGTTCAATGCGATCAACCTGGCGCTCGATGCGGTCTGGCGCTTCGCGGGCCTGCCGGCCCCGTTCTATGTGGACTGGCTGAAGGTGGCGGCCGAGGAGGCCTATCACTTCACGCTGCTGTCCGAACGCCTGGCGGCGTTCGGGCATGCGTACGGCGATTTTCCCGCGCACAACGGCCTGTGGGAGATGTGCGAGCGGACCAAGGGCGACGTGCTGGCGCGCATGGCGCTCGTGCCGCGCACGCTCGAGGCCCGCGGGCTCGACGCATCGCCGCCGATCCGCGCGCGGCTCCTGCAGGCGGGCGACGATGCGTCGGCTGCGATCCTCGATGTGATCCTGCGCGACGAAATCGGCCATGTCGCGATCGGCAACCGCTGGTTCCGGCATCTATGCGACGAAGCCGGCCGCGATCCCGTGCCAACCTACCGGCAGCTCGCCGAGCAATACCATGCGCCGCGGCTGCGCGGCCCGTTCAATTTCGATGCGCGCCGCGATGCCGGATTCGAGCAGGCCGAACTCGACGAACTGGCCGCGCAAGACATGGCGGACGGCAACGCGCCACGCTAGCCGGCTCGCGTTCGGCCGCGCTTCGACGTGCCGCCCGCCGTCCCGGGTGCCCGGGACTTGGCGCTTCTCCCGGCCCCTGGCGTACGCGCACCGCTAGAGCGGCGCCTCGATTGCCGGACGCCGGAAAGAGGGCGTCGCCGCTATAATCGAACGATCATTCTTTTTTCTGGCGGCTGCAATGAGTGCATCGAGTTCTGTTTCCGATTTCGTCACGGTGCGCGGCGTCCAGCTGCATGTCCGGCGCTGGGGCCGGCCCGATGCGCCCACGCTGTTCATGCTGCATGGCTGGATGGACGTCTCGGCATCGTTCCAGTTCGTTGTCGATGCGCTCGCGGGCGACTGGCAGGTGATCGCGCCCGATGCGCGCGGTTTCGGGCTGTCCGACTGGCCGGTCGCGCGGCAGGGCGGCGGGCATTACTGGTTCCACGAGTACCTGGGCGACCTCGATGCACTCGTCGACCACTATGCGCCGGCCGGCGAAGTCAACCTGGTCGGGCACAGCATGGGCGCGAACGTCGTGTGCCTGTATGCCGGCGCGCGGCCGGAGCGCGTGCGGCGCGTGGTCGATCTCGAGGGTTTCGGGCTGGCGCCCGCGCGGGCCGAGCAGGCGCCGCGCCGGTTGCGCGGCTGGCTGGACGAGTTGCGCGAACCGCCCGTGCTGCGCCCTTACGCGTCCCTCGACGACGTGGCGGCGCGCCTGATCAAGACCAATCCGCGGCTCGACCCGCGCCGTGCGGCGTTCCTCGCCGCGCACTGGTCGAAGCGTGGCGACGACGGCCAGTACCACCTGCTGGCCGACCCCGCGCACAAGATGCCGGGGCCGCAGCTGTACCGGCTCGACGAAGTGATGGCCACCTGGGCGCAGGTGCGCGCGAAGGTGCTGCACGTCGAAGCCGTCAATTCGCCGACGCTGGCCCACATCGCGGGCGACATCCCGCTGCCGGAATTCAAGGCGCGCTTCAACGCGTTCCCCGACTGGCGCGAGAAGCTCGTCGAGGACGCCGGCCACATGGTGCATCACGACCAGCCCGAGCAGATCGCGGCGCTGATCGAGGCGTTCTGCGCGTAAGCGCGCGGCGGCGGCGGCGGGGCACGCGGGCGGCGCATTGCCGCGTTGCAGTAGAATGAAGCCTTACCTGCCATGCCGACAATGAACGCCGATCTCCACTGCCATTCGAATGTTTCCGACGGGTTGCTGCCGCCTGCCGACGTCGCGCGCCGCGCTTATGCCGGCGGCGTGACCCTGTGGGCGCTGACCGACCACGACGAGATCGGCGGCCAGGCAGCGGCGCGCAGCGAAGCGGAAGCGCTCGGCATGCGCTACCTGAGCGGCGTCGAGATTTCGGTCACGTGGGCATCGCGCACCGTGCACATCGTCGGCCTGAATGTCGATCCCGCGAATCCGGTGCTGGTCGACGGCCTGTACCGCACGCGCCACGGCCGCGCGGCGCGCGCGGTGGCCATCGGCGAGCAGCTCGCCACGCTCGGCATTCCCGGTGCGTACGAAGGTGCGTTGAAGTACGTGTCGAATCCCGACCTGATCTCGCGCACGCACTTCGCCCGTTTCCTCGTTGAAAACGGCTACGCGACGTCGACATCGGATGTGTTCGATCGGCTGCTCGGCGACGACAAGCCCGGGTTCGTCCCGCACCGCTGGGCGACGCTGCCCGACGCCGTCGCGTGGATTCGGGCCGCCGGCGGCGAAGCCATCGTCGCGCATCCGGGCCGCTATCGCTATACGCCCGTCGAATTCGACGCGTTCTTCGGCGAGTTCATCGATCTGGGCGGCCGCGCGATCGAGGTCGTCACGGGCAGCCACACCCCCGACCAGTACCGCGAATATGCGGACGTCGCACGCCGCTTCGGCTTCGAAGCGTCGCGCGGCTCGGATTTCCATGCGCCAGGCGAGGGCCGTGTCGAGCTCGGCAGCCTGCCGCCGTTGCCGCCCGACCTGACTCCGGTCTGGGAACGCTGGCTCTGACACCGGGCGGCGGCCTGCCACCTGCGTTGCTGCCGGCCGCGCGCATCCGATTTCTCCCCCTTTACGCCCCCCATGTCCCAGTTCTTCAGGATTCACCCGGATAATCCGCAGCCGCGCCTGATCAAGCAGGCCGTGGAAATCGTCAGCAAGGGCGGCGTGATCGCGATGCCGACCGATTCGAGCTATGCGCTCGCGTGCCATCTCGACGACAAGGACGCGGTCGAGCGCGTGCGCCGGATTCGCGGCCTCGATGAGAAGCAGCACTTGTCGCTGCTCGTGCGCGACCTGTCGGAGCTCGCCAACTTCGCGATGGTCGACAACCGCCAGTACCGGCAGATCAAGTCGGTGACGCCGGGCCCGTACGTCTTCATCCTGCAGGCGACGAAGGAAGTGCCGCGCCGGCTGTCGCACCCGTCGCGCAAGACGATCGGGCTGCGCGTGCCCGATCACGCGATCACGCTCGCGTTGCTCGAATCGCTCGGCCAGCCGCTGCTCGGCACGACGCTGATCCTGCCGCCGGACGACGAGCCCCTGAACGATCCCGACGAAATCCGCGAGCGGCTCGAGAAGCAGGTCGACCTCGTGATCGACGGAGGCGCGTGCCCGCGCGAGCCGTCGACGGTGATCGACCTGACCGGCGACGAGCCCGAGCTCGTGCGCGCGGGCCGCGGCGCGCTCGAACCGTTCGGACTCTCGGCCGCGTAAGCGCGCCGTTCCATTTTTTGCGCGAGTGCGCTTGTTACAATAACGCGATATGGATGCTTCCCTGATACAGACCATCGCCGTCTACGCGCTGCCCGTGATCTTCGCGATCACGCTGCACGAGGCCGCGCATGGCTACGCCGCCCGCCTGCTCGGCGACAACACCGCCTACATGATGGGGCGCGTGTCGTTCAACCCGATGCGTCACATCGATCCGCTCGGCACGATCGCGATTCCGCTCGTGATGTATTTCCTGACGGGCGGCGCGTTCCTGTTCGGCTATGCGAAGCCGGTGCCGGTGTCGTTCGGCAACCTGCGCGATCCGCGCTGGGGCAGCCTGTGGGTATCGCTCGCAGGCCCGGCCTGCAACTTCGTGCAGGCGCTGATCTGGGGCGTGCTGACCCTCGTGCTGCCCGCCGTCGGCATCGACGAGCCGTTCTTCACGCGGATGGCGTTTGCCGGCGTCAGCGCGAACCTCGTGCTCGGCGTGCTGAACCTGTTTCCGCTGCCGCCGCTCGACGGCGGCCGCATCCTGGCGGCGCTGCTGCCGACGAAGCAATCGATCGCGCTGTCGCGCATCGAGCCGTACGGTTTCATCATCGTCCTCGCGCTGGTCGCGACGGGCGTGCTGACGAATTTCTGGCTGCGCCCGCTCGTCAACGTCGGCTACGCCGTCCTGAGCGCCATCCTGTCCCCATTCGCCTCGCTTCTCTAACGACAATCATGTTCCCTGAACGTATTTTCTCCGGCATGCGACCCACCGGGTCGCTGCACCTCGGTCACTACCACGGCGTGCTGAAAAACTGGGTGAAGCTGCAGTCCGAGTACCCGTGCTTCTTCTGCGTCGTCGACTGGCATGCGCTGACGACGCACTACGAGACTCCCGAGGTCATCGAGAAGAACGTGTGGGACGTGCTGATCGACTGGCTCGCATCCGGCATCGATCCGGCGCAGGCCACGCTGTTCATCCAGAGCAAGGTGCCCGAGCACGCCGAACTCGCGCTGCTGCTCGGCATGAGCACGCCGCTCGGCTGGCTCGAACGCGTGCCGACCTACAAGGAGCAGATGGAGAAGCTGAAAGACAAGGATCTGTCGACCTACGGCTTCCTCGGTTATCCGGTGCTGATGGCGGCCGACATCCTGCTGTATCGCGGCTCACTCGTGCCGGTCGGTGAAGACCAGGTGCCGCACGTCGAGATGACGCGCGAGATCGCGCGCCGCTTCAACTACCTGTACGGTCGCGAGCCGGGCTTCGAGGAGAAGGCGCTCGATGCCGCGAAGAAGCTCGGCGGCAAGCGCGCGAAGCTCTATCACGAGCTGCGCAACGCGTATCAGCAGGAGGGCGACGACGAGGCGCTCGAACAGGCGCGCGCGATGCTGCAGGAATCGCAGAGCCTGTCGATGAGCGACCGCGAGCGCCTGTTCGGCTATCTCGAAGGCGCGCGCAAGATCATTCTCGTCGAGCCGCAGGCGCTGCTCACCGAAGCATCGCGGATGCCGGGCCTCGACGGGCAGAAGATGTCCAAGTCGTACGGCAACACGATCGGCCTGCGCGAAGACGCCGAGACGATCACGAAGAAGGTCCGCACGATGCCGACCGACCCCGCGCGCGTGCGCCGCACCGATCCGGGCGATCCCGACAAGTGCCCGGTGTGGCAGCTGCACCAGGTCTATACCGACGAAGCGACGCACGACTGGGTGCAGAAAGGCTGCCGTTCGGCGGGCATCGGCTGCCTCGACTGCAAGCAGCCGGTCGTCGAAGGCATCCTGCGCGAACAGCAGCCGATGCTCGAGCGCGCGCAGAAGTACATGGACGACCCGTCGCTGCTGCGCGCGATCGTCGCGGACGGTTGCGACAAGGCGCGCAAGTACGCGACGGAAACGATGCGCGACGTGCGTGACGCGATGGGCCTGTCGTACAACTGATCGACCGCATGAGCGCATCCGTCATTGCCGCCGCGGGCGGCCACGTCGCCCAGGCCGAGCCGTCGCGCTGGGTCGCGCAATGGTCGCGGCTCGTGTCGCCGGGCGGCGCGGTGCTCGATGTCGCCGCGGGCGGCGGCCGCCATGCGCGCGGGTTCGCGTCGCATGGCCATCCGGTCGTCGCACTCGACCGCGACCCGGCCGCGCTGGCCGCGTTGCGTTCGATTCCGGGCGTCGATGCCCGTGACGCCGATCTCGAAGGCGCGCCGTGGCCGTTGCCGGCCGGCGAGCAGTTTGCGGCGGTGGTGGTCACGAATTATCTGCACCGTCCGCTCTGGCCCCATCTGCTCGATGCGGTGGCGCCGGGCGGCGTGCTGATCTACGAAACCTTCGCGCAAGGAAACGAAACGGTCGGGAAACCGTCCAACCCCGCGTTCCTGCTCGCCCCGGGCGAGCTGCTGGACGCCGTGCACGGCCGCCTGCGGGTGGTTGCGTACGAGGACGGGTTCGTCGCCGCGCCGCGCGAGGCGTTCGTCCAGCGTCTCTGCGCAGTGCGCGAGGGCGCGACCCCGAAGGCGGGGGCGGGAATTCCACGTTACGAACTGCCCGGCTAATCCGCTACAATCTCAATGTTTACCGGTACATAATCTCATTCGCGTTTCATGGCTAACGGCACCCAAGACGGCATTCAAATCCGCGGCAGCATCCCCGCGATCGTCACCCCGATGCTCGAAGACGGCAGTCTCGACCTGCCGGCGTTTCGCAAACTGATCGACTGGCACATCGCGGAAGGCACCGATGCGCTGGTCGTGGTCGGTACGAGCGGCGAGTCGGCAACGCTCAACGTCGAAGAGCACATCCTGATGATCCGCACGGCGGTCGAGCATGCGGCGAAACGCATCCCGATCATCGCGGGCGCGGGCGGCAACTCGACCGCCGAGGCGATCGAGCTGACGAAGCACGCGAAGGCTGTCGGCGCGGACGCGACGCTGCAGGTCGTGCCGTACTACAACAAGCCGACGCAGGAAGGCATGTACCGTCACTTCAAGACGATCGCCGAAGCGGTCGACCTGCCGGTGATCCTGTACAACGTGCCGGGTCGCACGGTGGCCGACATGGCGAACGAGACGACGCTGCGCCTCGCGGAAGTCCCGGGCATCATCGGCGTGAAGGAAGCGACTGGCAACATCGATCGCGCCGCGCACCTGATCAAGGCCGCCCCGAAGCATTTCGCGATCTACAGCGGCGACGATCCGACCGCGATCGCACTGATGCTGCTCGGCGGCCACGGCAATATCTCGGTCACGGCGAACGTCGCACCGCGCGCGATGAGCGACCTGTGCCGCGCGGCGCTGGTCGGTGACGTACAGACGGCTCGCGCGCTGCACATGAAGCTGCTGTCGCTGCACAAGAACCTGTTCATCGAAGCGAACCCGATTCCGGTGAAGTGGGCGCTGCAGGCGATGGGCAAGATGCAGGGCGGCATCCGGCTGCCGCTCACGGCGCTCGACGAGCGCTGCCACGAAGCCGTGCGTTCGGCCCTCGTCGAGGCCGGCGTCCTCGCCTGATGCCGAGGCGGCCGCGTCCTGCGGCCGCCGGCTCGAACCCTGATCAACCCGCACCGGCCGGCTCCGTCCGGCGCCGCTCCTGACGAGCGTTCTAGCAAGACGAAGGATTTCATGAAACGTTTCGCCTTTTCCTCTCGCGCCATCCAGATGTCGGTGGTGGTGCTGGCGCTGGGCGCGCTCGCCGGCTGCGATACGCTGAACGATTACCTGGCCCCTGACCGGGTCAACTACAAGAACACCGGTTCGGCGCCGCCGCTCGCGGTGCCGAGCGACCTGAAGCCGGTACCGACGACGCAGCAGTTCGTCGCGCCGCCGAGCAACGCCGGCCTCGGCACGCTGCCGCCGCGGGTCACGACGCAGGCGGGCAACGCGACCGACGGCATCCCGAGCGCGCAGGATCCGCTCGGCATGCACATCGAGCGCGACGGCGACCGCCGCTGGCTCGTCGTCGATGGCCGCACGCCCGAGCAGTTGTGGCCGATCCTGAAGGAGTTCTGGCAGGAGAACGGCTTCTCGCTGAAGACCGATGCGCCGTCGACGGGCATCATGGCCACCGACTGGGCTGAAAACCGCGCGAACATCCCCGACGACTGGTTCCGCCGTACGATCGGCAAGGTCATCGATTTCGCGTACTCGTCCGGCACGCGCGACCGCTTCCGTACGCTCGTGAACCGCACGTCGGACGGCAACACCGATATCTCGATCACGCACAGCGCGATGGAGGAAATGATGGTCGGCCCGCAGGGCGGCACGTCGTCGCGCTGGGAAGAGCGTCCGCGCAATCCGGTGCTCGAAGCCGTATTCCTGTCGAAGCTGATGCAGAAGTTCGGCCTGACCGATGCGCAGGCGAAGCAGCTGCTGACCGATGCCCGTCCCGCGACGGCGCCGGCGCAGGTCAGCGACACGAGCAGCGGCGGGGCGACGCTGCAACTGGCCGAGTCGTTCGACCGCGCATGGCTGCGCGTGGGCCTGGCGCTCGACCGCACCAACTTCGCGGTCGACAATCGTGATCGCGAGAAGGGCGTGTACACCGTGCGCTATGCGAACACGATGGAAGAGCTCAAGCGCGACGGCCTGTTCGGCAAGCTGTTCTATGGCGGTCCGTCGGCCGCGAAGCCGGGCAAGGAGTACCTCGTCAACGTGCGCGCACAGGGCAACGGCAGTACGCAGGTTGCGGTGGTCGGCGCGAACGGCCAGGTCGACAACTCGTCGGACGCGCAGCGGATCATTTCGCTGCTCCACGCGCAGCTGAACTAAGCGCGTGCGATTCTCCAGCCTCGGAAGCGGCAGCGAAGGCAACGCGCTGGTCGTCGAGGCCTCGAGCGGCACGACGACCACCCGCGTGCTGCTCGACTGCGGCTTTTCCGCCAAGGAGGTCGAGCGCCGGCTCGGCCGACTGAATCTCTGCATCGGCGATCTCGATGCGATCCTCATCACCCACGAACACAGCGACCACGTCGGCAGCGCGTTGACGCTCGCCCGCCGCGGATCGCTGCCGCTCTACATGAGCTGGGGCACCGCGCGCGCGGTTGGCGCGGACGAGGCCGATGTCGATCTAAATGTGCTGTGGGGCGACGAGACGGCCGCGATCCGCGATCTGGCCGTGATGCCCTATACCGTCCCTCATGACGCGCGTGAGCCGCTCCAGTTCGTCTTTATGGACGGCGCCAGCCGGCTCGGCGTGCTGACGGACGTCGGGATGGCCACGCCGCACATCACGGCCGTCCTGAGCGGCTGTGACGCGCTGGTGCTCGAATCCAACCACGATACCGCGATGCTGGCCTCGAGCCGCTATCCGCAGTCGCTGAAGGCGCGTATCGGCGGCAACCACGGCCACCTGAGCAATCACGCCGCAGCGGACATCCTCGCGTCGCTGGAGCGCAGCCGCCTCAAGCACCTGGTCGCCGCGCACCTGAGCCAGCAGAACAACCTGCCGGAACTGGTCCGCCAGGCGTTTGGCGGTGTACTGGGGACGAGCGGGGACGACGTGGTCGTGGCCACGCAGGACGCGGGCTTCGACTGGCTGGCGCTCGGATGAGCGGGGCAGGGCCGCTGCGGCGGCCCGGTGCGACTGCCGTGCGATAGGCGCGGAAACGACAGACGTAAAAAAACCGGCCCTCGGGCCGGTTTTTTTTCAGCTGACGCTGAGGCTTACTGGCTTGCGCCCGAAGCCGGAGCAGCCGTCGCTGCCGAAGCAGCCGACGCCACTGCAGCAGCAGCGTCGCTCGCAGCAGCCGTTGCCGACGAAGCAGCAGCCGAAGCGTCGCTCGCAGCACCAGCAACTGCCGAAGCAGCCGACGAAGCAGCAGCAGCCGCGTCGCTTGCAGCCGACGAAGCAGCTTGATCAGCGCTCTTGTTGCAAGCAGCCAGTGCAACAGCAGCCAACAGGGAAGCTACGAGGAGGGATTTCTTCATGATCACGTCCTTTTATGGTTAAAGGTAAGCAACAGCGCGAAACAATACCGGTAATGTGCTCCAACACCGACCTGGGCCGCTGGTGGAGATGCACTTCTTAGAGCGTGAATCTTCCCTACGGCTTGGGCGGAAATTATATGCACTTTCCTATCGACCGTCGACAAATGCGGGGTCAATACGTTGTCTTTCCCATACAGAATTTGATCCGTACGGGCATACGGGGCGACTCACACTAAATCCGGTTTCCGACCCGTATCCAGCCCGCACGATACCACTCGTGCAACAAGGCTGTCATCGAGGGAACCCGGGATAGTGTTACAAACCGTTTCGCCTCCATCTGGCGTTGATTGGCCAGTTCGGGCAGCCATTCGCTGGCCTGCTCGAGCGGTCCTTCTTCACCATTAATGAAGTACGAGCGCGCGTTATACATCAATGCGGCCCTTCTGTCGAGACACACGCCACGGCGTGACGCTTGCGTGACGAACGCGGCCTCGGACAGCGGGCGCGCGGGCGGGTCGAAAACGACGTTCGGCTTGGGCTCGCTCAGGTAGCAGCCGAGGAATTCGGCGACGTCCCGCTTGCGCCAGCGGATCGCGTCCACGATCTCGGCCACGCGCTCGACCATCGCCGGAGGCAACTGGGCGGGCGTGTCGACGGCCGGCTGCTTCGGATCGCGGTAAAGATCGTCGCCGCAACCGTCGCGCAGGCCGCCACGCTCCGCGAGATAGTACAGGAACTGGGCGCCCAGCTCGCCGGCGGACGGGGCCCGGAAGCCGATCGAGCAGGTCATGCATTCGCCTTCGGCGACGCCGTCGTGCGCGATGTGCGGCGGCAGGTAGAGCATGTCGCCGGGTTCCAGCACCCATTCATCGCTCGGCTCGAAATTTTCGAGGATCTTCAGCGGCACGTCCGGTTGCAGCGACAGGTCTTTCTGCGCACCGACGCGCCAGCGGCGCCGGCCTTCGACCTGCAGCAGGAATACGTCATACGAATCGAAATGCGGACCGACACCGCCGCCGTCCGTCGCATAGGAGATCATCAGGTCGTCCAGACGCGCGTCGGGGATGAAGCGGAAGCGGTCGAGCAGTGCGCGCGCCGCATCGACGTGCAGGTCGAGCCCCTGCACGAGCAGGGTCCAGGCCTTGCGCGTCACGGCCGGCAGCGAGCCGGGCTCGAACGGGCCCTGCTCAAGTTGCCACTTGTTACGAAAATGGGTGATCAGTCGCGATTCCGCGTCATAGTCCGCGGCGAGCTCGAACAGTGCGTCGCGCGAGACCGGCGACGCGACGCCGGGGATTGCCTGGCGGATCAGGAGCGGCTTCTTCTGCCAGTAGCCGCGCATGAATTGCGCCGGCGTAAGACCGCCGAGCAGCGGTGTGGGAAGATCGGAAGGCGGCGCGCCGAACGGGGCGGCAGCGGCATCCCGCGGTTCGGCTTGAGACCGGTTGCGCATCGTATAATGAGATTTGTATTTGGGAGAATTGGATGAAAATCGCAAAAAACACCGTCGTGTCGGTCACTTACAAGCTGTCCGATGCACAGGGCAATCTGATCGAGGAAAGCGACGAGCCGATGGTCTATCTGCACGGCGGCTATGATGGCACGTTCCCCAAGATCGAGGAACAGCTCGACGGCCATGAGCCGGGCTACGAGGCGCAGGTTCAGCTCGAGCCGCAGGACGCGTTCGGCGACTACGATCCCGAACTCGTGAAGATCGAGCCGCGCGATCGTTTTCCCGAGCCGCTCGAAGTGGGCATGCAGTTCGAAGGCACGCCGGAAGACGGCGACGAGGAAGTCGATTCGCTGATCTACACGGTCACCGACGTCGCCGAAGACAAGGTCGTGCTCGACGGCAATCACCCGCTGGCAGGCATGGCGCTGCGTTTCGCGCTCACCGTGAAGGACGTTCGCGAAGCCACCGAAGACGAAATCGAGCATGAGCACGCACATGGTGCGGAAGGGCTCGAGATCGTCGACGAGGACGACGACGAAGACGGCGAAGCGCCGTCAGGGCGTACCCTGCACTGAGCTCGCAGGCAAGCCGGGTGCCGGCCCCGACGCAGGGGCGGGCGCCGGCCACGACGCGCCGCCCGGTGCGGCGCCGTCACCCTGCAATGGCGGCGCGACCGACGACGAGTCGGGCAGCGCCGGCAACGCAGGGATTTCCGGCATCTGCGGCAGCGGCACGTCGTCACGCGGCACGAGCGGCAGCGCGGGCGGCACGGGCAGGTTCTTCGGCACCTCCTGCAGGCTCACGTTGAAGATCGTCTGCCGTGCCGGCGACACGCTCACCTTGACCCACTGATTCGTCGGATGGCGCGGTCCGATCGCGACGCGCGTCACATTACCCACCAGTTCACCGTCATCTGCACGCAGCGGGCGGTCGATCAGAAAACCGCTCGCAAGCGGCTCACCGCTCGCGTGCATCACGAGTATCGGGCCGCGGAACGTCGCCGCCGCCTTCACCAGCGTTCGTTTCAGCTCACGGAAGCCGTCGCGCACGCGCGGCCGGTTGAAACGCAGCCATGCGAAGCGTTCCGCGCGTTCATAGCGTTCGAACTGCGGATCGCCTTCGAACATCACCACCATCGCGCGTGCCTCGCGCCGCTTCGCGTATTCGGCCGCGTGGTCGATCCAGAAACCGTTCGCGATGATGCGGTCCTCGAATTCGCCGTTGCGGCCGCCGGCGGTCAGGTAATGGTTGTTCGGCGCCGGCGCGTTGAGCGCGACGTAGACGATGTCGTCGCGCATCCAGCGGGCGTTTTCCCGATACGGGCGGAACCGTGCGACTTCGCTTTCCCGTGTGATCTGCAGCGCGCCGGGGTCGGGGAGTGCCGAATCGGCGAGCAGCGTCTGCCGCAGGAAGTCGAGCCGCTCGACCGGATCGTAGCCGCCGCCGGCCGCGGTGTTGCACGTTACCCAGTCGTCGTGGCCGGGAATGAACACGAGCGGCACGCGGGCCGCATCCAGGATCGCGCCCCGCTGCGAATACAGCGCATCGCGGCACGCTTCCTTCGAACCCTTGAGATCGCCCGCGTAGACGACGAATGCGAGGTTGCGCTCGCGCGCGATCGCATCGAGCAGCCGCTGGGCGGCCGGTTCGTCGCCAGGGACGTTGATCACACCCGACACGACCGCGAACGAGTAGGGCGTGGTGCTGCGTTTCGGCGGCGCGGCCAGGGCGGTGGCCTGCGCGAGCGCGAGCGCCGCCGCGACGAGCGCGGCGGCCGTGCGAGCCGGCAGGCCGCTCGGGATGCGCTTACGCGTGTCCGTCGACATCGTGCGACCGGACCAGCGTGCGCAGTTCGTACAGCAGGTCGAGCGCCTCGCGCGGCTTGAGATCGTCGGGATCGATGTCGCGCAGTTTTTCGAGCGCCGGATGCGGTGTGTCGGGCAGCGCCGGCGCGTCCGCGCATTCGAGATCGTCGGCGGGTGCCGGCGGCGCGCTGAACAGGTCGAGCTGCGGCGTGTGCTGCGACGCCGACTGCTGTTCGAGATACGCGAGGTGCTTGCGCGCGGCGCGGATCACGGGCGCCGGAACGCCTGCGAGCTGCGCGACCTGCAGGCCGTAGCTCTGGTTGGCCGGGCCTTCGTTGACCGCGTGCAGGAACACGATGCCGTGGCCGTGCTCGACGGCCGACAGGTGGACGTTGGCCGCTTGCGGGAATTCGGCCGGCAGTTGCGTCAGCTCGAAGTAGTGCGTCGCGAACAGCGTGTAGCACGCGTTGTGCGCCAGCAGGTGGCGCGCGATGGCCCATGCGAGCGCGAGGCCGTCGAACGTCGACGTGCCGCGGCCGATCTCGTCCATCAGCACCAGGCTTTGCGGCGTCGCGTCGTTGAGGATCGCTGCGGCTTCGGTCATCTCGACCATGAACGTCGAGCGGCCGCCCGCGAGATCGTCCGCCGCGCCGATCCGTGTGAAGATCCGGTCGATCGGGCCGAAGCATGCCGACTTGGCCGGCACGTAGCTGCCCACGTAGGCCATCAGCGCGATCAATGCGGTCTGCCGCATGAACGTCGACTTACCGCCCATGTTCGGGCCGGTGATCAGCAGCAGCTTGCGCTCGGTGCCGAAGCGGCAATCGTTCGCGATGAACTGTTCGACCTGCGCTTCGACGACCGGGTGGCGGCCCTGTTCGATTTCGATGCCGATTTCGTCGGTGAAGGTCGGTGCGACCCAGTCGAGCGCGCGGGCGCGTTCGGCGAATGCGGCGAGCAGGTCGAGCTCGGCGAGCGCCGATGCGACGCGCTGGCACTCCGGGATGAACGGCAGCAGCGCCTGCAGCACCGCGTCGTACAGCGCGCGCTCGCGCGCCAGTGCGCGTTCCTGCGCGGACAACGCCTTGTCCTCGAAGGTCTTCAGCTCGGGCGTGATGTAGCGCTCGGCGTTCTTCAGCGTCTGGCGCCGGCGGTAGTCGTCGGGCACCTTGTCGGTCTGGCCGCGCGTGACCTCGATGTAGAAGCCGTGCACCTTGTTGTATTCGACGCGCAGGTTCGCGATGCCGGTGCGCGTACGCTCGCGCGCTTCGAGATCGATCAGGAACTGCCCGCAGTTCTCCGAGATGTCGCGCAGCTCGTCGAGTTCGGCGTCGTAGCCGCGCGCGATGACACCACCGTCGCGCACCATCGCGGCCGGCTCGGGCGCAATCGCGCTCGTCAGCAGGTCGAGGCATTCGGCGGGCGGTGCGAGTGCTGCGTCGACGCGGGTGAGTGCGTCCGCGTTCGCGACGATCGCGCTGATGCGCTCGCGCAGTGCCGGCAGCGCGGCGAACGTGTCGCGCAGGCTCGACAGGTCGCGCGGGCGCGCGGACAGCAGCGCGAGACGCCCGGTGATCCGCTCGACGTCGGCGATCTGGCGCAGCGCGCTGCGCAGCGCATCGAGGCTTGCGTTGGCCGGTGCATCGAGCAGCGCGCCGATCGCCTGCTGGCGCGACTGCGCGGCGACCGACGCGCGCGGCGGGTGATGCAGCCAGTGACGCAGCAGGCGGCTGCCCATCGTCGTGCAGCACGTGTCGAGCAGCGAATACAGCGTCGGCGACTCGGTGCCGCGCAACGTCTCGGTCAGTTCGAGGTTGCGGCGCGTGGCCGGATCGAGACCGATGTACTCCGTTTCGTTCTCGACCTTCAGACTGCGCACGTGCCGCAGTTGCTGGCCCTGCGTGGCGGCCGCATAGAGCAGCAGCGCGCCGGCTGCGCCGCACGCGCTCGTGAGTGAATGCGCACCGAAACCGTCGAGGCTCGCGACATCGAGCTGGTCGCACAGGCGCTGCGTGCCCGACGCGATGTCGAAGTGCCATGCCGGTACGCGCTTGCTTGCGCCGGCGCCGGCCGGCACGGCATCGGTCGCGCCGTCCGGCGTCAGGATCTCGGCCGGCCGGATGCGTTCGAGCGCGGCCGCGAGCTGGTCGGGTTCGATTTCGGCGAGCCGCAGTGCGCCGCTGGCGAGGTTCAGCCATGCAAGGCCGATGTTCACCGCGACGCCGCGCTTGTTGTGGCCCGTGCACATCGCGAGCAGGTAGACGTCGTTCTTGTCGGACAGCAGCGCGGCATCGGTCAGCGTGCCGGGCGTGACGACGCGCACGACCTTGCGCTCGACGGGGCCCTTCGACGTGGCGGGATCGCCGATCTGCTCGCAGATCGCGACCGATTCGCCCATCTTCACGAGCTTCGCAAGATACTGCTCGACCGCGTGATGCGGTACGCCGGCCATCTTGATCGGCGTGCCGGCGGTGGCACCGCGTTGCGTGAGGGTCAGGTCGAGCAGGCGTGCGGCTTTCTCCGCGTCTTCGAAGAACAGCTCGTAGAAGTCGCCCATCCGGTAGAAGACAAGCGTGTCGGGATGGTCGGCCTTGATGCGCAGGTACTGCTGCATCATCGGAGTATGGCCGGCGAAGGCGTCGGGCGACAGCGTGGTCATAAGTCAGGCGTGAAGTTGTTGCTTTGGTTGCCCGAGTTTACCAGTGGCTTCATGTGTGGGCGCGAAGTTGGCCGTTTGGTCGGATGCGGATGACCGGGATGGCCTTGGCATCGTCAAGGCGGTGTTCGGATTCTGGCCGAAGTTTATGCAGCGGGAGCGCGTCGACGACAACGGCAAGAAGCGGAAAAAGCTCGACACGGTCGACGCCCGTTCAGAAACAGTCGGTGAGTCCCGGCTGTATGGCAAGGCGTGGCGAGCTGGGCAGCGCTGCTTGATCCTGGCACGATGGATATACGAGCCCTGTTACGAAACGGGCCGAAATGTCTGGCAGAGGATCGGGCTTACAGATTGGCAGTCGTATTGCGTCGCCAGCATCTGGCGGCGTTACGAAGGCGAGGACGGTCGCTCGCTGATCGGCATGACAATGATGACCGTCAACGCGGACGGTCATGGCGTGATGGGGCATATGCACAAGCCCGGCGACGAAAAGCGGTCAGTGGTCGTATTGCGCCCGGCTGATTATGACGAGTGGCTGCACACGAAGAACATTGAGGCTGCGCGCACGATGCTGCAGCTCTATCCGGCGGATGAGATGGCAGCGATGCCAAAGTGACTTTTGTGCCGTCTCGCCTCTAGCCTGTTTGCTGTTTCGCGATTGTGGTCCTCGGCAAGTGGTAAAGTGCCTCGACCACGCGGAGTCGTGGGATACGAATATGCGCTTTGAGAGGGCGACGATGGCAAATGAAAATATGCGGTTAAGCGAGGCCGGCTGGGCCGCTCTGCGGACGCGGGAACAGGCGGTCATGGCCTATTACAACGATCAGGCGAACAACTGCACCTTTGGGGTGGGGACGCTTGCGCATACGGGGCCATGCACCCCCGAGGAGCTGCGTCGCCCGGTTACTGCCGCGCAGGTTAATGCGCAACTCGCTACGGGCGTGAGCCGAGCGGAAGCCCAGGTGCGTAGAACCGTCACCCAGCGAGAGTTGACGCAGGCCCAGTTCGACGAACTCGTCAGCTACACCTACAACGCTGGCAATACCGGGGCCGTAGACGCACTACACGCCGCGAACCAGAGCAACGATGCCGGCGTTGTGTCCCACATGAATCAGCGCGTCTACGTTCATCCGCGCGATGCGCATGGTCGTCGGCTTCGTGCGGTCCGGTCGAACGGTCTCGTGAACCGGCGGCGATTGGAGGCCGCACCGTTCCAGTCGCAGGGGGCGCGATGAGGAAGCATTTCCTCTGGGTGCTTATGATCGTATCGGCTGCGGCGCATGCCGAGCAAACCCCGGCCGATGAGATCGCAGCGCGCAGCGGTTTACCGGCGAGTGAAGTGGCCGGGCTGCTGAACAATTGCGATGGTAGTCAGACCAGCATGAACTTTTGTGCGTGGCGCGACCAGATCGTCGCCGAGCGTCAGCTGCAGCAGGTCGTCGACAAGCAGATCGAAGCACATCCGGAGCGCAAGGCTGCGCTTGAGGCGAAGATCTCGAAGTGGAAGAAGGCCCGAGACGCGTCGTGCGAGAAGTCGGCGCGTAAGGAGTGGGGGGATGGGTCGATGCGGCCGGCGGCGCAAGCGACCTGTGCGGCGATCGTGACGAAAAAGATGACGCAGAGGCTATCTGCGACCGCGACTCGAAAGCCGACATGACCGCGTAACGCTGTGCTCGATCGATGTACCAGACGCGCAAAGGCCCGCTGCGAGCGGGCTTTTTTACATGCCGAGGATTTGCAGCAGCAGGGGCGATTCACTGCCCCATTTGATGACGGCGCGACGATATCCGCGTAGCTGCGCTCGGGCTGCCAGCGGCGCCGTCTGACGAATTCGTCGTGGAAGTAGCCGAGATGCGCGATCGGGCCGCCGAACGACGTGAGGCACAGGCGCAGGAACGCGACGAAGACGGGCCAGGGGTTGCGGGAAGAGGGGAGCGCGGTGGGGGGCATGGGCGGCGGCTCGGGGGGGAATGGACGCAGAGCCGCTACGATAGCGCCGCCACTGCGGGCGCGCGTCGCGCTGGGTGACTGTCGCTCGCGCCGCACGCGCAGATCGCAGATCGCCGATTGAAGCGTACCTCGCGTGGCGTCGGTTCCGCGCAGCATGGGGCTAGCGTAAACGTGTATTACCGTCGGGAAAATATTTGGACACACTTGACTTGGTCACTCGACCAACTTGTCCGATAGACGTTCGGGCGTGCGGTGCAGTCATGCCGCATTCCCCACGATTCCTGTCGGCGGCGCATACACGGTCAACTGACTTGGTCATGCGAATGATTCGGATCTGACGATCCGAGAATGAATTTTCCCAAGGAGTCGAGCATGGACAGGTTGGAGTGTGAATACCGAGTGTTTTTGAACCGGCCGGATTTCCTGGGCAGCGCTGAGTGTTGATGTTCGGTTTTTCATGAGCCTCCGGCCGAAGGCAATATCTTCTGAAATTTCGTCTACCTGATTCCAAGGAGGTTTGTGATGGCAGATATCGTAACGACGCAGTCAATATCCGTCATTGGGCTCGGCCCCATGGGAGCGGCCCTGGCCAAGACATTGCTTGCCGCTCATCATCGCGTCACCGTCTGGAACCGCACTGCGAGCAAGGCCGAGCCGCTTGCCGAGCTTGGCGCCCGCATTGCGCACTCGGCCGCGGAGGCTGTCGATGCGAGTCAGATCGTGGTGGTTTGCGTGAGCAACTATGACACGTCCGACTCGTTGCTGCGCACCCCGGAAGTCGCGGCCAGTCTCAAAGGCAAAACGATCGTTCAGCTCACGACGGGCACGCCGGAGGGCGCGCAAGAAGCTTCGGAGTGGGCTGCGGAACACGGCGTGGCTTACCTGGACGGCACCATCAGCTGCTACCCGCACCATATCGGCACGCCGGATGGATCGATTCTGTATGCCGGCTCGCGTTCGACCTTCGAAGCCCTGCAGCCTATTCTGGCGAACCTGAGTGGACATGCCGTGTTCGTTGGCGAGCGATTCGGGGATGCCGCCGTTCTCGATGGCGCCATTACCGGTTCGTATGCCCTGGGGGCCGCGCTCGCGTTTCTCTACGGCGCCGCCGTGTGTGATGCCGAAGGCGTCTCCCTCGACGCCTACTTGTCGCTTGCCTTGGCCCGTCGTCCCTTCGTCGAGGACACGCTTCGAACGTGCGTGCAGATGATCAACAAGGGGGATTACTCAGGGTCGCAGGCCACGATCGACACCTGGACCGCGGGCATCGAGCAGTTTGTGGCGCACAGCCACGTAGCTGGCACGGACAGCCGCTACCCGCAGGAAGTCCTGGCGCGACTCCAGCAGGCCATCGCCATGGGCCACGGTCAACATGAGCTGGCCGCCGTGTTCGAATGCTTCAGGAAGCCTCGCGGGGACCGGAGTTAAATCGTCCTCGCGGCGCGGAGCCCCGACGGCGGCCATGAGCCTCGGTCGCCGTCTCATCCGCGATGCGCGGCGGCTTCCCAATTGATGTCGACGCACAGGACCTGCATGCTGGCCGCGACCGGCGCGGCGACCGCTCGAAGTTCGCCGTTCGGCCAGTTGCTGGAGATCACGTCCGGCGGTTGCCGGCCACAACCGGTCATTGGATCAATGCCTGTAGATCGGCGACAATCTGGTCATCTGAAGCGACGGCGATCGTACGATTGACCCATGCGTTTGAGGTAACTCAGGTTCGATTTCGGCAGAGAGGAGTTCTACATGGCAGCTTTGATTGGTTACAGCGCCTTGATTGGGGTGATCGCCTATCTGTGCGGCTCAATTCCGACGGGTTATTGGCTGGGAAAGCTGCTAAGAGGGATTGATATCCGAGACCATGGCTCCAAGTCTACCGGAGCAACGAATGTCCTGCGGACGTTGGGCAAGCTCCCGGCTTTGGTGGTGCTGCTAATCGATGTGCTGAAGGGCGTTGCGGCTGTTGCCTTTGCCCGCTGGCTCTATTCACAGCCTGCGTTGATAGTCGCGGCACCAGCCTCTGTTGATTTGGGTGTCTGGCTCCCGTGGATAATCACGGTCGCGGCGCTGATAGCGATGCTGGGACACGGCCGATCGATTTGGATTCAGTTTACGGGCGGCAAATCTGCAGCAACGGGGTTGGGCGTACTGCTGGCAATGTCTTGGCAGGTAGGGGTAGGCGTTGCAATCAGCTTTGGTATCGTTTTGGCGGTGTCGCGGATCGTATCGCTGAGTTCAATTTCAGCGGCAGTGGCGGCGATCGTACTCATGGTAATCTTTCATCAGCCAGCCGCCTATTTGCTGATGGCGATTGCAGGGGCAACCTATTTGATTTTGCGTCACAAAGCAAATATTCAGCGGCTCCTGTCTGGCAAAGAACCCCGACTTGGGCAATCGCAGTCACGCGTTAAATCATAAGTACCGATCCAGAGCATTCCAGCGGATGGATACCAGTGTCTGCATTCACGATAAGCTCCTGAATGTCTGCTTTGGAGAGATGTGGCCGGCCGCTTCGGGTCGGAAGCGGACGATTCTCAAAAGGGCGAGCGTAGGTCTTGGCGTAGGTTTGTACGCAGAGCCTTGTCAGATAAGGCGCAGGTACTGCTGCATCATCGGAGTATGGCCGGCGAAGGCGTCGGGCGACAGCGTGGTCATAAGTCAGGCGTGAAGTTGTTGCTTTGGTTGCCCGAGTTTACCAGTGGCTTTGGCATGCACGTGCGAAGTTCGCCATTCGGCCAGGTTGCCGGAGATTGCGCGACCGGCGCCGGTCGTTCTCACGCCGCTGTCCGACCGCGCTTCCGGCCGGCCATGCGAAAGTCGGCGCCGCTCAGGTCGAGAACCTTCGCGCGTCGACTCGTTTCGTGCATCAGGCCGCTTGCCCCGACGTCATGCTGAGCGCCACCGCCTGCGCGACTTCGATCCCGTCGATGGCCGCCGAATAGATGCCACCCGCATACCCCGCGCCTTCACCCGCCGGATACAGCCCCTCGACGTTCATGCTCTGGTAATCGTCCTTGCGTCGAATCCGGATCGGCGACGAAGTGCGCGTCTCGACACCGGTGAGCACCGCATCGTGCATCGCGAAGCCGGCGATCTTCTTGTCGATCTCGGGGAGGGCTTCGCGGATCGCTTCGATCACGTAGTCCGGCAGCGCGGTGCTGAGATCGGTCGGGTTCACGCCCGGCTTGTACGACGGCTCCACGGAGCCGAGCGACGTCGACGGCCGGCCGGCGATGAAATCGCCGACTAGCTGCCCCGGCGCACGGTAATCGCCGCCGCCGAGTTCGAACGCGCGCTCTTCCCATTTGCGCTGGAACGCGATACCCGCCAGCGGGCCGCCGGGATAGTCGTCCGGCGTGATGCCGACGACGATGCCCGCATTCGCGTTGCGCTCGGCCCGCGAATACTGGCTCATGCCGTTGGTGACCACGCGGCCCGGCTCGGAGGTCGCCGCGACCACCGTGCCGCCCGGGCACATGCAGAAGCTGTAGACCGCGCGGCCATTGCTGCAGTGGTGGACCACCTTGTAGTCGGCCGCGCCGAGCTGCTTGTGGCCCGCGAACTTGCCGAAGCGGCTGCGATCGATCAGCCCCTGCGGATGTTCGATACGGAAGCCGAGCGAGAACGGCTTGGCTTCGATATAGACGCCGCGATCGTGCAGCATCTGGAAGGTGTCGCGCGCGCTGTGGCCCACGGCCAGCACCACGTGATCGCACCGCAGCGTTTCGCCGTTCGAGAGCTTCAGCGAGCGCACCTTGCCCTGATCGATCTCGATATCGTCGACTCGCGTTTCGAAACGCACTTCACCACCCAGTTCGTGGATGGACGCGCGCATCTTTTCCACCATGCTGACGAGGCGGAACGTGCCGATGTGCGGCCGGCTCAGATACAGGATGTCGTCCGGCGCACCGGCCTTGACGAACTCGTCCAGCACCTTGCGGCCATAGTGGTTCGGATCCTTGATCTGGCTGTACAGCTTGCCGTCGGAGAACGTCCCGGCCCCGCCTTCGCCGAACTGCACGTTGGACTCGGGGTTGAGCACGCTCTTGCGCCACAGGCCGAAGGTGTCCTTGGTGCGCTCGCGCACGGCCTTGCCGCGTTCGAGGATGATCGGGCGGAAACCCATCTGCGCGAGGATCAGCCCCGCGAACAGGCCGCACGGCCCCATGCCGATCACGACCGGGCGCAGGAAATTGCCGTGCTCGGGCGCCTTCGTGACGAAGTGGTACGCCATGTCGGGCGTCACGCCGCAATGCGGCTTGCCGGCGAGGCGCTTGATCGCGGCTGCTTCGTCCGTGACTTCGACATCGACGATATACGTGAGCTTGATGTCGGCGCGCTTGCGCGCATCGTGCGCACGGCGGAACACGGTGTAACGGAGGAGCCCGTCCGCGGCCACGCCAAGCTCCGCGAGGCGCGCGCGAATCGCGGCCTCGAGCGCGCTCTCGGGGTGGTCGAGGGGGAGTTTAATTTCGCTTAGCCGTAACATGGGAACTCGGATGCGATTGCCACGGCGTCGTGGCGGTGTTGATACGGTCGGGGGCCGGCTGGCCGGCGGTGTTGTCCGCCGTGCGGGCATGCCGGACGCAAACCCATCATTGTCATTGCGGGAAGGCCGTGCAAGCGGCAGTACGCTGAACGGCCCGTACAACTCAGGCAACTTCAGGATAGGCGCACGAAGCGACCCTTGTGCGGGAAGATTGTCCCGCCTCCCGGCAACCGGGAGGCGAATGGCGCGCCGTCATGACGATGCCCGCGAGCGGAAAGCGCGAAAGCCGCGCCGTGCAGGCGCGGCCGGGGCTTACTCCGCCGCCGGACGCACGTGCGTGTAACCCTTCAGGATCGGGATCATCTGCGCGTAGATCTTCGGATTCGCGGCGACGATTTCATGGCGATGCAGGAAATCGGCGTCGCCCGTGTAGTTGCCGACGAGGCCGCCGGCCTCGGTGATCAGCAGGCTGCCCGCTGCCATGTCCCACACGTTGATGCCCTGTTCGAAGAACGCGTCGAGGCGGCCGGCCGCGACGTTCGCGAGATCGAGTGCGGCCGCGCCCGGACGGCGCAGGCCCGTGCAGGCCTGCGTCATTTCGGTGAAGAGGCGCGCGTAGGCATCGAGGCCGTCCTTTTCGCGGAACGGGAAGCCCGTGCCGACCAGCGCGTCCGACAGGCGGTCGCGGCGGCCGACGCGGATGCGGCGGTCGTTCAGGTACGCGCCGCGGCCGCGGGTGGCCGTGAACAGGTCGTTCTTGTTCGGGTCGTAGACGACAGCCTGCGTGACGACGCCCTTGTGCTCGAGCGCGATCGATACGCAGTAGTACGGGAAACCGTGGATGAAGTTGGTCGTGCCGTCGAGCGGATCGATGATCCACTTGAATTCGGATTCGTTCTCCGACTCGCCCGATTCTTCCGCGAGGATCGCGTGATCGGGGTAGGCGGTCTTCAGCGTCTCGATGATCGCGTCTTCGGCGGCCTTGTCCACTTCGGTGACGAAGTCGTTCTGCTGCTTCTTGCGGATCTCGATCAGGTCGAGATCGAGGGACGCGCGATTGATGATCTGTCCGGCGCGGCGCGCAGCCTTGACAGCAATGTTGAGCATGGGATGCATGAGCCTGGATCCTGTAGCTGGCGGCACGGGCCGCCACGAAGTGGAACAACCGCCCGGCACGGCGCAAGCGTGGCAGGCGAGATGAGACGCGAATTGACAAAGAACGGGGTACGACCCGCGTCGCACGGAGTGCGGCGCGTAAAGGCATGATTTTACCCGATTTTTGGCGGTTTCAGGCGACCGGCGTACGGGGAAACCCCCACTATCCGTCCGGACGAGTGGGTTTGCCGTGGCGATGGCGATACCATACGGCCATTCTGATGAACCGAGTCGTATCGTAGTGGAAACCCCGCAGATCACCGCCGCGCCGTCCGAGCCGGGCGCGGCCTCGTCCCAGCCGCCGTCCGGCGGCTTCACGTCCACCCGTTTCGTGCTCGTCGAGCCGAGCCATCCCGGCAATGTCGGGGCGGCCGCCCGCGCGCTGAAGACGATGGGCTTCTCGCGTCTCGTGCTGGTCGCGCCCCGCATGCCGCACGTGCAGAGCGATCCCGAGGCGATCGCGATGGCCAGCGGCGCGGACGACGTCCTCGCGTCCGCGCATGTCGTGCCGACGCTCGGCGACGCGCTGTCCGGTGTTCACTGGTCGATCGCGCTGACTGCGCGCACGCGCGAATACGGGCCGCCGCGCCTGGCGCCGCGTGCCGCCGCCGCGCAGGCGTGCGCGCAGGTCGGCACGGGCGACATCGCGCTCGTGTTCGGCAACGAGCGCACGGGCCTCGCGAACGAGCATGTCGAGCAGTGCAGCGCGCTGGCGCACATCCCGGCGAACCCGGCCTACAGTTCGCTGAATCTTGCACAGGCCGTGCAGGTGCTTGCGTACGAGCTGCGTGTCGCGTTTCTCGAGCAGGCGAGCGAGCCGTCGGCGCAACCGTCGGCCGAAGCCGGCACGCTTGCGCAGAGCGACGAGATCGAGCGGATGTACGTGCACCTCGAGAACGCGCTGATCGCGCTCGATTTCCTCGATCCGCGCAACCCGAAGAAGCTGATGCCGCGGCTGCGGCGCCTGTTCGCGCGCACGGGCCTCGAGCGTGAGGAGGTCAACATCCTGCGCGGCGTCGCGAAGCACATCCTGCTGAAATCGGGCAAGCCCGACGGCGACGCGTAAGCGGTCGGCGCACGGGGGGGGGCGGATGTCTCGGCGCGCGGGGCAACCACCCGTCGGCAGGTGCCGGGTCGGTTGCCGAAAGGGGCCGAGCACGCCAATTGGCCGACCACCCCCCAAACCCAGTAACAGCAAGCGTTCCGCCGGAATACCCGCGCCGGCGGAGGGGGGAACTGGCGAGCGCGTGCGGCCGTTCGTGACTCGCCCTACAATCGCCGAACGTCATAAGCAAATTACCCGGCGCGATAACGGCCGGTCGTTGCCGGCGATGCGCGCCGGCCTTTTCCCAGACCACATCATGTTCACGAGACTGCGCGAAGACGTTGCAACGATTCGCGAGCGGGATCCCGCCGCTCGCAGTGCATGGGAAGTGCTGACCTGTTATCCGGGGTTGCATGCGCTCGTGCTGCATCGTTTCGCACACGCATGCTGGCGCGCGAAGCGCTACTGGCTCGCGCGTTTCGCGTCGCAGGCCGGCCGGTTCCTGACGGGGATCGAGATTCACCCCGGCGCGACGATTGGCCGGCGCGTGTTCATCGATCACGGGATGGGCGTCGTGATCGGCGAGACGGCGATCGTCGGCGACGACTGCACGATCTACCAGGGCGTGACGCTGGGCGGCACGTCGCTCACGCGCGGCGCCAAGCGCCACCCGACGCTCGAGGCCGGCGTGATCGTCGGCGCGGGCGCGAAGGTGCTCGGCGGCTTCACGGTCGGCGCGGGGGCGAAGATCGGTTCGAACGCGGTCGTCGTGAAGCCGGTGCCGGCTGGCGGCACGGCGGTCGGCAATCCGGCGCGCGTCGTGATGCCGGCGCAGCCGAAGCCGCAGCCCGAGCGCGCGGCGTTCTGCGCATACGGGATCACGCCGAATGCCGACGATCCGATGTCACTCGCGATTCACGGGCTGATCGATCACGCGGCGAAGGAAAGCCGCCGCGTCGACGAGATCGTCGCGGCGCTCGAGCGGCTCGGCACGCATCTGGAAACACTGCAGGGCGCCGACGCGGCGCGCCTCGATCTGCGCCGGCTGTCGGCCGTGCTGGAAGGGAAGTCGGTCGAGCGTCAGGCGTAATTCAATGGATGCCCGCTGCTGCCGGTGGGTGCGACGGCAGCAGCGGTGTCAGTCGAGCGGCATCGCGTGGATGCCTTCCGCGTCGACGCGCAGGTAGCCGCCGCGCGGCTTGCCGTGGTCGAGATCCCAGTCGGGCAACACCCAGCGGATGCCAGCCGGTTCCATGTGCCGGGCGGGGCGGTGCGTATGGCCGTGAATGATCACGCTTGCGCGGCTTTTCCGGAACAGCGCGGCCACGCCTTCACGCGTGACATCGTAGATCGCCGAAGCAGGGCGCATCCGGCCCGCTTCGCTGTTCGAGCGCATGCGCTGCGCGAGCGCACGGCGCCAACGGAACGGCCAGGCGAGAAACAGCCATTGCGCAGCGCGGTTGCGGGCTAAGCGACGGAATACCTGGTAGCCGCGGTCGGCCGTGCATTGCGCGTCGCCATGTGCGAGCACGATGCGCTGGCCGAACGCCATGATCAGCGAAGGATCGGGCAGCAGCATCGCGCCGGCTGCCTTCATGAAGCGCCGGCCGAGCAGGAAATCGCGGTTGCCGTGCATCACGTAGAGCGCAATGCCGCGCTCCGAGAACGTGTGCATCAGCGCGGCCATGCGGGCTGCGAACGGATCGTCGTCGAGGATGTCGTCGCCGATCCAGTACTCGAACAGGTCGCCGAGGATGAACACCGAGTCGGCGCTGTCGGCGGTGTATTTCACGAAATGCTCGAACGCGGCGACCGTCTTCGGAATCGCTTCGCTCAGGTGCAGATCGGAGAGAAACAGGAACGGGCGTGCGGCTTGCGCGTATTCGCGCTCGCCCGGCACGCCCGCGGAGACGCTTCGCGGCGGACTCTCCTGCAACATCGAAGTGCCTCCGTAACTGCGCGTCAGACCACGACGGCCTTCTCGATCACGACGTCGTCAGTCGGCACGTCCTGGTGGAAACCAGCGTTGCCCGTCTTGACGCCCTTGATCTTGTCGACCACGTCCTGGCCTTCGACGACCTTGCCGAACACCGCGTAGCCCCAGCCTTGCGGCGTCGGCGACGAGTGGTTCAGGAAGTCGTTGTCGTTCACGTTGATGAAGAACTGGGCGGTCGCCGAGTGCGGATCGTTGGTGCGCGCCATCGCGACCGTGTAGTTGTCGTTCTTCAGGCCGTTGTTCGCCTCGTTGTCGATCGGCGCGTCGGTCGGCTTCTGCTTCAGGCCCGGCTCGAAGCCGCCGCCCTGGATCATGAAGCCGTTGATCACGCGATGGAACACGGTGCCGTCGTAGTGGCCCTTCTTCACGTAGTTCAGGAAGTTCTCGACCGTCTTCGGTGCCTTCGCGGCGTCGAGCTCGAGCTTGATCACGCCGTGGTTCGTATGCAGTTCAACCATGATGAATTCCTTCGGTGAGGCGGTTTAAATGGCACGCGGCCGGTCGTGCGACGCGGCCGCGTGAGGCGCCGGACGTGCCGGCAGGTTCTTACTTCGAGACGATGCTGGCCGATTCGATCACGATCGGTTGCGCGGGCACGTCCTGCATCGGGCCGCGCGAGGTCGTCGCGACGCCTTCGATCTTCTTCACGACGTCGAGACCCGACACGACCTTGCCGAACACCGCGTAGCCGTTGCCGTCCGGGTTCGGGTAGTCGAGGCCGCTGTTGTCGACCGTGTTGATGAAGAACTGCGCGGTGGCCGAGTTCGGATCGCTCGTGCGTGCCATCGCGATCGTGCCCGTCAGGTTCTTCAGACCATTGCGGCTCTCCAGCGGGATCGGCGCGCGGGTCGGCTTCTCCTCGAAGTTGGTCTTGTAGCCGCCGCCCTGGATCATGAAGCCCTTGATCACGCGATGGAAGATCGTGCCGTTGTACTGGCCGGCCTTCACGTAATCGAGGAAGTTGGCGACGGACTTCGGCGCCTTCTCCGGGTAGAGCTCGACGCGGATGTCGCCCTGCGAGGTCTTCAGCTGCACGACGGGGTGCGCGGTAGCCGATTGCGCGAACGCAGGTGCGGTCGCGGTCGCGAGAAGGGCGGCGCCGCCAAGCGCCAGCAACAGACGTTTCATTGCGATCCTCAGGTTGGGAGGGAAAGAAGGCCGCGCCGCTTATTTCGACGGCGCGACGTACGGCGCCGCCAGTGCGCCTGACGGACCGCTGAACTGGAACGTCGGCGACATCGGCAGCGTGGTGGTGCTCACGTTCGCGGCAGCGCGGTCGGAGTAGTCGCGCGTGGCCGGTGCGGCTGCGCGGGCATTCGGCGCGGCCTTCGGCGGCGACACGATCTTCTGGAGATCGGCAAGGCGCTGCGCGGTCGCGCCGCTCGTGCGGCCGAGCGATTGCGCGCGCTTGTACGACTCGGCCGCGAGGCGCAGGTAGAGATCGCCGAGGTTCTCGTACGCGAGCGAGTAGCCCGGGTTCGATTGCGTCGCCGTGACGAGCGCGGTGCGCGCTTCGTCGTAGCGGCCATGCTTCGCGTAAAGCGCCGCAAGGTTGTTGTACGGCTCGGGCAGTTCGGGGTACGCCTGCGTGATCGCGACGAACTGCTGGATCGCGTCGTCATCGCGGTTCAGGCGGGCCAGCACGGTGCCGCGCTTGAACTGCGCCTGCACGTCGTGCGGATTCGATGCGATGCGCGCGTCGAGCTGCGCGAGCGCCTGCTTCCACTGCTTGCCGGCGATCGACGCGTCGATTTCGGGCGTGCCGTCGGCGGTGGCCGGGGCCTTCTGCGCATGCGCCGCGGGAGCCGCGAAAAGCGTCAGCGCGACGCCCATGACGGTGGTCGCAACGAGGGTCGCAGCGCTCTGCGCGCGGCCGCGATGAGGTTTCATAGGCGTAAATCGGAATGTTATACTCCGAGCCATTCTAACAAAACGTCTGCGCGTTCCGGCGAGCGTCAGACAGTCTTTCTTTGCCTCTCGTGGCCGTCACCGCTGTGCTTGCAGCCTGACCGCCCCATGTGATATCGAGGACGCTCGGCCTGGTGCCGCAGCAGATGGTCCGTCCGTTTCGCATGCTGGGCGAGCTTCGCCAGGGCGGTTTCCTTCGGCTCACGGTTCATCTCTATGGAATCACTGCGCATCTACAACACGCTCGCGCGTGACAAGCAAGTCTTCGTGCCGCGCCAGGCTGGCGAAGTGCGGATGTACGTATGCGGAATCACCGTATACGACTATTGTCACGTGGGCCACGCGCGCATGCTGGTCGTGTTCGACCTCGTCCAGCGCTGGTTGCGTGCGATCGGTTACCGGGTCACGTATGTGCGCAACATTACCGACATCGACGACAAGATCATCCGCCGCGCGGTCGAGAACGGCGAGACGATCAAGTCGCTGACCGACCGGTTCATCGGCGCGATGCACGACGATGAAAGCGCGCTCGGTATCCAGCGGCCCGACATCGAGCCGCGCGCGACCGAGTTCATCCCGCAGATGCTCGGCATGATCGAGACGCTCGAGACGAACGGCTACGCGTACCAGGCGACCGACGGCGACGTCAATTACTCGGTGCGCAAGTTCGCGAACTACGGGAAGCTGTCGGGCAAGTCGCTCGACGACCTGCGCGCGGGCGAGCGCGTCGCCGCGAACGACGCGAAGGAGGATCCGCTCGATTTCGTGCTGTGGAAACGCGCGAAGCCGGAAGATCCGGAAGGCACGTCGTGGGCGTCGAAGTACGGGATGGGGCGCCCGGGCTGGCACATCGAGTGCTCGGCGATGGGCTGCACGCTGCTCGGCGAGCATTTCGACATCCACGGTGGCGGGCAGGATCTGCAATTCCCGCACCACGAGAACGAGATCGCGCAGAGCGAAGGCGCGACCGGCCAGACGTTCGTCAATTACTGGATGCACAACGGCTTCGTGCAGGTCGACAACGAGAAGATGTCGAAATCGCTCGGCAACTTCTTCACGATCCGCGAAGTGCTCGAACGCTACGATGCGGAAGTCATGCGCTTCTTCATCGTGCGCACGCACTACCGTTCGCCGCTCAATTACAGCGACGTGCATCTCGACGATGCGCGCGCGTCGCTCACGCGTCTCTATACCGCGCTGAAAGATGTTGAAGCCGACACGCTCGCGCTCGACTGGAACGAGCCGCACGCGCAGCGATTCGCCGCCGCGATGAACGACGACTTCAACACGCCGGTCGCGGTGGCGACGCTGTTCGAGCTGGCGGGCGAGGTGAATCGCACGGGCGACGCATCGCTCGCGCGGCAACTGAAACAGCTGGCGGGCCTGCTCGGCCTGCTGGGCCGCGAGCCGCGCGCGTTCCTGCAGCAGGCGTCCGGCGCCGCGCAGGCGGGCGGGCTCGCCGCCGACGAGATCGAAGCGAAGATCGCCGCGCGTGTCGCGGCGAAGCAAGCGAAGG
This sequence comes from Burkholderia sp. AU38729, assembly GCF_020419725.1. Taxonomy (NCBI): domain Bacteria; kingdom Pseudomonadati; phylum Pseudomonadota; class Betaproteobacteria; order Burkholderiales; family Burkholderiaceae; genus Burkholderia; species Burkholderia sp. AU38729. The sequence continues at coordinate 192,069 of NZ_JAIZQO010000009.1, read as the reverse complement.
ACTATGCCGAAGCGGACCGGATCCGGGCGGAACTGCTCGAGACCGGTATCGCACTTGAAGACAAACCGGGCGGATCGACCGAATGGCGTCGCGTATGAGCGCGGTGCGTTCCACTGACCGATCCGTCAGGTAGGAGGCAAGATGGCAACGGCCAGAAAAGCGCCGGTCAGGCGCGCGACCCCGGTCGCCGCGCGTCCGGCAGCCAAGCGCGTGCCGCCGGCGAAGACGGACGCGACGCGCGCCGTGCCGAACGGCGCGCTCAACGGTCACGCGCAGCCGGCGGCGGTACCGCCGGCCGCCGACGCGGCCCGCAAGGCCCGTGCGTCCGAAGCGGACGGCGAGGAGGTGGTCGTGCGTCCTGCTTACTGGGACAAGGCATGCGCCGACCTCGTCAAGCGCGACCGGATCCTGAAGAAACTGATTCCGAAGTTCGGTCCCGCACACCTCGTGAAGCGCGGCGACCCGTTCGTCACGCTCGCGCGCTCGGTCGTCGGCCAGCAGATTTCGGTGCCGTCCGCGCAGTCGCTGTGGGCGCGCATCGGGGATGCCTGTCCGAAACTCGCGCCGCAGCCGGTGATCCGGCTCGGCGCGGACAAGCTGATCGCGTGCGGGCTGTCGAAGCGCAAGACGGAATACATCCTCGATCTCGCGCAGCATTTCGTGTCGGGCGCGCTGCATGTCGACAAATGGACGTCGATGGACGACGAGGACGTGATCGCGGAACTCACGCAGATCCGCGGCATCAGCCGCTGGACGGCCGAGATGTTCCTGATCTTCAACCTGTCGCGGCCGGACGTCCTGCCGCTCGACGACCCGGGCCTGATCCGCGCGATCAGCGTCAATTACTTCAGCGGGGAACCCGTCACGCGCAGCGAGGCGCGCGAGGTTGCCGCCAACTGGGAACCGTGGCGCACCGTCGCGACCTGGTATATGTGGCGCAGCCTCGATGCGCCCGACGCCGACGCCTGAGTGGCGGCTATCGGGTTTTAAACATCAATAGTTGAGAGCCGGTTTTGAGCGTCGCCCGCGCGGGTAGAATACGCGCTGCCGCAAGACCCAAGGATTCGAACACATGAAGACCACGTTTCTGGATTTCGAACAGCCGATCGCCGAACTCGAGGCCAAGATCGAAGAGCTGCGATTCGTGCAGGACGACTCGGCTGTCGACATTTCGGAAGAAATCGAGCGGTTGTCGAAGAAAAGCCAGCAACTGACGAAAGACCTCTACGCGAACCTGTCGCCGTGGCAGGTCTCGCAGATCGCGCGGCATCCGCAGCGTCCGTACACGCTCGATTACGTTGCGGAACTGTTTACCGATTTTCACGAGCTGCACGGCGACCGCGCATTCGCGGACGACGTGTCGATCGTCGGCGGGCTCGCGCGCTTCGGCGGCCATCCGTGCATGGTGATCGGTCACCAGAAGGGCCGTGACACGAAGGAGCGCGCCGCGCGCAACTTCGGGATGCCGCGTCCGGAAGGCTATCGCAAGGCCGAACGCCTGATGCGTCTCGCCGAGAAGTTCGGTCTGCCGATCTTCACGTTCGTCGACACGCCGGGCGCATACCCGGGCATCGGCGCGGAAGAGCGCGGCCAGTCGGAGGCGATCGGCCGCAACCTTTACGTGATGGCCGAGCTGAAGACGCCGATCATCACGACGGTGATCGGCGAGGGCGGTTCGGGCGGCGCGCTCGCGATCGCGGTGGCCGACACGGTGATGATGCTGCAATTCTCGACCTACTCGGTGATCTCGCCGGAAGGCTGCGCGTCGATCCTGTGGAAGAGCGCCGCGAAGGCGCCGGAAGCAGCCGAAGCGCTGGGTCTGACCGCGCACCGCCTGAAGGCGCTCGGCCTGATCGACAAGATCATCAACGAGCCGCTCGGCGGCGCGCATCGCGACCCGAAGGGCATGGCTGCGCTGCTGCGCCGTGCACTGGCCGATTCGCTGCGCCAGTTCCAGGGGATGAGCATCGATGCGCTGCGCGAGCGTCGCTTCGAGCGCCTGTTGGCCTACGGCAAGTTCAAGGAAACCACGCCGGGCGCATGACCGGCTGCGTCCTTCAATCGCGCGCCGCTGCGCGCGCGTTCCCCTCGTGATTCCGCCCACCGAATTCTCCGCCGATCGCGTCGTTCTCGACGCGGTCGGCGTTGCGCTTTCCGGCATGCCGCCCGATGCACGCATCGCAATCGCGTATAGCGGCGGCCTCGACTCGACGGTGCTGCTCGATGCGGCCGTGCGCGTCGCGGGCGCGTCGCGCTGTGTCGCGCTGCACGTGCATCACGGGCTCAGTGCGAATGCCGACGCGTGGGTGGCGCATGCCGAGGCAAGCGCCGCAGGGCTCGGTGTCGCGTTCGAATCGATGCGCGTCGACGTGCCGCGCGACAGCGGCCTCGGTGTCGAGGCAACGGCGCGCGAGCGGCGCTACGCGGCGCTCGACGAGATGTGCGAACGCCACGGCGCGGCCGCGCTGTGGCTCGCGCAGCATGCGGACGACCAGGCCGAGACGGTGTTGCTGCAGTTGTTGCGCGGCGCGGGGATCGCGGGGCTTGCCGCCATGGCGCCGCGTTACCGCCCTGACGGCGTGAGCGTCGAGCGGGTGCGCCCGCTGCTGCGACTGTTGCGTGCGCAACTCGAGCGCTATGCGACGCAGCGCGACCTGGCATGGATCGACGACGAATCGAACAACGACACGCGATACGCGCGCAATGCGCTGCGCATCGACGTGCTGCCGGCGCTGGCCGTGCATTTCCCGGGCTTTCGCGACGCGCTCGGCCGTGCGGCCCAGCATGCGGCGGCTGCGCAGCGACTGCTCGACGATCTGGCCGAACTCGACTTCGCCGTTGCCGCGCGCGATGACGGGCAGGCACTGTCGCGCGACGCATTGGTCGCGTTCGACGACACGCGCGGCGCGAACCTGCTGCGCTTCTGGATGCGCCGGCTCGGTTTGCCGGGTGCGTCGGCTGCCCGGCTCGCCAACATGATGCGGCAGTTGCGTGCCACGCATGTCGCCCATGCGCTGCGCGTCGATCACGCGGGGCAATGCCTGCGCCTGTATCGCGATGTCGTCTACTGGGAAGCGGGCGACAGCAGCGAACCGGCCGATGACGGCACCGGGAGCCCGCACCCGGACGCGATGCTCGCGTGGGACGGGCAGGACGTCTGGCACCTGCCGGGGTGGCGCGGCACGTTCGTATTCGCGCCGGCCGATGCGGGAAGCGCCGACGCGGTGCCGGAGGCGCTGCTGCGCGGCGCGCGGCTGGCGGCGCGTGCCCGCGCGGGCGGTGAGCGGATGCGCACGTCGCCGGGCGGCCCGGGCCGTACGCTGAAGAACCTGTTCCAGGAGCGTGGCGTGCCGGCCTGGCAGCGCGACGTGCCGCTGCTGTTCGCTGGCGATTTGCTGATCTTCGTGCCGCGCCTCGGCGTGAATCGCGATGCCGGCTTGTCCGGCGGCGGGGCGCCCGGTGATGGCGCGTGGCGCCGGATCGAGTGGCGTCCCGACTTGCTGATCGCATAGCGGCGGCGGCCCGCCTGACGGCGCGATGGCACGCGCATTTTCACCATTTGGTAAACAGCGCCGGAACGGCCCCGGACGCCGCGCGCGGCTTGTCAAGCGGGCCTCTATCGGGTACGCTCGGTCGTTTGCTCGGCTCGATTTTTGAGCGATTTGTGCAGGTTTTCCGCGTGACGTACCCGGTTTGCGCGGCCTGATCGGCCTTCCGGGCAAAATCCGTCACGCTTGCGTGTTGCGTCCCAGCCGTCCCCCTCGTCGTCCGTCCACAGCCACAAGCCGCGTGACCGAACGGCTACGCGGCCTGCCCAGCGCGCCCGTGCGGTTTCTCCTCCAGTTCAGAACGACAATGGCACTCATCGTACACAAATACGGCGGCACTTCGATGGGCTCGGTCGAGCGCATCAAGAACGTCGCGAAACGCGTCGCAAAATGGCATCAGGCCGGGCACCAGATGGTGGTCGTGCCGTCGGCGATGTCCGGCGAAACCAACCGTCTGCTCGGTCTTGCGAAAGAGATTTCGAGCCAGCCGAGCCCGCGCGAGCTCGACATGATCGCGTCGACCGGCGAGCAGGTCAGCGTCGGCCTGCTGTCGATCGCGCTGCAGGAAATCGGCGTCGAGGCCGTGAGCTACGCCGGCTGGCAAGTGCCGATCAAGACGGACAGCGCGTTCACGAAGGCGCGCATTCACTCGATCGACGACGAACGCGTGAAGGCCGATCTGAATGCAGGCAAGGTCGTGATCATCACGGGCTTCCAGGGCGTCGATCCGGACGGCCACATCACGACGCTGGGCCGTGGCGGCTCGGATACGTCGGCGGTGGCGGTCGCGGCTGCGCTGGGTGCCGAAGAGTGCCTGATTTATACGGACGTCGATGGCGTCTACACGACCGATCCGCGCGTTGTCGAAGAGGCGCGACGCCTCGATCGCGTGACGTTCGAGGAAATGCTGGAAATGGCCAGCCTCGGCTCGAAGGTCCTGCAGATCCGCTCGGTCGAATTCGCCGGCAAATACCAGGTGAAGACGCGTGTGCTGTCGAGCCTGACCGATCCGCTGATTGCGCTCGACGAAGAAATGCGCTCGGGCACCCTGATTACTTTTGAAGAAGACGAGACCATGGAAAAGGCAGTCATTTCCGGCATCGCGTTCCAGCGCGACGAAGCACGCATTGCTGTGATGGGCGTGCCCGACAAGCCGGGCATCGCGTATCAGATCCTCGGCCCGGTCGCGGATGCGAACGTCGACGTCGACATGATCATCCAGAACCAGAGCGTCCAGGGCAAGACCGACTTCACGTTCACGGTCGGCCGCGGCGACTACCAGAAGGCGATGGACATCCTCACCAATCAGGTGAAGGGCCACGTGAGCGCCGAGCACGTGCAGGGCGACCCGAAGGTGTCGAAGGTGTCGGTCGTCGGCGTCGGCATGCGTTCGCACGTGGGCGTCGCGAGCAAGATGTTCCGCACGCTGTCGGAAGAGGGCATCAACATCCAGATGATCTCGACGTCCGAAATCAAGATTTCGGTGCTGATCGACGAGAAATACATGGAGCTGGCCGTCCGCGCGCTGCACAAGGCATTCGAACTCGACCAGGCATCGTGAATTTTTCGTGATGCATTGAAGAAAATGCATCACGGAAATTGACGCGCGGTTCGAAACCCTATATTATTTCGTTCTCGTCGCACTGCCTCCCTGGTGCGAGCGAAAGTTTGGGAGACGTGGCCGAGAGGTCGAAGGCACTCCCCTGCTAAGGGAGCATCTGGGCCAAAACCTGGATCGAGGGTTCGAATCCCTCCGTCTCCGCCAAAAGCGGTGACAAAGCCCCGCAAGTTCTCGGACTTGCGGGGCTTTTTCTTTTTCGGGCGCCGCGGAGCGCCTGGTGCGGGATGTGGCTGGGATTCATTCGCCGGTGGATTCGGGCGGGGCTGGCGGTGTTCGATGCGTGTTTGGCTTGGGTTGAGCATCGCGACATGTCGCTTGTCGTTTGACGCAATTCAAGGTGTCGCTTTCAGCAAGCCCGCATCCCGTTCTGACCATCCTCGCTCATCGCCCGTCGACGGATTTGTCGGCAACCACGCGCCGTTACGCACGGCCAACAGAGCTAGCGGCATATGCTAGTCGACAGCATGCACGTGTATCGCAGGCGTCAGCAGATCATGCGCAGGTACCCGACGATCATCGCGCAGCGTGTCGCGATGGAGCAGGGCAACGTTGCCGCTCGTGCTAGATCCGTTCCTTGCGTTCGACACGCACGCCGCGCCGCAGGATGTCGCGCATAACCACGATGCGCGCGTCACAGCGCCCGCATCGAAGTCGGCGCAGCCCGCCGCGAGCGGCATGATCGACGCTAGCCGATGCCGCGCGCGGAAGCCGCTTCTTCCAATTTCCTCCGCAACACGACCGTCATCACGCGATGAAGATGCACATGCGGGCCGCCTGAGTCATCGGCGATCGCGCTCGGGAACATGAAGGCGAGGTGAGGGCAACCATTCCCTCGACTTGCGTCGAGCAAGGCTGAGTGAAATAACAATGAAAGGTATCTTGTAAGCATTGAGAGCCGCTCATGCGCTACCTTGGCGACCGTCAATTATTTCGCTCAGACCCTTTGAAATAGGTCACCTGCGTCAAAAATGCGGCACTGCGTCGATTTTCGCGATCGACCTGATCGGGCAATACAAAAAATTACACATAAAAATCATGAGCATAGAGCTGCGATGAAAATCAATGCTCTGCTGCGCTGCAGAAAATAATCAATCGCCTTATGCTGGTTAACCCGATCGCATTTGAGCGGCGTCAAGTTTTCCGGTGATGCCGCTTTACATTTTGCCAACGCTGGCGATTCACGAAATCTACCTGTCGATTTGATTTCGTTCCTTTCGTCTCGCCTGTCCCCGATGCAGTGCGCGACTTCATCAAGGCCTTGTTGACATGCATGATTTCCCCTTCCTGAGCCTGGCCATCTGGGCTCCGATCCTGTTCGGCGCGTGCTTGCTGCGCGCCGGTTCCGACCATCATCCGCGCCGTACGCGGCTGATCGCGCTCGTCGGCGCGCTGGTGGGGCTTGCGGCGGTCGTGCCGCTGGTTGCCGGTTTCGACGCGCACTCGGCCGCGATGCAGTTCGTCGAAAGCCGCAACTGGCTGGCGGCATTCAATTCCGGATGGCGGGTCGGCATCGACGGCGCGTCGCTGTGGCTCGTCGTGCTGACCGCGTTCACGACGCTCGTGGTGGTGGTGGCGTCGTGGGAGTCGGTCGCGGTGCGCGTCGCGCAGTACTACGCGTCGTTCCTGATCCTGTCGGGGCTGATGGTCGGCGTGTTCGTCGCACAGGACGGGCTGCTGTTCTTCATCTTCTTCGAGGCGACGCTGATCCCGCTTTACCTGCTGATCGGCACGTGGGGGCGCGAGCGTCGCGTGTACGCGGCCGTGAAGTTCTTCTTCATCTCGTTCGCCGGCTCGCTGCTGCTGCTGATGGCGATGCTGTACCTGTACGCGCAGTCGCATACGTTCGACATGGCCGTATGGCGCACGCTGCAGCTCGGCTTCGCGCCGCAGTTGCTGGTGTTCCTCGGCTTCTTCGCCGCCTTCGCGGTCAAGGTGCCGATGTGGCCGGTCCACACGTGGCTGAGCGACGTCTACACCGACGGCCCGACCGGCGCCGCGCTGATGCTCGCGATGCTCAAGCTCGGCGGCTACGGGTTCCTGCGCTTCGCGCTGCCGGTCACGCCCGATGCGAGCCACTTCTTCGCGCCGGCCGTGATCGCGCTGTCGCTGTTCGCGATCGTCTACGCGAGCCTGATCGCGCTCGCGCAGACCGATCTCGGCAAGCTGCTCGCGTATTCGACGGTCGCGCACATGGGGATCGTCACGCTCGGGCTGTTCCTGTTCAACCGGATCGGCGTCGAAGGCGCGATTGTCCAGCTCGTGTCGTACGGCTTCGTCGCGGGCGCGATGCTGTTGTGCGTAAACGTGCTCGTCGATCGCACGAAGCAGCGCGAGATTGCCGCTTACGGCGGCGTCGCGGGCGTGATGCCGCGCTTCGCGACCTTCACGGTGCTGTTCGCGATGGCCAACGTCGGCCTGCCGGGCACGTCGGGCTTCGTCGGCGAGTTCATGGTCATCATGGGCGCGATCCGCTTCAACTTCTGGATCGGCGCAATCGCGGCGCTGACGCTGATCCTCAGCGCGTCGTACACGCTGTGGATGCTCAAGCGCGTCGTGTTCGGCAAGGTCGCGAGCCAGCGGATCGCGAAGCTCGCCGACCTGAACCGTCGCGAGATCGTGATGTTCGCGTCGCTCGCACTCGTGGTGCTGGCGGTCGGCATCGATCCGAAGCCGTTCACCGACGCGATCGATCCGACCGTCGGACGCCTGATCGAAGACGCGAGTCATTCGAAGCTGCCGACAGGGGACGGCCCTGCGCAGCCGCAGCCGTCGTACATGGCATCGACGCGCGGCTGATCGCGGCACGTCGCACGGAGTGGGGTGCACCGCACGGCGGTGCGGTCGTTGCGCGCGCATCGATTCCGTCGCGATCCGGTGCACGCCGCGCCGGGCCGGCTTCCGGCTGCGTGAAATTGCCCCGCGACAATCTGTCTCACGGCAGTTTCTGCAATGATGATTTTCCGCATTAGCTGGTTTTTCATCGCACTCGCGCGACGTATGATTCGGCCACTTTCGTGGATCGAATGCGCATCGGGCATACGCAAACGGATTCAATGACCCTCGGGCTGTGTGATGAAAAGAAAAGCTTCAAAAGGCGGAGTGGCGCTGATGTCGATCGGCGCGGCTTTGAGCCTGTCAGGCTGTAATTTAGATGTACTAAATCCGAAAGGAAGCGTGGGCGCTGCCGAAAAGGCGCTGATCGCGACGTCCACCTGGGCGATGCTGATCGTCGTCGTGCCGGTGATCCTGCTCACGCTGTGGTTCGCGTGGCGTTACCGCGCGTCGAACCGCACCGCCACCTACGCGCCGAACTGGTCGCACTCGACCGCGATCGAGGTCGTGATCTGGACGGTGCCGACGCTGATCATCCTGTTCCTCGGCGTGCTCACGTGGAAGACCACGCACGAGCTCGACCCGTACAAGCCGCTTGAGTCGTCGGTGAAGCCGATCGACGTCGAGGTCGTCGCGCTCGACTGGAAGTGGCTGTTCATCTATCCGGAACTCGGCATCGCGTCGGTGAACCAGCTCGCGATTCCGGTCGGCACGCCGGTGAACTTCCGCATCACGTCGGATTCGGTGATGAACTCGTTTTTCATCCCGCAGCTCGGCGGCCAGGTTTACGCGATGGCCGGCATGCAGACGCGCCTGCACCTGATCGCCGACGAGCCCGGCAACTATGCGGGCACGTCCGCCAACTTCAGCGGCCGCGGCTTCTCCGACATGAAGTTCCGCACGCTCGCCGAGCCGCGCGAACAGTTCGATGCATGGGTGCAGAAGGTGAAGGCGTCGCCGGACCGGCTCGACGCGACCGTGTACGGCACCGTCGCGCAGCCGAGCGAGAAGGCGCCCGTGCGCTACTTCTCGTCGGTCGATCCGCGGCTCTTCCACAACATCATCGCGAAATACAACGATGGCCACGTCCTCGACCTGAAGGACGCCGCCTGCGGCACGAAGGGGTAACGCATGTTCGGCAAACTCACACTCTCGGCGATCCCGTTCGATCAGCCCATCATCATGGGGGCCGGCGCCTTCATGGGGCTGGTCGTGCTGGGCATCCTCGCCGCGCTGACGATCACCGGCCGATGGAAATGGCTGTGGACGCAATGGCTGACCACGGTCGACCACAAGAAGCTCGGCGTGATGTACATCATCGTCGCGCTGATCATGCTGCTGCGCGGCTTCGCGGACGCGGTCATGATGCGCATGCAGCTCGCGCTCTCGTACAACGGGCCCGGCTACCTGCCGCCGCACCACTATGACCAGGTCTTCACGGCACACGGCGTGATCATGATCTTCTTCATGGCGATGGTGTTCATGGTCGGCCTGATGAACCTGATCGTGCCGCTGCAGATCGGCGCACGCGACGTCGCGTTCCCGTTCATCAACTCGCTGTCGTTCTGGATGACGGCCGTCAGCGCGATCCTGATCAACATCTCGCTCGTGATCGGCGAATTCGCACAGACGGGCTGGCTCGCGTATCCGCCGCTGTCGGAGCTGCAGTTCAGTCCGGGGGTAGGGGTCGACTACTACCTGTGGGCGCTGCAGATCTCGGGCGTCGGCACGCTGCTGACCGGCGTGAACTTCTTCGTGACGATCATCAAGATGCGCGCGCCGGGCATGACGCTGATGAAGATGCCGGTGTTCACGTGGACCGCGCTCTGCACGAACGTGCTGATCATGGCGTCGTTCCCGATCCTGACCGCGACGCTCGCGCTGCTCGGCCTCGACCGTTACCTCGGCATGCACTTCTTCACGAACGAAGCCGGCGGCAACGCGATGCTGTACCTGAACCTGATCTGGGCATGGGGTCACCCCGAGGTGTACATCCTGATCCTGCCGGCGTTCGGCATTTTCTCGGAAGTCATCTCGACGTTCGCGAAGAAGCCGCTGTTCGGCTACAAGACGATGGTGTACGCGACCTGCGCGATCATGGTGCTGTCGTTCCTCGTGTGGCTGCACCACTTCTTCACGATGGGCTCGGGTGCGAACGTGAACGCGTTCTTCGGCATCATGACGATGATCATCGCGATCCCGACCGGCGTGAAGGTGTTCAACTGGCTGTTCACGATGTACCGCGGCCGGATCGAATTCACGACGCCGGTGCTGTGGACGATCGGCTTCATGGTCACGTTCACGCTCGGCGGCATGACCGGCGTGATGATGGCAATTCCCGGCGCGGACTTCGTGCTGCACAACAGCCTGTTCCTGATCGCGCACTTCCACAACGTGATCATCGGCGGCGTGCTGTTCGGCTATCTCGCGGGCTTCAACTACTGGTTCCCGAAGGCGTTCGGCTTCAAGCTGAACGAGAAGCTCGGCAAGGCGGCGTTCTGGTTCTGGCAGATCGGTTTCTACGTGGCGTTCGTGCCGCTCTACGTGCTCGGCTTCATGGGCATGACGCGCCGGATCAACCATTACGACAACCCGGCCTGGCATCCGTGGCTGCTGGTCGCCGCATTCGGCGCCGTGCTGATCGCGATCGGCATTGCATGCCAGCTGCTGCAACTGGTGGTCAGCATCCGCAACCGCAACCTGCCCGAGTACCGCGACACGACGGGCGATCCGTGGGGCGGCCGCACGCTGGAGTGGGCGACCTCGTCGCCGCCGGCCGACTACAACTTCGCGGTGATCCCGCAAGTGCGCACGCTCGACGCGTATGCGGACATGAAGGCACACGGCGAAGGCCGGCCGAACCCGGCGGCGATTCGCGACATCCACATGCCGTCGAATACCTGCGCGGGCCTCGTGGTCGCGATCTTCAGCCTGGTGCTCGGCTTCGCGCTGGTGTGGCACATCTGGTGGATGGCGATCGGCGGGCTCGTCGGGATCGTCGCGACGCTCGTGATCTACAGCTCGCGCGACAACGACGGCTATTACATCCCCGCGTCGACGGTGCGGAAGATCGAAGACAAGCAGCCGACGAAGCGCGTGGCTGCGCGCGTCGACGACGTGGAACTGGAGGCCAACTGATGTTGCAGAAAACCTTGAGCGCAACCCTGCTCGAGCACGACGACCATCCGCCGTCGCATTCGGTGTTCGGGTTCTGGCTGTACCTGATGACCGACTGCGTGATCTTCGCGGCGCTGTTCGCGACGTTCGCGGTGCTCGGCCAGCAGTATGCGGGCGGGCCGACCGCGAAAGACCTGTTCGATATCCCGGGCGTCGCGGTGGAAACGGGCGCGCTGCTGCTGTCGAGCATCACGTACGGTTTCGCGATGCTCGCTGCGTACAAGCAGCGGCGCGGCGCGCTGCTCGCGTGGCTCGCGGTGACGTTCGTGCTCGGCGCGGCGTTTCTCGTGATGGAACTGCGCGAGTTCTCGCACCTGATCGCGGAGGGCGCAGGCCCGCAGCGCAGCGCGTTCCTGTCGGCGTTCTTCACGCTGGTCGGCACGCACGGGCTGCACGTGACGGCCGGCCTGCTGTGGATGATCGTGCTCGCCGGGCAGATCGTGTTGCGCGGCGGCGATCTGACCGATCGCGACCTGCGACGCCTGACGTGCCTGAGCCTCTTCTGGCACTTCCTCGACATCGTGTGGATCTGCGTGTTTTCCTTTGTCTATCTCGCGAGCGTGATCTAAATGGCCCATTCGCATTCGTCTCAACTCGAAGAAGGGCACGGCAGTGTCGGCGGCTACGTCGCCGGCTTCATCCTGTCGGTGCTGCTCACGGCCGCGTCGTTCGGCCTCGTGATGGGCGGCGTGCTGTCGCCGCACGCGTCGCTGGTCGCGCTGGCCGTGCTCGCGTTCGTGCAGATCGTCGTGCACCTCGTGTACTTCCTGCACATGAACGGCTCGTCGGGCCAGCGCTGGAACGTGATGGCGTTCAGCTACACGGTGCTGACCGCGGCGATCCTGATCGTCGGCACGCTGTGGGTGATGCACAACGTCAGCATGAACATGATGTCGCGCTGAGCGGCAGCCAGGCGCAGCGGTAGCAATCCATGCGCGTTCATGAAAAAAGGCGGCACTCGCGTGCCGCCTTTTTTGCTTTTCCCGGCCGTGTTGTGCCGGGTGGCAGGATCAGTGCCGGGCGCCCGCATCGGCGGTCAGCGCGTGCGTGCAGTCGGCGCGGTACTCGGCGGCGAGCCGATCTTTCGCACCATCGAGATCGTCGGGGTAATACGGGCTCGCATGCGCTGGCTCGTAGCCGACCTGTTCGAGTTCGGTCAGCTCGCGCACGAGGTCCGCATGCGTGACGTCGTGGCCGGTGTGGACGAACGGATACGCGTTGCATTCCTGCGGCGTCAGGTGCGGTGCCGCGAACGCGGCGGTGCTGGCGCATGCGAGCAGCATGCAGGCGACGGTAGTCGACAGTTTCATCCGGTAGCTCCTGGTTGCGCGGCCCGATGCCGCATGACGTCAGCGTAGGCCGCGTGCACGACGGGGCGGGCGACGCACGGATGAAACATGTTTCACCCGTGCGCCACGGCACCGGATGAAGCATTTTTCATGTAACGCCGGACGGCGATCGAGGCGGCTACGATAGTCGCGGGCGCATCGCGAGCGCCCGTCATGACGTTCATTGCGAGGGCAACCATGCGAGTACTGACGGTCGAGGATGATGCGGTGACCGCGAACGAAATCGTCGGCGAGCTGACCGCGCGCGGGTTCGAGGTCGACTGGATCGACAACGGCCGCGAAGGCATGCTGCGCGCGATGAGCGCATCGTACGACGCGATCACGCTCGACCGGATGCTGCCGGGCGCGGACGGCCTCGCGATCCTGACCGCGATGCGCACGGTCGGCATCGATACGCCGGTGCTGATGCTGAGCGCGCTCGGTGATGTCGACGAGCGCATCCGCGGGCTGCGCGCGGGCGGCGACGATTACCTGACGAAGCCGTTCGATTCCGGCGAGCTGAGTGCCCGCATCGAGGTGCTGCTGCGTCGCCGGCAGGCGTCGGGCGTGCCGCAGCAGACGCTGTTGAAGGTCGGCGCGCTCGAACTCGATCTCATTTCGCGATGCGCGCGTCGCGGGGCGGACGAGATTCCGCTGCTGCCGACCGAGTTCCGCGTGCTCGAATTCATGATGCGCAATGCAGGGCAGACGATCACGCGCACGATGCTGTTCGAGACCGTGTGGGGCTATCACTTCGATCCCGGCACCAACCTGATCGACGTCCACATGGGCCGGTTGCGCAAGAAGATCGATCCGCCCGGCGCGACCCCGATGATCCAGACGGTGCGCGGCTCGGGTTACATGCTCGCATGACGGAGGCCCGGATGGATGCGGCTCGCGCGGCGAACTTCACGCGCCGCTGGCACACGACGACGTTTCGGTGGCTGTGCGCGTATGCGGCGATCTTCTCGGTTTCGCTGCTCGTGCTCGCGGGCGTGATCAGCGTGGCCGCGACGCACACGATGGCGCGCGACACCGACGAGGTGCTCGCGTGGCAACTGATCTATTTCGATTCGATTCCCGATGCCGAGCTGCCGCTCGCGATCCACCGGCGGCTCGAGCACGAGCACATGCATACCAGTTTCTACGGGCTGTTCGACGCGAACGGGCGCCGCGTGGCCGGGGACATCGCGACGCCGCCCGCGTTGCGCACGGATCGCCACGGACGCACGCTGAACCGCACGCTTGCGCCGCTCGACGGCCAGCCCGCGCCGATCACGCGCGCGATGGCGGTACGCCGCGACAACGGGATGACGCTGGTCGTCGCACGCGACCTGTCGCATTTCATCCAGATCCGCGATGTCGCGATCCGCGGGCTCGTGATCGGCGGCGTGATGATCCTGATCGCGGGCATCGCGGGCGGCAGCATGCTCGGCATGCGGCAGATGCGCCGGGTCGCCGCGATCCGGCGCGTCACGCGGCAGATCGCCGAGGGCGATCTCGGCAAGCGGCTGCCGGTCGGACGCTACGACGAACTCGACCTGCTCGCGCATCTCGTGAACCACATGCTCGACGAAGTCGAGCGGCTGATGGGCGAGGTACGTCATACCTGCGACGGCATCGCGCACGATCTGCGCACGCCGCTCGCACGCGTGCACACGATGCTGGCCCGGCTCGCGGAGCAGCCGTTTTGCGCGGACGACCCTGCGTCGTCGGCATTGCTCGCGTCGGCGCGCGACGAGACGGACCGCTTGCTCGAGCGCTTTCGCGCGATGCTGCGCATCTCCGAGATCGGCACGCTGAGCCGCCGTGGCGGCTTTGCCGCGGTCGACGTCGCGGCCTTGCTGCGCGACGTTTGCGAGCTCTATGAGCCGCTGGCCGAAGCCGTCGACGTGTCGTTCGAACTCGCCGCGACTTCGGTCGATCGCATTCACGGCGATCGCGCGTTGCTGTTCGAGGCATTCAGCAATCTCGCGGACAACGCGATCAAGTTCACGCCGCCGGGCGGCCGCGTGCGCGTCGCGCTCCAGTCAACGCTGAGCGGGCCGCTCGTGCGGATCGAGGACACCGGGCCCGGCATCCCGCCCGGCGAACGCGACGCGGTGCTCGAGCGCTTCTATCGCGGCGAGCGCACGCGCCATGTGAGCGGCTCGGGGCTTGGGCTGAGCATCGTCTCGGCGGTGATGCGCGTGCACGGCTTTGCGCTGCGGATCGGCGATGCACCGCTGGCCGGTGCGGCGATCACGGTCGAATGCTGGCCGCGCTCGCTCGCGTGACGGCGTCGGGGAACGAGCGATGCGCATCCTGCTGATTTCTTCGCCGAACCCGGAGGCGGCGCGGCTCGACAAGGCCTTTCGCGAGAGCACGCATGGCGTCGAGCGCGTCGATGGATGGCGCGATGGCTGCTTCGTGGCGACCCAGGACCGGTTCGATGCCATCGTGATCATTGCGCCCGACACCGCTGCCGACGCGGCGATGCTCGAGGCATTGCCGCGACTCGCCGCATCGGCCGGCGGCGCGACGATTGCCGCGATCGTGGCCGGCACGACACCTGCGCAGCGCGCGCGGATGTTGTTGGCCGGCTGCGACGTGTGTCTTGCCCATCCCTGTTCGTTCGTGGAGCTGCACGAGCGGTTGCGCGCGCTGTGGCGCCGCAAGGGCGTCATCGCGATGCGCGAGTCGGTTCGGCTCGACGTGGGTACGCGCGCACTCGAGGAGCAGGGCCGGAGGCTGGCGCTCAGCATGCGGGAATTTCGTCTCGTCGAATGCCTGCTGCGCGAAGCGGGGCGACCGGTCGGGCGCGATGCCGTGCTGCGTTATGCATGGGGCGATGCCGACGTCGAACCCGAGACGGTCAATGCGCTGGTCGTGCGGTTGCGGCGCAAGCTGGCCGCACATGCGTTTTCCGCGCGCATCGAAACGGTCGCGCGATTCGGGTTCAGGTTCGACGTGGGCGGGTGACGGAGCGGCATCGCGCCGTGCCTGGCAGATGGCACACATGCCGCGCGTCGTGCGGCAGGTTCGATTGCGTGCGCTCAGTGCGAATAGAGTTCGCGGTTGAGCTGCGCGAGCTGGCCGTCGCGTTCGGCGCGGACAAGTTCGCGATACACCTGCGCGCGTGTCAGCGGCGTGGCCGGTCGCGCGTTCCATGCCGGTTGCGACGACAACGATGCGGAAGCGGTCGCGGCGTACGTCTGCGGCGCAGTCGCGGTGTCGGGCTGCGTTGCGCTGGCCCGGCCGGGCAGCGCGACGCACAGGGCGGAGAGCAGGGTGGCGAACATCAATGTCTTCATGGCGTGATCCTTTTCAAGTGACAGTGGCCGGTGCTGCGATGACGATGCCGGCAGGATCGACGTTATCGAATGCGCCCGTGCGGGCACCGGGCGCGCCGATGAAGAAACGTTCATGAACGCGCGTCGTGCCAGCCGCCGCCGAGCGCACGCACGAGCCCGACGGATGCCTGCAGGCGTCGGGCGTCTACGTCGAGCGCCGCGATCTGCGTATCGAGTTCGGTCGTCTGCGCGGTGACCACGTCGAGATAGCTGACCGCGCCGTCGCGATAGCGCGACATCGCCAGCGCAAGCGAATGCCGCGCCGCGACGAGCGCCGCGTCGTCCTGATCCGATTCGTCGCCGAGGCGGTGCAACTGCGCGAGATCGTCCTCGACGTCGCGGAATGCCTGCAGCACGACCGCGCGGTAGCGCGCGCCCTCTTCGTCGAACTGCGCGCGCGCATGGCGTACGCCGGCGGCACGCCGGCCCCCGTCGAACAGCGTCATCGCGAGACGCGGCCCGATCGACCAGATCTCGTTGGGCGCGGCGAGCCACGGCGAAAACGTATCGCTCTGGAACCCGGCGTCGAGGCCGAGCGACAGGTCGGGAAAGTACGCGGCGCGTGCGACGCCGATCCGCGCGTTCGCGGCCGCGACGCGGCGTTCGGCGGCGGCGACGTCGGGCCTGCGTTCGAGCAGCGTCGACGCGAGTCCGGTCGGAATCGACGGCACGCCCGGCAGCGCCGCAACGGGCGGCAGCGAGAACGTCGACGCGGATTCCCCGACGAGTGCCGCGATCGCATGCTCGTCGAGCGCGCGACGAGCGGCGATGTCGGACGCACGCGCCTGGGCGAGCGCGAGTTGCGTTTGCGCACGCGAAACGTCGAGCCCCGATGCGAGGCCGCCGCGATGGCGACTGACCGTCAGTTGCCATGCACGACGGTACGTGTCGATCGTTTGCGCGAGCGTGTCCGCTTCACGGTCGAGCCCCGCGAGGTCGAAGTAGGTGCTGGCGACGGCGGCCTGCAGGCTGAGCCGGACCGACGCGAGGTCGTCGTCGGCCGCCTGCGCGTCGTCGCGGCCGGCCGCGACCGCGTTGCGGACCTTGCCCCAGAGATCGACGTCGTAACCGAATCCCGCTTCGAGCGTGTTCGACTCATAGGTGTCGGGCTGGCCGCTGCCGCGCAGCGGCCGGCGCGCGGACTGACGGTCGCGATCGGTCTCGGCATCGATGCCCACGGCCGGCAGCAACGCCGCATGCGCCTCGTCGAACAGCGCGGCGGCTTCGTCGTGCCTTGCGACGGCGGCGGCGAGGTCGGGATTCGCGCGTGCGACGAGCGG
Source organism: Burkholderia sp. AU38729 (assembly GCF_020419725.1). NCBI lineage: Bacteria > Pseudomonadati > Pseudomonadota > Betaproteobacteria > Burkholderiales > Burkholderiaceae > Burkholderia > Burkholderia sp. AU38729. The sequence goes on along the minus strand of NZ_JAIZQO010000009.1, from coordinate 174,951 downwards.
TTCGAGCCGGTCGAGTGTCGCGTCGCCGTACACGCGCCACCAGCCGTCACGCGGCAGGCGATCGGCTGGTACGGCATCGACCCACGCGCCCGTTTCGCGAAACGCGGTCGGCACCGGAACTGCTGGCGCGCGATAGGCCGGCGCCAACGAGCAGCCGGCGAGCAGCGCGACGCTGCCCAGCCACACAGCGAGCAGACGGTCAGCCATGCGCACGCTCCGTCGCCGTGGTGCCGGCGATACGCACGGGGTCGCCGTCCGCGAGCGAATCGGGCGGATTGTCGATCACGCGGTCGGTGGCCGCGAGCCCCGATGCGATCTCGACACGCGTGCCGAGATCGGTCGCGATCGATACGGTGCGCAGCCGCGCATGCCCGGTCGCATCGAGCACGGCGACTTGCAACCCGTCGTGGCGGAAGATCAGCGTGCTTGCCGGAATCGACAGCGCATGCGCGGCGCCGGGCATCGCGATCCGCACCTGCGCGTACTCGCCCGGGAACAGCGTGCCTGCTGGATTGGCGATCGAGAACTGCGCGAGCAGCGTGCCGGAAGCCGGATCGATCGATTGGGCGGAATCCGCGAGCGTGGCGTCGAACGTCATGCCGGGGCGCTCGGGCACGGTCAGCGCGACACGCATGCCTGCGCGGATCGCGGCCGCGTCGTCTTGCGGAATGTGGACGTACAGCCGCAGCCGCCGCGCGTCCGAGACGGTGAAGAGTTCGGCGCCGTTGCCGCTGCCCGCGTCGATCAGCGCGCCGACATCGGTCTTGCGGGCCGTCACGATGCCGTCGAACGGCGCGGTGAGCCGCTTGAACGATTCGAGCGCTTCGAGCCGTCGCACGTTGGCGGTGCTTGCCGCGACGGCCGCGCGTTTCGCGTCGAGGTCGCTGCGTTTCTCGTCGGCCTCCTGCTGCGAGACGGAATCCTGCGCGAGCATCTCGGCCCAGCGAGCGGCCGTGACGGCCGCAAGCCGTTCGTTCGCGTTCGCGCTCTGCAGGTCCGCGCGTGCCTGCTGCAATTGCTGGTCGAGATCGGGCGTGTCGATCGACGCGAGCAACTGGCCGGCTTTCACATGCGCGCCGATGTCGGCATACCACGCGTGCAGGTAGCCGGGCACGCGCGCGTAGATCGGCGCGTCGACGTACGCGTCGAGCCGGCCGGGCAGCACCAGCGCGTCGGCCGCGGCCGGCTGCGGCGCAACCGTCGCGACGGTCGGGATCGCCTGTTGCACGGTCCACGCGGCGACCGCGTGCGCATCGTGCATGCGGGCGACGAGGCCGGCCGCCGCGACGGTGAGCGCGGCGATGGCGCCCGCGATCGCGAGCGGTTTCAGGTAGCGCGGCGTGCCAGGAGGGCGGACTTCGAATTCAGTGGACATGCTGTTCTCCCGGAGTGAGGGGCAGGGATTCGGAACGAGGCGCGCGGTCGCGCCGGTGGACGAGGCTGAACACGACGGGCACGAACACGAGCGTCGCGACGGTCGCGCACAGCAGGCCGCCGATGACCGCGCGGCCGAGCGGCGCGTTCTGCTCGCCGCCGTCGCCGAGACCGAGGGCCATCGGCGCCATGCCGATGATCATCGCGAGTGCGGTCATCATCACGGGCCGAAAGCGCGTGAAGCCGGCTTCGAGCGCGGCGACGGCCGCATCGGCAGTGTGCGCGAGCCGTTCGCGCGCGAACGTCACCACGAGGATGCTGTTCGCGGTCGCGACGCCCATGCACAGGATCGCGCCGGTCAAGGCCGGCACCGACAGCGGCGTGCGCGTGACGAACAGCATCCAGACGATGCCGGCCAGCGCCGCGGGCAGGCCGCTCACGATCACGAATGCGTCGCGCCACGAATGGAAGTTGACGACGATCAGCAGGTAGATCAGCAGGATCGCGCCGGCGAGGCCCGCGAGCAGCCCGCCGAATGCGCCGTTCATCGTCTGTACCTGGCCGCGCACGGTCACGCGCGATCCCTTGGGCAAGCCGGCCGCGCTCGTGTGCAGTACGCGTTCGATGTCGGCGCTGACCGCACCGAGATCGCGGTCCTGCGTCGTCGCGAAGATGTCGTACAGCGGGGCGATGTCGTAGTGCGACACGACCGCGTCGGTCTGTCCGCGCACGATCGTCGCGAGCCCGCCGAGCAGTTGCGGCGCGCCCGAGCGGCCCGTTACCGGCAGCGCGCGCAGGTCCGCCAGCGATGTCATCCGGTACTGGGGCGTCTGCGCGACGATCGGATACGACACGCCGTTGTGCGGATCGAGCCAGTAGGTCGGCGACACCTGGCTCGTGCCGGACAGGCTCGCGACCACGGCATTGGTGACATCCTGCTCGGTGATGCCGAGTTGCGCGGCCCGCGTGCGGTCGACCGATACGGTGAACTGCGGATAGGTCGACGCCTGCTGCACGCGCGTATCGGCCACCCCCGGCACGCCGCGGATGCGCCGCAACAGCTCGGTCGCATAGGCGCGGTTCGCGGCGCGATCGGGGCCCGTCACCTGCACGTCGATCGGCGCGGGCGCACCGAAGTTGAGGATCTGGCTCACGATGTCGGCGGGCAGGAACGAGAACGTCACGCCGGGAAACGCACGCGGCAGCCGCGTCCGCAACTGCTTGACGTAGTCGGCGGTCGGCGCGTGGTCGCCCGAGAGCGACACGAGGATGTCGCCGTCCTGCGGGCCGATCGTGCCGCTGTTGCTGTACGTGAGGTTGATCCCGCTGTTCGGCAGCCCCATGTTGTCGACGATGCTCGCGATCGCGTGCGGCGGCACGACGCCGCGCACCGTCTGCTCGACGTGGTCGAACAGCGCGGCTGTTTCCTCGATGCGCGTGCCGATCGGTGCGCGCACGTGGATCGCGATTTCGCCCGCGTCGACCGACGGGAAGAAATTGCGGCCGAGCCACGGCACCAGCACGAACGACACGGCCACCGCCGCAAGGAACAGCGCGACGAAACGCGCGCGGTGGACGAGTGCGAGGCCGAGCACGACGCGGTAGCCGGCGCGCAGTGCCGCGAAGCGGCGCTCGAACCCCTGCTGGAACGCGACGAGCGGATTGCGCGCACGTGGCGGCGGGAACGGCGCGCCGTGCGGCGCGAGCGCGGCCGTCGGATGCGCGGCATGCGGTTTCAACAGGTAACGGGCCATCATCGGCACGAACGTGCGCGACAGCACGAACGACGCGATCATCGCGAAGATCACGGCTTCGGCCATCGGCACGAACAGGAAGCGGGCCACGCCGTCGAGCAGCAGCATCGGCACGAACACGATGCAGATGCACAGCAGCGACACGAAGGCCGGCGCGACGATCTGCGACGCGCCGTCGAGGATCGCATCGCGCACCGCCTTGCCCTGTTCGAGGTGCCAGTTCACGTTCTCGATCGTGACGGTGGCATCGTCGACGAGAATGCCGACCGCGAGCGCGAGCCCGCCGAGCGTCATCACGTTGAGCGTCTCGCCCGCGGCCGCGAGCGCCGCGATCGCGGCCAGCACGGCGAGCGGAATGGACGCCGCGATGATCAGCGTCGAGCGCCAACTGCCGAGGAACAGCAGGATCATCGCGGACGTGAGCGCGGCGGCGATCAGGCCTTCGCGCGCCACGCCGCTGACGGCGCCCTTGACGAACACGGACTGGTCGCCCATCACGACGAGCCTGAGCGACGGCGGCAGGGTCGCCTCGATGCGCGGCAACTGCGCCTTGACGCCCGAGATGATGTCGAGCGTCGACGCCGAACCGCTTTTCAGCACGCTCATCAGCACCGCGCGCCGGCCGTCGACGCGCACGATGTTGCCCTGCGGCGGATAACCGTCGCGCACGTGCGCGACGTCACGCATGAAGATCACCGCGCCGTTCACGCTCCGGATCGGCAGCGCATTGAGCTGGTCGATGGTCAGCGGGCTGTCGTTGAGCCTGATGTTGTACTCGAAGCCGCCGATCTTCTGCGTGCCGGCCGGGATGATCTGGTTCTGCTGCGCCAGCGCGGTCGCGACGTCCTGTGCGGACAGCCCCTTGGCCTGCAGCGCCTGCGGATCGAGATCGATCTGCACCTGGCGCACCTTGCCGCCGTACGGCGACGGAATTGCGACCCCCGCGACGGACAGCAACTGCGGCCGGATCACGTTGGTCGCGTAGTCGCCGAGCTGCTGTTCGTTCAGCGTGTCGCTCGTCAGCGCCAGCTGCAGCACGGGCACGGTCGATGCGTTGTAGTTGAGGATCTGCGGCGGCGTGGTGCCCGGCGGCATCTGCTTGAGTACCGTCTGCGAAATCGACGTGACCTGCGCGGTCGCGGTGCGGATGTCGACGCTCGGCTGGAAGAAGATCTTGACGATCCCGAAGCTGCGGAACGACTGCGACTCGATGTGCGCAACGTCGTTGACCGTCGTGCCGAGCGTGCGCTCGTAGTAGGTGACGATGCGTCCGGCCATGTCGGCCGGCTGCAGGCCTGCGTAGTTCCACATCACGCTGATGACCGGAATCCGGATGTCGGGGAAGATGTCGGTCGGCGTGCGCAGCGCCGCGAGCGGCCCCGCGATCAGGATCAGCAGCGCGAGGACGATGAACGTGTAGGGGCGCGCAAGCGCGAGTCGGACGAGTTTCAGCATCGGCAAGGTCTCCGCCGGCGCGGGGCGCCGGCCTGTCAGCGAAGTGCCGAAGCGCGGCGGGCGCCCGGTTCGGCTCGCGCAGTGTGCGTGGCGCCGCTTAACGCGGGGCGCGGGGCAGGATGAAAGATGTTTTAGGAATGGGGGGCGTGAGGGGGCGGGGCGGGCGTCGATTGTTACAAGACGTTAGCGCGGGCTTGCTGTTGCGATGCGGCGCATCAGTTCTTACAAAGTGGAAATATGCGGAGACGGCGCTTGCCGTTATAGTCGAATCACACATGAAACAACCAGAAGAGGAATCCATGAAGACCTTGCGTGTTGCCTCGCTCTTGACCGGTATGACGGCCTTGCTCGTGTCGGGCGCAGCAATGGCGGGAGTCAATGTCGGGATCAATCTCGGCGTTCCGGCGCCGGTCTACGTCGCGCCCGCACCCGTGTATGCGCCGCCGCCTCCGCCGCCGGTCGTCTATCAGCCTGCGCCGGTCTACGCGCCGGCCCCTGTGTATGCACCGGGACCGGCCATCGTGATCGGCTGGCACGGCGACCGCTACTGGGACGGCCGCCGCTACTGGGGCCGTGACGAGTGGTATCGCCATCACGGCCGTGGCTGGGGCGATCGTGGCGATCGTGGCCACTGGGACAACGGCCACCACAACGGCTGGCGCTGATCGGCAGGGCGCGCCCCTGATGCGCGCCTCCGATCCGCTCGTGAAGAAACCGCCCGCGTGGCGGTTTTCTTTTGGCTCGCTGGCTTGAATGGGTAGAATCGTCCCTCGTTACTCCCCTCATTCGACCGACAGGGCCTCTATGACGAAGGGTTCGCCCCGGGCCGCCGCCGCGCGCGTCCGCCGTGCGGCACGAACTGCCGGCCGCGCGGCCGCGGTGTTCGTGCTGCAAACGGTGCTGGCCGCGACCGCTGCGCACGCGGCCTACGCCATTGCGCAGTACGGCGAGCCGAAGTATCCGCCGGGCTTCAAGCATTTCGACTACGTCAACCCCGACGCGCCGAAGGGCGGCACGCTCGTGCTGGCGAACCCGAACCGGCTGACGTCGTTCGACAAGTTCAACCCGTTCACGATGCGCGGCAACCCCGCGCCGGGCATCGACATGCTGTTCGAGAGCCTCGCGACCGGCAGCTCGGACGAGCCGGCCTCCGCGTACGGGCTGCTCGCCGACGACATCGACATCGCGCCGGACCGCCGGTCGGTCACGTTTCACCTGAATCCGCGCGCGCGCTTCTCGAACGGCGAGCGCGTCACCGCCGACGACGTCAAGTTCTCGTTCGACACGCTGAAGAGCAAGCAGGCTGCGCCGCAGTTCGGCGCCTATTTCGCGGAGATCGCGAAGGCCGTGGTCGTCGATCCGGCCACCGTGCGCTTCGAGTTCCGCAGCGCGAACCGCGAATTGCCGCTGATCGCAGGCGGCGTGCCGGTGTTTTCCCGCAAGTGGGGATTGCGCGCGGACGGCTCGCGCATCCCGTTCGACCAGCTCGCGTTCGAGCAGCCGATCGGCAGCGGCCCGTACGTGATCGACCATTACGACAACGGCCGGACGATCACTTACCGGCGCAACCCGGCGTACTGGGGCGCCGACCTGCCGGTGCGGGTGGGCACCAACAACTTCGAGCGGATCGTCTACAAGCTGTACGGCGACGGCGTCGCGCGGCTCGAGGCGTTCAAGGCCGGCGAATACGACGTGCTCGTCGAGTACATCGCGCGCAACTGGACGCGCCGCGACGTCGGCAAGCGCTTCGACAACGGCGAGCTGGTCAAGCGTGAATTCCGCCAGCATAACGGCGCGGGCATGCAGGGCTTCTTCATGAACCTGCGCCGGCCGCTGTTTCGCGACGTGCGCGTGCGCCAGGCGCTCGACCTCGCGTTCGACTTCGAATGGCTGAACCGCCAGCTGTTCTACAGCGCCTACACGCGGATGAACAGCTATTTCGCCGACACCGACCTGCAGGCGACCGGCATGCCGGGCCCCGGCGAGCTGAAGCTGCTGGAGCCGCTGCGCGAGCAGCTCGACCCGGCCGTGTTCGGTCCGGTGGTCACGCAGCCGAACACGAATCCGCCGGGCTCGCTGCGCGCGAACCTGCTGAAGGCGCGCGCACTGCTCGCGCAGGCGGGCTGGACCTATCGGGACGGCGCGTTGCGCAACGCGAAGGGCGAGCCGTTCACGTTCGAGATCCTCGACGATTCCGGCGCGGCAATGGAAGGGATCGTGGCGGCGTATCAGCGCAATCTGGCGAAGCTCGGCATCGACGCACGTTTTCGCACGGCCGATTTCGCGCTGCTGCAAAAGCGTCTCGACGCGTTCGACTACGACATGACGACGATCCGCCTGCCGGGCGTGCAGGTGCCGGGTGCCGAGCAATACTCGCGTTACGCGAGCAAGTTCGCCGACGAGCCGGGCTCCGACAACTTCATCGGGTTGAAGTCACCGGCCGTCGACGCGCTGCTGCACGCGCTCGGTACCGCGCAGACGCGCGAAGACCTGCTCGACGCGACGCACGCGCTCGACCGCGTGCTGATGCACGGCTACTACGCGGTCCCGCAGTGGTACAGCACGACGCACCGGGTCGCGTACAAGCGCACGCTTGCCTATCCGCAGACGCTGCCGCTGTACTATTCGGCCGAGGGCTGGGTCGTGTCGACGTGGTGGGCGAAGCCCGATCACTGAACCGCGCCGCCCCAACGTCCCATCCCGCCTACCGATCGCGAGTCGACGCCCTATGTGGAGCTACATCCTCAAACGCCTGCTGCTGATGATCCCGACGCTCATCGGCGTGCTGACCCTCACGTTCGCGGTGATCCAGTTCGTGCCGGGCGGCCCCGTCGAACAGGCCGTGCAGGAATTGCGCAAGGGCGCGACGGAGCAGGGCGCGGTGCCGTTCGGGATGCGTGCGCACACCGGCGTCGACGCGCAGCAGCTCGCGCAGCTCAAGGCGCTCTACGGCTTCGACAAACCGCCGCTGGAGCGCTACTGGCTGATGCTCAAGCGCTTCGCGCGCTTCGATCTCGGCGAAAGCTACTTCCGCCACCAGAGCGTGTGGTCGCTGGTCGTGCAGAAGCTGCCCGTGTCGATCAGCATCGGGCTGTGGACGTTCTTCCTCACGTACCTGATATCGGTGCCGCTCGGCATCGCGAAGGCCGTGCGCAACGGCTCGCCGTTCGATGTCGCGACGAGCCTCGTCGTGCTCGTCGGCTATGCGATTCCGGGCTTCGTGCTCGGCGTGCTGCTGCTCGTGCTGTTCGGCGGCGGCTCGTTCTGGCAGCTGTTCCCGCTGCGCGGGCTCACGTCGGACAACTTCGCGCAGCTGTCGCTCGTCGGCAAGGTGCTCGACTATCTGTGGCACATCGCGCTGCCGATCACGGCGTCGGTCGTCGGCAGCTTCGCGGTCGTCACGATGCTGACGAAGAATGCGTTCCTCGACCAGATCCGCCGGCAATACGTGCTGACCGCGCGTGCGAAGGGGCTTTCCGAGCGCAACGTGCTGTGGAAGCACGTGTTTCGCAATGCGATGCTGCCGCTGATCGTCGGCTTTCCGGCTGCGTTCATCGGCGCGTTCTTCACCGGCAGCCTGCTGATCGAGACGCTGTTCTCGCTCGACGGCCTCGGGCTGCTGTCGTACGAGTCGGTCGTGCGGCGCGACTATCCGGTCGTGCTCGGCACGCTGTACCTGTTCACGCTGATCGGGCTCGCGACCAAGCTGATCTCCGATCTCTGCTATGTGTGGGTCGATCCGCGCATTCAATTCGACACCCTGGAGCGCTGACATGAAACCGTCCGTCTGCATGCCCGGCGTCACCGGGCGAGGTGCGCGATGAACCGGGCCGTCGTGTCCTCCCGCATCGACGCGGCGCGCGCCCGCGTGTCGCCGTCGCCCGCGCGCCGCGTATGGCAGCGCTTCAGGCAGCAACGCCTCGGCTACTGGAGCTTCGTGATCTTTTTCGTGGCCTTCGCCGTGAGCGTGGCGGCGCCGCTGTGGTCGAACGACAAGCCGCTCGTCGTGCGTTACGACGGCCAGACCTATTTCCCGCTGTTCCACGCGTATCCGGAGACGACCTTCGGCGGCGACTTCCCGACGCCGGCCGACTATCTCGATCCATACGTGCGCAAGCGGCTCGAGGCGCCCGGCAACTTCGTCGTCTACCCGCCGAACCGCTACTACTACGACACGCTGAACTATTTCTCGAACGTGCCGAACCCCGCGCCGCCGTCGCGTGCGAACTGGCTCGGCACCGACGCGCAGGGGCGCGACCTGCTCGCGCGGCTCGTGTACGGGTTCCGCGTGTCGGTCGAGTTCGGGCTGATCCTGACCGTGATCGGCACGCTGCTCGGGATCGCCGCGGGCGCCGTGCAGGGCTTCTTCGGCGGGCGCATCGACATCGTCGGGCAGCGGCTGATCGAGATCTGGAGTTCGCTGCCCGAGCTGTACCTGCTGATCATCTTCGCGTCGATCTTCGAGCCGAGCTTCCTGCTGCTGATCGTGCTGTTGTCGCTGTTCGGCTGGATCGGGCTCGCCGACTACGTGCGTGCGGAATTCCTGCGCAACCGCACGCAGGACTACGTGCGCGCGGCGCGCGCGATGGGCCTCACGAACTGGCAGATCATCTGGCGCCACGTGCTGCCGAACAGTCTCACGCCGGTGATCACGTTCCTGCCGTTCCGGATGAGCGGCTCGATCCTCGCGCTCACGAGCCTCGATTTCCTCGGGCTCGGCGTGCCGCCGCCGACCCCGAGCCTCGGCGAGCTGCTCGCGCAGGGCAAGGGCAACCTCGACGCGTGGTGGATCTCGCTGTCGACCTTCGGCGTGCTGGTCGCGACGCTGCTGCTGCTGACCTTCATGGGCGATGCGCTGCGCAACGCACTCGACACGCGGATCGCCGATTCGGTGCGCGCGGCGGGAGGCCAGCGATGAGCGAACCGGTCGTATCGACGCAGCGCGAGCCGCTGCTGGCGCTCGAGCATCTGCACGTGCGCTTCGGCGACACGGTCGCGGTGGACGACGTGACGCTCGCGATCGGCCGCGGCGAGCGCGTCGCGCTGGTCGGCGAGTCGGGGTCGGGCAAGAGCGTGACCGCGCTGTCGATCCTGCGGCTGTTGCGCGACGCGGACGTGAGCGGCACGATCCGCTTTGCCGGGCAGGACCTGACGGCCAAGAGCGAGCGCGAGATGCGCGGGTTGCGCGGCTCGGACATCGCGATGATCTTCCAGGAGCCGATGACCGCGCTCAACCCGCTGTATACGATCGGCGTGCAGATCGGCGAGACGATCGTGCTGCACGACGGCGTCTCGGCGGTCGAGGCGCGCAAGCGCGCGATCGCGTTGCTTGCGCGCACGGGCATCGCGGAGCCGGAGAAGCGCGTCGACAGCTATCCGCACCAGTTGTCGGGCGGCCAGCGCCAGCGCGCGATGATCGCGATGGCGCTCGCCTGCCGGCCGCGGCTGCTGCTGGCCGACGAGCCGACCACCGCGCTCGACGTGACGATCCGCGCGCAGATCGTCGACCTGCTGCTGGAATTGCAGCGCGAGGAGGCGGAAAAGCGCGGCATGGCGATCCTGCTGATCACGCACGACCTGAATCTCGTGCGGCACTTCGCGGATCGTGTCGCGGTGATGGAGCACGGCCGGCTCGTCGAGAGCGGGCCCGTCGAACGGATCTTCGCGGAACCCGAGCATCCGTACACGCAGCGGCTCTTGAACAGCCGGCCGCAACGCGCGGTCACGCCGGTGATGCCGATCGCGCCCGTCGTGCTCGACGCGCAGCACGTGAGCGTGCAGTTCGCACGCAAGCGGCCGGGCATCGCGGGCTGGTTCGGCTCGGTGCCGGTGACGGCCGTAGCCGACGTGTCGGTGTCGGTGCGGCAGGGCGAGACGCTCGGCATCGTCGGCGAATCGGGGTCGGGAAAGTCGACGCTCGCGATGGCGCTGCTCGGCCTGCAGAAGACGGCCGGCGGCACGATCGAATTCCAGGGGCGCGCGCTGTCGACCTATCGCGGCCGCGAACAGACCGCGCTGCGCTCGAACATGCAGGTCGTCTTTCAGGATCCGTTCAGTTCGCTTTCGCCGCGTCACACGATCGAGCGGATCGTCGGCGAAGGGCTCGAGCTGCATCGCCCGGACATGACGCCCGACGCGCGGCGTGAGAAGTCGCTCGCGGTGCTGCGCGAAGTCGGCCTCGACCGCACGGTGCTGCACCGTTATCCGCACGAGTTCTCGGGCGGGCAGCGCCAGCGGATCGCGATCGCGCGGGCGCTGGTGCTGGAGCCGCGCATCCTGATCCTCGACGAGCCGACGTCCGCGCTCGACGTGTCGATCCAGCAGCAGGTGCTGAAACTGCTCGCGAATTTGCAACAGAAATACAACCTCGGCTATGTCTTCATCAGCCATGACCTCGAGGTGATCGGGGCGATGGCGCACCGCGTCGCGGTGATGCAGGACGGGGCTGTCGTCGAGTCGGGAGAAGTGGCCGACATCTTCGCCAGGCCGTCACATCCTTACACACAAAAGCTGTTGAAAGCGGTCTGGAAAGCGTGATAGGCGGCCAATGGTCTGACTATCTCGATTGTATTTATTAATTTGTTTTGACAAACGATTACGCGCTGGCTAGTATCGACCGAAATTTTCCGCCAATCAGCTGATTTTTAAGCACATTCCATCGACCAATGCAGCATCGATCCCTGACCCAGGCATGCGCGCGCACCATCGCCGGGCTGTTCATCGGCGCCCTGTTCGCAGCAGCACCCGGCGCGTTCGCCGACGAAGTCAGCAGTTTTAACCAGAATGTCACGAATTCGACGCAGACCGCGTCGAATGCCTCCCTCCAGCAGACCAGCGCGCAGCCGTCGAGCGGCGGCGCGAAGTCGTTCCTCGCGGGCATGGCCGGCAAGGCGGGCGACGTGGTCGTCGGCGCGCTGAACATGATCGGCGTGCGTTATCGCTGGGGCGGCAACTCGCCGGATTCGGGCCTCGACTGCAGCGGCTTCGTGCGCTACGTGTTCCAGGACACCCTCGGCATGTCGCTGCCGCGTCGTGCGGAAGAGATGAGCCGCGTCGGCGAGAAGGTGAGCATGAGCAACCTCAAGCCGGGCGATCTCGTGTTCTTCAACACGATGCGCCGTACGTTCTCGCACGTCGGCATCTACATCGGCGACAACAAGTTCGTGCACTCGCCGTCGACGGGCAGCACCATCCGCGTCGACGATCTCGACAGCGGCTACTGGGAAAAGCGTTTCACCGGCGCGCGCCGGCTCGAATCGGAGTTCCCGATGAAGCCGGAAGACCTGCGTCAGCGCGTGCGCGCGACGATCGGCGACGATTCCGCGAACGGCAACAACTGACGTTCGACGGCCGGTCCGGCCGGATCGAAAAAAACCCTGTCACCGAAAGGCGGCAGGGTTTTTTGTTTTGGGGCGGTGCGAACGGCGGGCTGAAAACCGTCGCGCCGTCGGCGGGCCGGCGCGCGCCGGCCTGTGCATCGCGTGCGTTACGCGGCCGCCACGCCGCGTGCTGCCGCGAGCTTGCGCTGCAGTTCCGGCATGATGCGCGCGACGGCTTCCTCGCCCGCGAGAATCGCCGCGTTGCGCTGGTTGAAGTCGCTGCCGCCCATCGCGTTGAGGTTCGGGCGAATCACGACGTCCGCGTACTTGTCGAGCTCGTAGGTCTTGATCGTCTGGCCCATGATCGTGAAGGTCTGCAGCAGCATCTCGATCGGGTTGTTGGTTGCCGCGCCGTCCGGCCGGGACGAGATGTCGACCGCGATCACGAAGCTCGCGCCCATCTTGCGCGCATACGACGCCGGCACCGGGCTCACGAGGCCGCCATCCACATACTCGCGGTTGCCGATCTTCACCGGCTCGAACACCGACGGCACGCTGCACGATGCACGCACCGCGAGCCCCGTATTGCCTTGCTGGAACAGGATCGGCTGGCCGTTTTGCAGATCGGTCGCGACGATGCCGAGCGGCTTCGCCATCTTCTCGATCGGCCGGTTGTTGAGTGTCTTGTTCAGGAAGTTCTGCAGCGCCACGCCTTGCAGCAACCCGCGCGAGCGGAACGGCAGCGCCCAGTCGCTGATCGCCGCCTGGTCCATGTCGAGCGCGATCTTGTTGATCTGAAGGGCGCTCATGCCCGATGCATAGAGTGCGCCGACCACCGAGCCCGCGCTCGTGCCCGCGACGATCTCGATCGGGATGCCGCGCGCCTCGAGCGCCTTCAGCACGCCGATGTGCGAGAAGCCGCGCGCGGCGCCGCCGCCGAGGGCGATGCCGATCTTCACCGGCTTTTCCTGCGGCAGTGCGGCGCCGGGGCGGGATTTGTCGCCGAACGACGTGCAGGCGGCGAGGCTGGCGGAAGCGGCGGCGATCGTGAAGTGGCGGCGCGACAGGCGAGGGGACGACATCGAATGGTTCTCCGGCGGCTTGGCGGCGGGTGTCACGGCCCGCGGCGGCGATAGGTTCCGAGCGGCCGCGCAGCGGTTCCGTGCGGCCGGCGCCGCGCCGGCTGGCGGCCGCGGCGCGCACATCATAAAGCAAGCGGCGCGCTTGGCGCGATGTCCGGCGCGAGTATAATTCCGGCTTCTTTCCCGTTCCGGGCGTCGCCGGCCCCGTTGCTGTCCGGGCTGCCGCCGTCGATCCCGCGTCGAATCATTCATGCGCCCCAGGCGTTCGAGTTACCGTTTATGACCCGTCCTGTCCGTACCCGCTTCGCGCCGAGCCCCACCGGCTTCATCCACCTCGGCAACATCCGCTCCGCACTCTATCCGTGGGCGTTCGCCCGCAAGATGAAGGGCACGTTCGTGCTGCGCATCGAGGACACCGACGTCGAGCGCTCGTCGCAGGAAGCGGTCGATGCAATTCTCGAAGGGATGCAATGGCTCGGCCTGGATTTCGACGAAGGCCCGATCTACCAGATGCAGCGGATGGACCGCTATCGCGAGGTGCTCGCGCAGATGCTCGAGAAGGGTCTCGCGTACCCGTGCTACATGTCGGCCGAGGAGCTCGACGCGCTGCGCGAACGCCAGCGCGAGGCCGGCCTGAAGCCGCGCTACGACGGCACGTGGCGTCCGGAACCCGGCAAGGTGCTGCCGGAGCCGCCGGCCGGCGTCAAGCCGGTGCTGCGTTTCCGCAATCCGTTGACCGGCACGGTCGTGTGGGACGACGCGGTGAAGGGGCGTGTCGAGATCTCGAACGAGGAGCTCGACGACCTCGTGATCGCGCGCCCGGACGGCACGCCGATCTACAACTTCTGCGTGGTGGTGGACGACATGGACATGGGCATCACGCACGTGATCCGTGGCGACGACCACGTGAACAACACGCCGCGCCAGATCAACATCCTGAATGCGCTCGGCGGCGAGCCGCCCGTCTATGCGCACCTGCCGACCGTGCTGAACGAGCAGGGCGAGAAGATGAGCAAGCGGCATGGCGCGATGAGCGTGATGGCGTATCGCGACGCGGGCTTCCTGCCTGAAGCCGTCGTCAACTATCTCGCGCGCCTCGGCTGGTCGCACGGCGACGCCGAGATCTTCTCGCGCGAGCAGTTCGTCGAATGGTTCGATCTCGAGCATCTCGGCAAGTCGCCCGCGCAGTACGACCACAGCAAGCTGAGCTGGCTGAACGCGCATTACATCAAGGAAGCCGACAACGCGCGCCTCGCCGAGCTGGCGAAGCCGTTCCTCTCCGCCCTCGGCATCGACGATGCGGCGATCGCGACGGGCCCTGCGCTCGAAGCCGTGGTCGGGCTGATGAAGGATCGTGCGACGACGGTCAAGGAGATCGCGGAAGGCGCCGCGATGTTCTATCGTGTGCCGGCACCGGAAGCCGATGCGCTCGCGCAGCACGTGACCGATGCGGTGCGTCCGGCGCTGGCCGATCTCGTCGCGGCGCTGAAGGCGGCCGACTGGACGAAGGAGGCCGTGTCCGCCGCGTTGAAGTCGACGCTCGGCACGCACAAGCTGAAGATGCCGCAACTGGCGATGCCGGTGCGTCTGCTGGTGGCGGGTACGACGCATACGCCGTCGATCGATGCGGTGCTCGTGCTGTTCGGCCGCGATGTCGTGGTGTCGCGCATCGAGGCGGCGCTGGCCTGAGGTTCGGGGGCGAGCGAAGCTGCTCGTGCGTGACATCGCGGCAGCTTCGCAAAAAATTTCGTTCGAATCGCAAAAAGGGTATTTACAAGTTCGAAGTAGCTCCATATAATCTCATTTCTGTTCTGCAAGGGGGTATAGCTCAGCTGGGAGAGCGCTTGCATGGCATGCAAGAGGTCAGCGGTTCGATCCCGCTTACCTCCACCATCAGAACAAGCTGAGTTGATTTGCGAAGCACGGGTAGTAATAAATGCTTCACAAAATGATTTAAAGCAGTTAGAATTTCGGCCTTCGCTGTTGATTGAAAAGTGAATAGCGAAAGTCAGACAGATCTGAAAAGATTTTGTCCCCTTCGTCTAGAGGCCTAGGACATCACCCTTTCACGGTGAGTACAGGGGTTCGAATCCCCTAGGGGACGCCAGATTCAGCGGCGTTTCGTAGAAATGTCGCAACGCTTGCAGGAACGTAACCGACGTCCTGCGGGTGAGGGTAAGAAAGCTGGAGCGGTAGTTCAGTCGGTTAGAATACCGGCCTGTCACGCCGGGGGTCGCGGGTTCGAGTCCCGTCCGCTCCGCCAGAACGAAGCCCGTTCAAGACGTTTTTGAGCGGGCTTTTGTATTAAGGATGTAAGCAGTACGTTGTCCCCTTCGTCTAGAGGCCTAGGACATCACCCTTTCACGGTGAGTACAGGGGTTCGAATCCCCTAGGGGACGCCAGATTCAGCGGCGTTTCATCGAAGTGTCGCAACACCTGCAGGAACGTGACGATGTCCTGCAGGTGCGAGCAAGAAAGCTGGAGCGGTAGTTCAGTTGGTTAGAATACCGGCCTGTCACGCCGGGGGTCGCGGGTTCGAGCCCCGTCCGCTCCGCCAGAACGAAGCCCGTTCAAAGAACGTTTTTTGAACGGGCTTTTGCATTAAAGATGTAAGCAGTACGTTGTCCCCTTCGTCTAGAGGCCTAGGACATCACCCTTTCACGGTGAGTACAGGGGTTCGAATCCCCTAGGGGACGCCAGATTTCGGCGTCGTTCGAACAAACGATGCGCCGGCAGGAAGCAACCGACGCCTGCCAGGCAAGTAGCAAGACTGGAGCGGTAGTTCAGTCGGTTAGAATACCGGCCTGTCACGCCGGGGGTCGCGGGTTCGAGTCCCGTCCGCTCCGCCAAAAAAATGAAGAAGCCCGCCTTGTGCGGGCTTTTTCATTTGCATCGTCTGTTGCGCCCGCTTGCGGGCGCGTGACTGCGGAGTGGAGGAAGCTGCCTGCGCAGCTTCCGGCGGGACTCGAAGGGCTGCGCTTGCAAGCGCAGCCGCGGCCTGCGGTATGTAGGCGAGTCCCGTCCGCTCCGCCAAAAAAATGAAGAAGCCCGCCTTGTGCGGGCTTTTTCATTTGCGTTTCCGGTTGTGCCCACTGGCCGCGTAACCTCCGGTCATCCGGTGTCGAGCCGCTACGAGAAATCCGCGATTGCATCCGCACGCGACTGCGCTATCGTGGCGGGATGCGTTCTTGACCCCTGCGCGATGCTCGATCCGACCGACCTGCGACTCCTGTATCAGCTCCGGCCCGCGGAGGCTGGCGATTTTCCGTTTGCCGAAGCGCTGACGCACGGCAACATGGGCGGTTACTACAAGCGCCATGGGCTCGTGTGGCGCAGCGACCTGTTCTACGCGAGCTGGCGCGAATCCGAGAACTTCATCCTCGAGGCCGACGGCGAGCGCATCGGCGTGCTGCGCGTGACCGAGGAGGGCGACTCGCTGCACATCCGCGACGTGCAGATCGCGGCCGGTCATCGCGGGCAGGGCGCCGGCACCTACATGCTCGACATGTCGCACCGCTGGGCGCGTGCGCGCGGGCTGCACGAACTGCAACTGCGCGTGTTCGTCGACAATCCGGCCGCGCGTCTCTACCTGCGCATGGGCTATCAGGTTGCTGGGTCGCGGCTCGCGCAACTGGGCTCGATCCGCCACATGGTGCGACCGGTCTGAAGTCCTGACGACCTGAAGCGACGCGTTCAGCGGGCAGCGTCGATCGCGTCGTCGTCCGGCATTTCGTCGTCCGCGCGGCTGCCTTCCGGGCCGCGGTGCTCGTAGCCGCGCAGCATGAATGCGCGCGGGCTTTCGCCGAATGCACGCCGGAACATCGCCGAAAACGCGCTCTGGCTCTGGTAGCCGAGTTCGCGCGCGATATGCGACAGCGGACGCCCCTGGTTCAGCAGCGGAATGGCCCGCGCCAGCAGCGCCTGCTGGCGCCACTGCGAAAAGCTCACCCCCAGTTCCTGCTTGAAGAGCCGCGAAATCGTGCGCGTGCTGGCGCCGACCTCGCCGGCCCAATGCTCGAGCGACTCCGCGTGGGCCGGATGCGCGAGGACCGATTCGCACAGCATGCGCAGCCTTTTTTCGTCGGGCATCGGCACCGCGAGCGGCAGCGGCTCGGCGTGACTCAGCTCGTCGAGCACGAGCCCGCACAGCAGGCGCTCGCGCGTGGTGCTCAGGTCGCGCGCGTCGAGTGCGACGATCAGTTCGCGCAGGAGTCCCGTCACTTCGACGACGCGGCACGCGTCGAGCCCGTCCGGCACGATCGACTCGTCGATATACAGCGTGCGCAGATACGCCTCCTCGACGATCACGACCTCATGCGTCACGCGCGGCGGCACCCAGATCGCGCGGGACGGCGGCACCATCCAGGTCGTGCCGGTCGTCGCGACGCGCAGCACGCCGCGCGACGCGTACGCGAGCTGCGCCCACGCGTGCGTATGCAGCGGGATGCGGTGCCCGGTATCGACCTGCCGCGCGCGCACGCGCATCGGATGGACGGCGGTCGGCGCGAATTCGGGCGGAATGTCGATGACGTACGGGTTCGGTACGTCGGCTTGGAACGGCGGGTTCATGGACGATTCGGGCAGCGCGGCGGCGATGCCGTTATTGTAGAAGGCGCCGCGAAAGTGCACGCGGCGGTTTGTCGGGCGATCATGCCGCGTTCAAATGAACTTTGTGTGGGGCTCCGGCGATTTCCGGACTGCCCCGGGGCCGCGCGCGCTGGCGGGTTCGAACCATTCGGCCGGTATCGTGGTCTATCGATGCGCGGGCGGTTTCGCCACGAATCGCGTGCGAACACGACAACATACGAATCAAAGAGGAGAACCACGATGCGCTACGTATTCGTCTACGGCACCTTGAGAAACGGGGAGGCCAACGACATCGACCACGCGGCCGCCCGGCACGGGATTGCCGCGCCGACGCTGCTCGGTGCCGCCGCGCTGCCGGGCGAACTGTACGATTTCGGTACGTATCCGGGAATGATTGCCGGGTTGGCCGGCAAGTCGCTGGTATGGGGCGACGTCTACGAGGTCGACGACCGGCTCGTTCCCGTGCTCGACGAGATCGAGCGCGTGTATCCGGGCGTCGACTCGCTGTTCAAGCCGGAAGACGTGACCGTCGAGCTCGGCGGCCGGCAGTACGCCTGCCTTTACTATCCGGTCGCCGCGCACGCGATTGCCGGGCGTCCGCGCATCGCGTCAGGCGACTGGGTTCAGCACCGGCGCGAGCGGGAAGCGGTGTGACGGGTTGTGCGGCAGCCGCGGTAGCGGATCCTGTCGCAAAAGAAGAAGCGCCCCTCGGGGCGCTTTTTTGATGCCGTCATCGCACGCGACCGACGCCGACGCAGGGTCGGCCCCGGTCGAGGCGCGCAACTACGTCAGATTTCCTCGTACAGCGGCAGCGTCAGGAATTCGGTGAAGCCTTCCGACGTCGACATCTGCTCGAAGATCGCCGCAGCGCGCTCGTACGGCTGCGTGTTGCCGCCGACCGAGCGCTTCACGTTGTCGAGTTCGGCCTTCGAAAGTTCACGCACGAGTTCGGCGGTGACCTTGCGACCGTCGTCGAGCACGCCCTTCGGCGAGCGGATCCATTGCCACACCTGCGAACGGGAGATTTCGGCCGTGGCCGCGTCTTCCATCAGGTTGTGGATCGGCACGCACCCGTTGCCGTCGAGCCATGCGCCGAGGTAGTGGATGCCGACGTTGATGTTGTTGCGCAGGCCGGCTTCGGTGATCGGCGCTTCCGGCTGGAAGTCGAGCAGGTTCTTGCCCTCGACCTGCACGTCGTCGCGCTGCTTCGCGATCTGGTTCGGCTTGTCGCCGAGCACCTTGACGAACTCTTCCATCGCGATCGGCACGAGGCCCGGGTGGGCCACCCAGCCGCCGTCGTAGCCGTCGGTCGCGTCGCGCTGCTTGTCCGAGCGCACGCCGCCCATCGCCTTGTCGTTCGCTTCCGGATCGTTCTTGATCGGGATCAGCGCGCTCATCCCGCCGATCGCCGGCGCATTGCGCTTGTGGCAGGTCTTCAGCAGCAGCAGCGCGTACGCGCGCATGAACGGCACCGTCATCGTGATCTTCGAACGCTCGGCGAGGCAGAAGTCGCGGTCGTTCTTGAACTTCTTGATGGCCGAGAAGATGTAGTCCCAGCGGCCGGCGTTCAGGCCCGAGCTGTGTTCGCGCAGTTCGTACAGGATTTCGTCCATCTCGAACGCGGCGAGGATCGTCTCGATCAGCACCGTCGCGCGGATCGTGCCGCGCGGCACGCCGACGCCTTCCTGCGCGGCGACGAAGATGTCGTTCCACAGGCGTGCCTCGAGATGGCTTTCCATCTTCGGCAGGTAGAAGTACGGGCCCGAGCCGCGCGCGAGCAGTTCCTTCGCGTTGTGGAACAGGAACAGCGCGAAATCGAAGATGCCGCCGGACACGCGCTGGCCGTCGACCGTCACGTGCTTCTCGTCGAGGTGCCAGCCGCGCGGACGCACGATCAGCGTCGCGACCTTGTCGTTCAGCCGGTACGACTTGCCGTTCTGCTCGAGCGAGATCGTGCGGCGCACCGCGTCTTTCAGGTTGATCTGGCCGTCGATCTGGTTCGTCCAGCTCGGCGCGTTCGAATCCTCGAAGTCCGTCATGTACGAATCGGCGCCCGAGTTCAGCGCGTTGATGATCATCTTGCGCTCGACGGGGCCCGTGATCTCGACACGGCGGCATTGCAGGTCGGCCGGCAGCGGCGCGACCTTCCAGTCGCCTTCGCGGATCGCCTTCGTCTCGGCCAGGAAGTCGGGGCGCTCGCCCGCGTCGAGGCGTTTCGTGCGCTCGACGCGCGCCTGCAGCAGCGCCTGGCGGCGCGGCTCGAACGTGCGGTGCAGCGCGGCAACGAGTGCGAGCGCTTCGGGCGTCAGGATTGCTTCGTAACCCGGCTTGATTTCGCCGGTGATCGCCATGCCTTGCGGCAGCGTGATCGGGGTGCTCATGAGTCTCATCTCCTTGGTCGGTCAGTTGCGGTTTCGGTGAAGGGGGAAGGCGGCAGCGCTGCGAACGTCATGCACCCGGGCTGGGGCGCGTGCGGTTTGCGGGTCTGCCGGACGGAGCCGGGGTGGCGAGGAATGCGAGCAGGTCGGCCATGCCGGTGCCGGTGCCGTCGGGCGGCGCGCCGAGTTCCTCGGCGGGCGCGCCCGTGCGGTTGAGCCAGAACGTCGTGTAGCCGAACCAGACGGCGCCGGCGACGTCCCACGCGTTCGACGACACGAACACGATGCCGCGCCGGTTCGGTCCGAACGCGTCGGTGCCGAGCGCGTAGGCGGCGGGGCTCGGCTTGTACGCGCGTACGGTGTCGGCGGACAGCACGCGATCGAACAGCCCGGACATGCCGGCGCTCTTGATCGCGATGTCGAGCATCTGCGGCGTGCCGTTCGACAGGATCCCGAGTGGCGGGCGCGGATCGAGCGCGCGCAGCTTGCGCAGCGCCGGCACCGTATCGGGATAGGTGGACAGGCACGCGTATTCGTCCATCAGCCGCTTCTCGGCCGCGCTGTTCAGCGCGAGCCCGAGCCGACGCGCGGCGAAGCGCAGCGCGTCGAGCGTGATGTCCCGGAACGGGCGATAGCGGGCGCCGGCCGGATCGGCGAGCGTGCGCAGTTGCGAGTATTCGATTTGCTTGCGTCGCCACAACTGCGACAACCGTTCCCCGTGACCGGGAAACATCTGCTCCGCCGCGGCCAGGACCGCACGCACGTCGAACAACGTGCCGAATGCGTCGAAGAGGATTGCGTCGGGAGAGGAGAGTGTCGTTGTGGCCGACATAGCCTTGCGCTCCAGTTTCAGAGGTCAGGTGAATTCTATTCGTGATCGTATGTGCTAAAAAAGACGCTAAACATCACTTGATCTTTTACTTTCATCTACCTAATCTTGAGCGGTTTAAGCTATTTGAAGGGCAGCGGAGCCGCCCCCGCGAGTCATGGACCGATTCAAGCAGATCGAAACGTTCGCCGCGGTCGCGGCAAAGGGCAGCCTGTCGGCGGCCGCGCACGCGGAAGGGGTCGCGCCGGCGATCATCGGCCGCCGGCTCGACGCGCTCGAGGAGCGGCTTGGCGTGAAGCTGCTGGTGCGCACGACGCGCAAGCTCACGCTGACGTTCGAGGGCTCGGCGTTCCTCGAGGATTGCCAGCGTGTCATCAACGACATGCAGAACGCGGAGGCGAGCGTGTCCGCCGGCGGCGTCAAGGCGAGCGGCCACCTGCGCATCTCGGCGCCGGCGGGCTTCGGCCGGCGGCACGTCGCGCCGCTCGTGCCCGAATTCAGCGTCGGGCATCCGGATGTCTCGGTCACGCTCGACCTGTCCGACCGGATGGTCGACCTCGTCAACGAGGGGTTCGATTGCGCGGTGCGGCTCGGCGAGCTGCCCGACTCGTCGCTCGTGTCGCTGAAGCTCGGCGAGAACCGTCGCGTGTGCGTCGCTTCGCCCGCTTATTTGGCTCGACGCGGCACGCCGGTCACGCTTGCCGAGCTGGCGCGGCACAACTGCCTCGCGCTCGCGGCAAACGCGAACCAGCAACGCGGCTGGGTGTTCCAGGAGGACGACAAGGTCGTGTCGATCCGCGTGAACGGCACGATGGAGTGCTCGGACGGTGCGGTGCTGCACGAGTGGTGCCTCGAAGGCCACGGCCTGGCGTGGCGCTCGTGGTGGGAGGTCGGCGAGGACATCGCGGCCGGCCGGCTCGTCAGCGTGCTCGACGCATTCGCCGCCCCGCCGATCGGCATCCACGCGGTGTTTCCGCAACGTCGGCATCTGCCGCTGCGCGTGCGGCTGTTTCTCGATTACCTGAAGCACACGTACGAGCGGCCCGGTTATTGGGGCGAGTAGGCGGCGGCCAGCCGCGCGTTTCCGATATGAGGGCGAACCCGCTGCGCGGCCCGGCCGCGTGTTTTCACGTCCTACAATCGAAACAGGCATGCCCCACGCGACGCAGCCGGACCGCCCGGACGCGCGGCGCGCGGAGTGCGATTGACGAAGGAGGGCGCGATGTTCCGGCACATCCTCGTTCCAACCGACGGTTCCGAACTGTCGCAGAAGGCGATCGACGGCGCGATCGACCTGGCGCGTGCGGTCGGTGCGCGCGTCACGGCGTACGCGTGCCTGCCGCAGTATCCGTACTCGCCGTTTTCCGAAGTGATCATCGAGCCGCCCGCCGATTTCCGGGCGCGCAGCGAGCGCGAGGCGCGTGCGCACCTCGACGAGGTCGAATCGGCCGCGAAGGCGGCCGGCGTCGAGTGCGACACCTGGACGAGCGTGCATCCGTCGCCGTATCTCGGCATCATCGAGGCGGCCGAACGCGGCGGCTGCGACGTGATCTTCATGGCGTCCCACGGACGCCGCGGGCTCGGCAGCTTGCTGATCGGCAGCGAGACGCAGCGCGTGCTGACCCATACGAAAATTCCGGTGATCGTGTATCGGTAGGGCGGCGCCCTGGAAAAAGGGCGCGCCGGACGGAGCCGGCGCGCATCGTTGCTGGCGGCCCGCAGGCCGCGCGGCCGGTCGCGCGATCGGTGTCGCGCGCCTGCCGTCTCCTCCCTGATTGTTGTTCGGTGGCCGATGGCCGCCGTCGCGAGACGAGGGCGGCCATCGGCATGACGCGTGGCGCGTCGTGTTTTTCTGCTTACGCGACCTTCTTGCCGTCGAAGAACTGTTCGTCCTCGGTCGAGCCGTGCAATGCGGTGGTCGATGCTTCGCGTTCGACCGTCTGCGTCACGGCGTCGAAGTAGCCGGTGCCGACTTCGCGCTGGTGCTTGACCGCCGTGAAGCCCTTGTCCGCGGCTGCGAACTCGGCCTGCTGCAGTTCGACGAACGCACTCATCTGCGTGCGGGCATAGCCGTGCGCGAGGTTGAACATCGAGTAGTTCAGCGCATGGAAGCCGGCCAGCGTGATGAACTGGAACTTGTAGCCCATCGCGCCGAGTTCCTTCTGGAACTTCGCGATCGTCGCGTCGTCGAGGTTCTTCTTCCAGTTGAACGACGGCGAGCAGTTGTACGACAGCAGCTTGCCCGGGAACTGCTTGTGGATCGCTTCCGCGAACTTCTTCGCGTACTCGAGATCCGGCTTGCCCGTTTCGCACCAGACCAGGTCGGCGTACGGCGCGTACGCGAGACCGCGCGAGATCGCCTGTTCGATACCCGGCTTCGTGCGGAAGAAGCCTTCCACCGTGCGCTCGCCCGTCAGGAACGGCTTGTCGTTGTCGTCGACGTCGGACGTGATCAGGTCGGCCGCTTCCGCGTCGGTGCGGGCGACCAGCACGGTCGACGTGCCCATCACGTCGGCCGCCAGACGCGCTGCCGACAGCTTCACGACGGCCTCGCGCGTCGGCACGAGCACCTTGCCGCCCATATGGCCGCACTTCTTCACCGAAGCGAGCTGATCCTCGAAGTGCACGCCCGACGCGCCGGCTTCGATCATCGCCTTCATCAGTTCGAACGCGTTCAGCACGCCGCCGAAACCGGCTTCCGCGTCGGCGACGATCGGTGCGAAGAAGTCGACGTAGCCTTCGTCGCCCGGGTTCTTGCCTTCCGACCACTGGATCTGGTCGGCGCGCGTCAGCGTGTTGTTGATGCGCTTCACGACGAGCGGCACCGAGTTTGCCGGGTACAGCGACTGGTCCGGGTACATTTCGCCCGCGACGTTCGCGTCGCCGGCCACTTGCCAGCCGGACAGGTAGATCGCCTTCAGGCCGGCCTTCACCTGCTGCATCGCCTGGTTGCCGGTCAGTGCGCCGAGTGCGTTGACGAACGGCTCGTTGTTGACGAGGCTCCACAGTTTTTCCGCACCGCGCTTGGCGAGCGTGTGCTCGATCGGGATCGAACCACGCAGGCGGACGACGTCTTCAGCCGAGTAGCTGCGCTTGATGCCCTTCCAGCGCGGATCGGTTTCCCATTGCTGTTGCAGTTCCTGTGCCTGTTGCTGTCGCGACATGATGAGCTCCTTGATGCGGTGCGATGCCTGATGGGTTGACTCTGACGGTGTTGAGGCTGTTCTCGAAGCCGGGAGCAGTGTGTTCCGGTTCGTGAGGTCTTGTATAAGAGTCTAGGCAAATCGACTGGAGCAGGACAGGGGGCCGGCTGATGAGTGGGGTAAAATTTTAGTTGTTTTAAATCAATATCTTGAAATCATCATTTCGGGATAAGAAATGCTTTTTCCCATCCCGCAATCGCCCGGGTTGTGCCGCGCAGCATGATTTTTTACGACACAAAAAAATTTTCCGCATCGTGAAATGTGGGGCAGGGCGAAAAAAAACCGGCGCGGATGCGCCGGTTGGCTGGATGGGCAGGGCGGTTATCCGCGGGCCTGCCCTCCGGAGGGCGGCAGATAGCCGCCCGTGCGTCCTTACGACGCGGAGTTGCTGCGACGCGGGCCGCCGCTGCGCTGGCCGTCGCGACGCGGGCCGCCGTCACGGCTGCCGCCCGGCTTGCCGCTCCAGCCGCCGCCATTGCCGCCGCCGTAGCTGCGGCCGTTGCCGTTACCGTTGCCGCCATAACCGCCGCCCGGCTTGCCGCCGAAACGACGACCGCCGTTACCGCCGCCCGGACGGCCGCGGCCACCGGTGCCGCCGTTGCGCGGGGGCGCCTTGCGCGGCTCGAAGCCTTCGATCACGTTGACCGGCAGCGGCGCGCGCACGAAACGCTCGATGCGCTTGAGCGCGCCTTGCTCGGCGTGGTGCACGAGGCTCACGGCCGTGCCCGAACGGCCTGCACGGCCCGTACGGCCGATACGGTGCACGTAGTCTTCCGCGAACTTCGGCAGGTCGTAGTTGAACACGTGCGTGATGCCCGGGATGTCGATGCCGCGTGCCGCGACGTCGGTGGCCACCAGCACGCGCACACGGCGCTCGCGCAGCGCACGGATCGTGCGGTTACGCGCGCCCTGCGGCAGGTCGCCGTGCAGCGCGGCCGATTCGAAGCCTGCGTCGGCGAGACGGCCGGCGAGCTGGTCGGCGTCGATCTTGGTCGCCGTGAAGATGATCGCCTGGTCGAGCGCGTCGTCGCGCAGCAGGTGATCGAGCAGGCGATCCTTGTGGTCGCGGTCGTCGACGTAGTGCACGGTCTGCGCGATGTTCGCGCGCGACTCGAGGCGCTGCTGGATCTCGATGCGTTCCGGATCCTTCAGCAGGCGGCTCGTCAGCGAACCGATCTTGCCGTCGAGCGTGGCCGAGAACAGCATCGTCTGGCGCGACTCGGGCGTGGCGGCGACGATCGTTTCGATGTCGTCGATGAAGCCCATGTCGAGCATGCGGTCGGCTTCGTCCAGCACGAGCATCTTCAGCTCGGACAGGTCGATGCGGCCGCGCTCGAGGTGGTCGAGCAGACGGCCCGGCGTGGCAACCAGGATTTCCGGGTTCTTCGCGAGCAGCATCAGCTGCTGGCCGTAGGCGACGCCGCCGAGGATGCTGACCGTGCGCAGGCGCTTCAGGTGCTTGCCGTAGGTCGTTGCGGCCGTGGTGACCTGCATCGCGAGTTCACGGGTCGGCGTCAGCACGAGCAGGCCCGGGCGCGCGACGGGTTGCGGGCGGCGCGCGCGGCGGTCGCCCTGGTTCGGTTCGCGCGGCGCGCGCGGTTGCTGCGCCTGCGCCTTCTGGAGCTGCGCGAAACGTTCGATCGCGGGCAGCATGAATGCGGCGGTCTTGCCCGAACCGGTCGGGCTCGAGACCAGCAGGTCACGGCCGGCGATGCCGGCCGGAATCGCGCGCTGCTGGACCGGCGTCGGCTTCACATAGCCGGCGGCCTGCAGCGCGGAGACGATCTCCGGCGACAACCCGAGCGACGCGAAGTTCGGCTCGTCCGACGCCGGTTCGACCGCGGCCGGTGCGGCGGCGTCGTCGAGACCGAGCGCCTGGTCGGCGATCGCGTTGAGCGGGCTGGAGTTGATGCTCGAAGTCATAACAATCCTTGAAACACAGTGGGTGAAACGTCGGCGCCAATCGCGCATACCCAAGTCGTCGGATTCAGCGAGCAAATCGGGAAACGGGTGCAATCCGCCGAACCGTCGGCGGATGAGGCATTAGAAGCTGTTTTGGGTGCGGCGCGCTTCTGGAGCGAGGCCGCCAGCCTAGTTGACGACCGCAAGGGTCGAAGCAGGAGGGGACAGGTTCTAAACCGGATTGGAGCTTAACGCTACGAGGCGTCAGGCCGGAACGGCTTGCGAGCCGAGCGCGGAAGATGACGCAGGCAGCATTATAAAGAGATTTGCTGCGCTGCGCCACTGATTTGATTGCCTATTGCGGCAGGGGGCGATTCGGTCAGGAAGCCGTGCCGTTCTTCAGCGATTCGACGAGTTCGATGTACTGCTGCTTCGCCGCATCCTGCGACGTGCCCTTCAGCGCATCCCAGGCATCGTACTTGTATTTGCCGACGATGTCGGTGAAGCCCGGCTTGTCGCCATGGGCATCGCCGTCGGTCGCCTGCTTGAAGAGTGCGTACAGGCGCAGCAGGGTCAGGTTGCCCGGACGTTCCGTCAGTTGCTTGACGTCGATCTGGGCCTGGTCGAATTGGGCGGTGAGTTCGCTCATCGGGTGTCTCCGTAAGGGTTTCAGGTCGGGCGATCTTAACAAGCGGACCGCCGCGCGGGGTCGAGCGATCCTTCCAAACCGCCGCCCGGTGCGGCGCACACGCACGGATCGGGCCCGAACGCCCGTGGGGGCGGGGCGCCGCATTACAATGTCGCCCATGACGCAAACAGTGCTCCTCGCCATCGATACGTCGACCGAATACTGCTCGGTCGCGCTGCTGCGCTCGGCCCACGCCGATGACGCCGTTTCCACCCCGCAAACCTGGGTTCGCCACGAGCTGACGGGCGCCGTGTCGAGCACGCGCGTGCTGCCGGCCATCCAGGACCTTTTCGCCGAATCGGGACTGACACTCGCCGATTGCGACGCGATCGCGTTCGGCGCAGGCCCCGGCTCGTTCACGGGCCTGCGTACCGCGACGGGCATCACCCAGGGTCTCGCGTTCGGGCGCGGGCTGCCGGTCGTGCCGATCGGCACGCTGCTCGCGTGCGCCGAGCACGCGCGGCTGCGCGCGCCTGGCACGACCCGCGTGCTGGCCGCGCTGGACGCACGGATGGATGAAGCCTACTGGGCGGATTTCGCGTGGGACGACAGCACCGGCGACTGGCGCACGCTGCATCCGGCTTCGCTCGACGTGCCGGGCGCCGTCGGCGTGCCCGATGTGCCGTTCACGCTTGCGGGCAATGCGGCCGCCGCGTTCGGCGCGCAGTTGCCGGCTGCGGCGCGCGCGGCCGTGATCGACGGCGACGCGATGCCGCACGCGCTGGCGGTCGCCCATGCCGCCCTGCGGGCGTTCCGCGCCGGCCGCGCGGTGCCCGCCGATCAGGCCGCGCCGGAGTACGTGCGCGACAAGGTCGCGCAGACCACTGCCGAGCGCGTCGCGGCACGGGCCGCGCAGACGGGCGGAGCGAAGGGATGACGGGCGTACTGCTGAGCGACCGCTATCTGGCGCCGATGACGGATGCCGATCTCGACGAGGTCGTCGCGATCGAGCACGTCGCGTACGAATTCCCGTGGAGCCGCGGCAATTTCGAGGATTCGTTGCGCAACGGCTATCTGGGCGTGTGCCTGCGGCACGTGACGGGTTCGTTGATCGGCTATTGCGTGCTGATGCCCGTGGTCGACGAGATGCACCTGCTGAACCTGTGCGTCGCGCCGGCCGCGCAGTGCGCGGGCGCGGGCCTGGCGCTGCTGCGCGAGGCCGTGCGCATTTCGCGCGCGGAAGGGCTCGATGGCGTGCTGCTCGAGGTGCGGCCGTCCAATCCGCGCGCGATCCATCTGTACGAGCGTTTCGGCTTCTTGACGATCGGCCGGCGCAAGAATTATTACCCGGCGAAGCATCGCAGCCGGGAGGACGCGATCGTGATGCGTCTGACGCTGAACAAGGACGAAGGGGACGCGCATGGCATGGGCTGAAGCGGCGCTCGAGGAAATGGGCCTCGCGCAGATCTGGGTGCGGCGCGGGCAAGGCGCGGATGCAGGCACGGACGAGGGCGCGGCAGCCGAAGCGCACGCTGCCGCGCAACCCGGTGCGGTGGACGCCGCACCGGCCGTCGAGACCGAGCGGCCTGCGCGGACCGCGCGTACGCCGGTGCAGGACGACGCACCGCCCGCAGCGGCGCGGAGCGTCGATGCTTCGCCCGCTCGCGAGCCGGCCGACGCCCCGTCGCGCCGCGTCGACGACGGCGATCGCGCGCCTGCACCGGTTACGCCGGTCGCGTCGGCCGACACGATGCCGCCGATGGACGACATGCCGCCTGCCGGCCCCGACGATTTCGCGTGGTTCGATGCGGCGCCGCCGGGCGATCCCGTGCCGATGGCCGAAGCGCGTCCCGTCGGTACGCCGGTTGCCGCGCTCGACTGGGATGCGCTGGCCGCGCGCGTGGCCGACTGCACGCTGTGCGGTCTGTGCGAGAAGCGGACCAACACCGTGTTCGGCGTCGGCGACCGCGAAGCGGACTGGATGCTGATCGGCGAAGCGCCGGGCGAGAACGAGGACAAGCAGGGCGAGCCGTTCGTCGGCCAGGCCGGCAAGCTGCTCGACAACATGCTGCATTCGCTGTCGCTCAAGCGCGGCGACAACGTGTACATCGCGAACGTGATCAAGTGCCGGCCGCCCGGCAACCGCAATCCGGAGCCGGACGAGGTCGCGAGCTGCGAGCCGTATCTGCAGCGCCAGGTCGCGCTCGTGAAGCCGAAGCTGATCGTCGCGCTCGGCCGCTTCGCCGCGCAGACGCTGCTGAAGACGGACGCGAGCATTGCGTCGCTGCGCGGCCGCGTGCATGCGTACGAAGGTGTGCCGGTGATCGTGACCTACCATCCGGCGTACCTGTTGCGCAGCCTGCAGGACAAGTCGAAGGCGTGGGCCGACCTGTGCCTCGCGCGCGACACGTTCCGGCGTGCAGAGGGCGGCGACGCGAACGGGCCGGCCGGGCAATGACGACCGGCGCGGCGTGCGCATTCGTCGATACGCTGCACGACGTCGCGGTTCGGGATCTGGGCTGGCTGCTGGCCAGCCCGAGCCTGCTGACCGCGGTGCCGGACGCGCCGCTGGCGCGCCCGTGGCCGGATGCAGCGGGACAGTCGGCCGTCGAAGCATGGCTCGCCGCGCTCGATGCGCAGCCCGAGCCGCTGCATCGCGCGCTCGACGGATTCCGGCCGACCCGGCTCGGCCGCTACGCCGAATGCCTGCTCGAGTATTTCCTGACGTACGGGCCGTCGCTGCGGCTCGTCGCGGCCAATCTGCCGCTGCGCAGCAACGGCAAGACGCTCGGCGAAGTCGATTTTCTTGTCGATGCACCGGACGGGCAGCGCCTGCACTGGGAACTCGCGGTGAAGTGCTACCTGTGCGCGCCGGTGCAAGCCGGCGCATCGCTTGCCGATTTCGTCGGCCCCAACCTCGTCGACCGGTTCGACCGCAAGCGCACTCGGTTACTCGAGCATCAGCTGCGGCTCGGCGATCGCGACGGGTTTGCGCGGCTCGGCTACGGTGCGCCGTCCGATGCGCAGATGTTCATCAAGGGCTGGTTGTTCTATCCGCACGGCGCACCGTTGCCGCCGGTGTCCGCGGAAATCGCGCCGGATCACCCGCACGGTTTCTGGCTGACTCACGCGCAGTGGCCGGCCTGGGCGGCCGCGCAGGGTGCCGGCGTTGCATGGAGCGTGTTGCCGCGGCTTGCGTGGCTAGCGCCGCGACGGGCTGCCGCCGATAGCGGATTCGAACCCGACACGCTGGCGGCCACGCTGGAACTGCCGCCGGTATTGATGACGCGCGAGGCGCCCGCGCTGATCGGCATCCATGAAAAGGGCAGTGACGGCACGTGGCGCGAAACGGCGCGCGGCTTCGTCGTGCCGGACGACTGGCCGGTGCGCGCCCAGGCGTTCGCGGCGCAGGAGCACTGACGCCGCGTCAGCCGGCGTTCACCACCAGCGGTGGAAGTGATGGACGGGGCCGACGCCGTGGCCGACGTCGAGGTGGCCGCTCGCGGCGATCGCGCCGGTCAGGTAGGTCTTGGCTTCGCGCACCGCGCTTTCGAGGTCGGGCTGCTGCGGCAGCAGCGCGGCGATCGCCGACGACAGCGTGCAGCCGGTACCGTGCGTGTTGCTCACCGGCACGCGTGCGCCGTCGAGCCGCACGGTGCGGGTCGCTTCCACGAGCCAGTCGGGGCTCGCGGACACGTCCGGCAGGTGGCCGCCCTTCATCAGCACGGCGCGCGCACCCGTCTGTAACAGTGCCTGACCTTGCCGGACCATGTCGTCTTCGGTGGTGGCGGGCACATCGTTCAGCAGCGCGGCCGCTTCGGGCAGGTTCGGCGTCACGACCGTCGCGAGCGGCAGCAGCGCATCGCGCAACGCGTCGACGGCATCGGGTGCGAGCAGCGCGTGCGAGCTCTTCGAGATCATCACCGTGTCGAGCACGACGAAGCGCGGCGCGTAACGGCGCAGCGCGTCGGCCACCGCGTGCACGATCGCCGCGTTCGCGAGCATCCCGATCTTGACCGCGTCGATGCGGATGTCGCCGAACACCGCGTCGAGTTGCGCGGTCACGAACGCCGCGTCCGGCGCATGCACACCCGCCACGCCGCGCGTGTTCTGCGCGGTCAGCGCGGTGATCACGCTCGCGCCATACGCGCCGAGCGCGGAAAAGGTCTTCAGGTCGGCCTGGATGCCTGCACCGCCGCCCGAATCGGAGCCGGCGATCGTCAGGATGTTGGGTATCGGGTGCGTCATGAGGGCAACGCGCCGGTTCGAAGACCGGCGCCGGCGGACGGAAACGGGAAGTGTAGCGTCAGTGCCGCGATTCGCCGATCAGCGCGACCGAGTCGAACTGGCGCTGGTTCGCCTGATGGCGGCGCATCACGAGCCACATCGTCAGGCAGACGAACGTGCCGAACAGCACGATCACGACGCCGACCGGCACGTCGAGCCACACGAGCACCGCGTACAGGCACAGCATCACGAGCACCGACAGGTTCTCGTTGAAGTTCTGCACCGCGATCGAGTGGCCGGCCGACAGCAGCACGTGGCCGCGATGCTGCAGCAGCGCGTTCATCGGAACGACGAAGTACCCGGACAACGCGCCGACGCACATCAGGAAGATGTACGCGATGATCAGGTACACGGGCATGCGCAGGTGGCCGAAGTGGACGGCCCAGTGCGACGGGAACAGGTCGCGCGTGTAGAACGCCATCAGCATCACCGCGATGCCCATGATGATGCCGACGGGCAGCACGGTCAGCGACTTCTTCAACGGGATTCGGGCGGCGGCGGCGATGGCGCCGGCCGCGACGCCGACGGCGACCACGGCCTGCAGGATCGCGCCTTCCGACAGCGACATGCCGAGCGACACTTCAGCCCACTTCAGCACGATGAACTGCAGCGTCGCGCCCGCGCCCCAGAACAGCGTCGTGACCGCCAGCGAGATCTGGCCGAGCTTGTCGCGCCACAGCACCATGAAGCAGTCGGCGAAATCCGTGAGGAGCTTGACCGGGCCGCGTTCCTGCTTCGGGTAGCGGGCGCCCGTATCGGGGATGCGCAGGTTGAACAGCGCGGCGATCACGTAGATCGCCATGATGATCGCCATCGCCGCCTCGGCGGGCGTGCCGATCCAGGCGGGCGTGTGCGCGATCACGTGCGACGCGATGTGCGGGCTGATCAGCGCACCGCCCAGCACGGTGCCGAGGATGATCGAGCTGACGGTCGTGCCTTCGATCCAGCCGTTTGCGGCGACCAGCCGGTCGGCCGGCAGCAGCTCGGTGAGGATGCCGTATTTCGCGGGCGAGTAGGCCGCCGCGCCGAACCCGACGATCCCGTACGCGATCAACGGATGGGCGCCGAACAGCATGATCATGCAGCCGACGACCTTGATCGAGTTGGTGATGAACATCACGCGGCCCTTCGGGCGCGAATCCGCGAAGGCGCCGACATAGGCCGCCAGCACCACATAGGACAACACGAAGAACAGCTTCAACAGCGGTGTCATCCAGTTGGGGGCGTGGAGGTCTTTCAGCAGGGCGATGGCGGCGATGAGGAGCGCATTGTCGGCCAGCGACGAGAAAAACTGCGCGGCCATGATGGTGTAAAAACCTTTTTTCATCTGATGCGATGCTTTCGTCGCTGCGGCAGGGCCGCGTAGGCCGCCTGGTGTGCGATCGGCTTATTCCGTTCGAAATGGGTTGTGCGCACGGCTTTATAACATGAAAATACGCCAATTCGGACTAGCAAGATTCCCCGATCGTTCCGCAAATTGTCGGCTTCAGTGCTCAAAAGGCGCGGTAAGCTGATGATTCGCAAGCGTCTTTACGTAAATTTCCCATGCCGCGCCCGATCTCCGCCACCATCCATACCGCCGCTCTCGCGAACAATCTCTCCGTCGTCCGCCGCTTTGCCGGCCCGTCCAAGGTCTGGGCGGTCGTCAAGGCCAACGCGTACGGTCACGGTCTCGCGCGTGTGTTTCCCGGCCTGCGCGGCACCGACGGCTTCGGGCTGCTCGACCTCGACGAGGCCGTCAAGCTGCGCGAGCTCGGCTGGGCCGGCCCGATCCTGCTGCTCGAAGGGTTCTTCCGCTCGACCGACATCGACGTGATCGACCGCTACAGCCTGACGACGACTGTCCACAACGACGAGCAGATGCGGATGCTGGAAACGGCGCGGCTGTCGAAGCCCGTCAACGTGCAGCTCAAGATGAACAGCGGGATGAACCGGCTCGGCTACCTGCCGGAAAAATACCGTGCCGCATGGGAGCGCGCCCGCGCGTGCCCCGGCATCGGCCAGATCACGTTGATGACCCATTTTTCGGATGCGGACAACGAGCGCGGCGTCGCCGAGCAGCTCGCGACGTTCGAGCGCGGCGCGGAAAGCATTGCCGGCGCGCGCAGCCTCGCGAACTCCGCTGCCGTGCTGTGGCATCCGGATACCCACTTCGACTGGGTGCGCCCGGGGATCGTGTTGTACGGCGCGTCGCCGTCCGGGCTGTCGTCCGACATCGCCGATACCGGGCTGAAGCCCGCGATGACGCTCGCATCCGAGCTGATCGCGGTGCAGACGATCGGGAAGGGCCAGGCCATCGGCTATGGCTCGACGTTCTCCGCGCAGGCGCCGATGCGGATCGGCGTGGTCGCGTGCGGTTACGCGGACGGCTATCCGCGGGTCGCGCCCGAAGGCACGCCGGTGATCGTCGACGGCATCCGCACGCGGATCGTCGGTCGCGTATCGATGGACATGATCACCGTCGACCTGACCCCGTGCCCGCAGGCCGGTGTCGGCGCGCGCGTCGAGCTGTGGGGCAACGCACTGCCGATCGACGACGTCGCCTGCCATTGCGGCACGATCGGCTACGAGCTGATGTGCGCGGTCGCCGGCCGCGTGCCCGTGCGCGCGGAATAAGGGCGTTGCGCGTGGCCAAACAGAAAACCGTATACGTCTGCAGCGAGTGCGGCGGACAGACCCCGAAGTGGCAGGGGCAATGCCCGTCGTGCCAGGCCTGGAACACGCTGGTTGAATCGGCCGCCGAATCGCCGTCGGCACACCGATTCCAGTCGCTCGCGAAGCGGGCGCCCGTCCAGCGTCTCGTCGACATCGAAGCGGCCGACGTGCCGCGCTTCTCGACCGGCATCGGCGAATTCGATCGCGTGCTCGGCGGCGGGCTGGTTCCGGGCGGCGTCGTGCTGATCGGCGGCGATCCGGGCATCGGCAAGTCGACGCTGCTGCTGCAGTCGCTCGCGGACATCGCGAGCGAGCGGCGCGCGCTTTATATCAGCGGCGAGGAATCGGCCGCGCAGATCGCGTTGCGCGCGCAACGGCTTGCGCTGCTCGACGGCGGTGCGCCGGCGGATGAGCTGAAGCTGCTCGCCGAGATCCAGCTCGAGAAGATCCAGGCCGCGATCGACACGGAACGGCCGGACGTGGCCGTGATCGACTCGATCCAGACCGTCTATTCGGAAGCGCTCACGTCGGCGCCGGGCTCGGTCGCGCAGGTGCGCGAGTGCGCGGCGCAGCTCACGCGTATCGCGAAGCAGTCGGGCACCGCGATCATCATGGTCGGGCACGTGACCAAGGAAGGCAACCTGGCCGGCCCGCGCGTGCTCGAGCACATCGTCGACACGGTGCTGTACTTCGAAGGCGATACGCATTCGTCGTTCCGGCTCGTGCGCGCGTTCAAGAACCGCTTCGGCGCGGTTAACGAGCTCGGGGTGTTCGCAATGACCGAGCGCGGGCTGCGCGGCGTGGCCAATCCGTCCGCACTGTTTCTGTCGCAGCACGAGCAGGTCGTGCCCGGCTCGTGCGTGCTCGTCACGCAGGAGGGCACGCGCCCGCTGCTCGTCGAAATCCAGGCGCTCGTCGATACAGCGCACGTGCCGAACCCGCGCCGGCTCGCGGTCGGCCTCGAGCAGAACCGGCTCGCGATGCTGCTTGCGGTGCTGCACCGGCACGCGGGCATCGCGGCCTTCGACCAGGACGTGTTCCTCAATGCCGTGGGCGGCGTGAAGATCACCGAGCCGGCCGCCGACCTGGCGGTGCTGCTGGCGATCCATTCGTCGATGCGCAACAAGGCGCTGCCGAAGGGGCTGATCGTGTTCGGCGAAGTCGGGCTGGCGGGCGAGATCCGGCCGTCCCCGCGCGGGCAGGAGCGGCTGCGCGAGGCGGCGAAGCTCGGTTTCACGTCCGCGCTGATCCCGAAGGCGAATGCGCCGAAGCAGCCGATCGAAGGGTTGAACGTGATGGCCGTCGATCGGCTCGAACAGGCGATCGATCGCGTGCGCGATCTCGAGTGACCGGCCCGGCAGCCGCCCGGGCCATGCGTGCGGGCGATCTGTCACGTAATTCGCTGTAAAGAAGATGTAGGGTTATGTAACCCGACGGACATCGCTTTTCCCTATCCTTTGCCGGATTGTCGAACCGCGCAATGCGAAGGGAACCTATGTTGAAATCGTACGGGGAAGCGCCGAGCGGACGCCTTTACAACCTGCGTGGCTGCCGCGTGTCGGAGCCGATTCGCCAGCCCTGGGGCGGCGGATGCCGGATCGTCGAATGGATCGACGACGAGGGGCGCCTGGCGCGCAAGGTCGTGTCCGAGGACGTGACGGAAGCGGAAGTCGCCGCGGCGATCCGGCGGCCGACCGAAGGGCGCCGGCACCTGATGGGCGACGACGAGCAGCTGCCGCGCGACACGTTGCCGCGACGCTGAGCCGGCAAGCGCGGCGAGCAGCCGGAGAACGGTGCGACGACGGTAGTGAATGATCAGGCCGGGCCCGAGCGCCCGGCCTTGTCGCATCTGGGCCTCCCGAGGGCCGGATGGTCTTTCGCCGCGCCGCGATGCCAGGGTGCCGGGCGCAGAGGCAGCCGGCGCGCAGGGCCGGCGTATCGGCATAGTGGCCGGCCGTGCCGCGACGGCGGTCAGCCGATCTGCTCGAGCTCTTCCTGCGCGGCGAGCCAGTCGGACTCGACCGTTTCGAGACGCGTGTTGACGTCCCCGAGCTTGCGGATCGCGTCGGTCAGTTCCGTCTTGCGCTCGGCTTCGTAGCTCGCCGGGTCGGCGACGAATGCGTCGAGACGCGCCTTCTCCGCGTGCAGCGTCTCCATTTCCTTTTCGAGCTTCGTGATGCGCGTCTGCAGCGGTTTCTTCAGCACCGACAGGCGCTGCCGCTCCTCGGCCGCTTGACGCTTCTGGTCCTTGCGGTTGGCTGCGGCACTCGCACCCGAAGAGGCCGCGCTGTCGGCCTTCGCGGCCGCGCGCTGCTCGGCCGCGTGCTGCAGCAGCCAGTCGCGGTAGTCGTCGAGGTCGCCATCGAACGGCTGCAGCCGGTGCTTCGCGACCAGCATGAACTGGTCGGTCGTCGCGCGCAGCAGGTGGCGGTCGTGCGAGACGAGGATCAGCGTGCCTTCGAACTGCGCGAGCGCCATCGTCAGCGCATGGCGCGTTTCGAGGTCGAGGTGGTTGGTCGGTTCGTCGAGCAGCAGCAGGTTCGGCTTCTGCCAGATGATCAGCGCGAGCGCGAGGCGTGCCTTTTCACCGCCCGAAAACGGCCCGACCGGGGTGGTCGCCATGTCGCCCGAGAAGTTGAAGCCGCCGAGGAAGTCGCGCAGCTCCTGCTCGCGCGTGTCGGGCGCGAGCCGCGCCAGATGCGCGAGCGGCGAATCGTCCTCGCGCAGCGTTTCGAGCTGGTGCTGCGCGAAATAGCCGATCGTCAGCCCCTTGCCGTCGCGGACGTGCCCCGACAGCGGCGCGAGCGTGCCGGCCAGCGTCTTGATCAGCGTCGACTTGCCCTGGCCGTTCGCGCCGAGCAGGCCGATGCGCTGGCCGTTCTGGATCGACAGCGCGACGCGTTCGACGATCGGGATTTCCGCTCCGCCGTCGGCGTGGTAGCCGCAGCGGACGTCTTCCATCACCATCATCGGGTTCGGCGCGGCATCGGGCGTGCGGAATTCGAACGTGAACGGCGACGCGATGTGCGCAGGCGCGATCAGCTCCATCTTTTCGAGCGCCTTCATCCGGCTCTGCGCCTGCTTGGCCTTGGTCGCCTTGGCCTTGAAGCGGTCGACGAAGCTCTGCAGGTGCTCGATCGTCTTCTGCTGCTTTTCGTACGCGCTTTGCTGCAGCGCCAGTTGCTGCGCGCGCAGCACTTCGAACTGCGAGTAGTTGCCGCCGTAGCGCTTCACCTGGCGGTTTTCCAGATGCAGCGTGACATTGCAGATCGAATCGAGGAATTCGCGGTCGTGCGAAATCACGACGAGCGTGCCGGGGTAGCGGTGCAGCCAGTCTTCGAGCCAGACGATCGCGTCGAGGTCGAGGTGGTTCGTCGGTTCGTCGAGCAACAGCAGGTCGGAACGGCACATCAGCGCCTGCGCGAGGTTCAGGCGCATGCGCCAGCCGCCGGAGAAGCTGGCGACGGATTCGCGCGTCTGCGCGAGCGTGAAGCCGAGGCCGAGCAGCAGCGCCTCGGCGCGGGCGGGCGCGGTGTAGCCGTCGGCGTCGGCGAACGCCGCGTGCGCGTCGGCTTCGGCGGCGCCGTCATGCGCGGCGGACGCGGCGGCAATGCGGGCCTCGATCTCGCGCAGCGCGGCGTCGCCGTCGAGCGTGTAGTCGAGCGCCGAGCGGTCGACGGCGGGCGTTTCCTGCGACACATGGGCGATTCGCCACGACGGCGGCATCGAGAAATCGCCGCCGTCCGAGTGCAGCTCGCCGCGCAGGACCGAGAACAGGGTCGACTTGCCGGCGCCGTTCGCGCCGATCAGGCCGGCTTTCTCGCCGGGATTGAGCACGAAGGAGGTCGACTCGAACAGCGGCTTGGTGCCGCGCGCAAGGCTGAACTGATTGAAACGGATCACGGCGGAAATGACTGGCCAAAACCGCTATTCTAGACTGCGCGCCGTTCGCGCCGGGCATTGGCCGTTCGGCGGATGCCGCAACGGGGCAATTTCGCCTAGACTCCACGTCGATCCGGTTTCATAAAAGGAGTGCCCGATGTCCACCCTGTATTCGTTCAGCGCAGAGACGCTTGCCGGCGCACCGGCCTCGCTCGACGCGTATCGCGGCAAGGTGCTGCTGATCGTCAACACCGCGAGCGAGTGCGGTTTCACGCCGCAGTATGCGGGCCTGCAGAAGCTGTACGACCAGTACGCGGCGCGCGGCTTCTATGTGCTCGGCTTCCCGTGCAACCAGTTCGGCAAGCAGGAGCCCGGCGACGCCACGCAGATCGGTGCGTTCTGCGAGCGCAATTACGGCGTCACGTTCCCGATGTTCGCGAAGATCGACGTGAAGGGCGACCATGCGCATCCGCTGTACCGCTACCTGACCGACGAGGCGCCCGGCATTCTCGGTCTCAAGGCGATCAAATGGAATTTCACGAAGTTCCTGGTCGATCGCGAAGGGCGCATCGTCAAGCGCTACGCGCCGTCAACCAAGCCGGACGAAATCGCCGCGGATATCGACAAGCTGCTGTGACGGCTGCCGGCGGCGTTCGCGGCGCCGGTGCGGATCGCACGGGCGCCGCCGCCGTCCCGGCCGCTAGAGGATCGGGGCGAACAGCCGCGCGACGTGCATCGCGATGCGCCGCCAGGCGGGCGATTGGCGGTATTCGCTCGCATCGACCTCGTACGCCTGCGCGAAATCGGCATCGAGCATCGTCTCGACTTCGTCGGCGAACGTGCGATCGACGGTCAGCACCATGATCTCGAAATTGAGGCGGAACGAGCGGTTGTCGAGGTTCGCGCTGCCGATCGCTGCCGCGATGCGGTCGATCAGCACGACCTTCTGGTGCAGGAAGCCGGGCCGGTAGCGGAACACCTTGACGCCCGCATCGACCAGGTCGCGCGCGTACAGCTTCGACGCCTCGAATACCACGTAATGATCGCGCCGGCTCGGGATCAGGATGCGCACGTCGACGCCGCGCATCACG
The DNA here is from genome assembly GCF_020419725.1 of Burkholderia sp. AU38729. Taxonomy (NCBI): domain Bacteria; kingdom Pseudomonadati; phylum Pseudomonadota; class Betaproteobacteria; order Burkholderiales; family Burkholderiaceae; genus Burkholderia; species Burkholderia sp. AU38729. The sequence continues at coordinate 136,525 of NZ_JAIZQO010000009.1, read as the reverse complement.
GCGAGCTTCAGCGCGGCGATCACGGCTTCGTCGGGGACGAGGTACGGCGTGGTGATCCAGACCCGCTCGCGCGCGGCATTGATCGCCTCGACGAAGAACAGCGAGCCCGTCTCCTGCTTGTCGGCCGGCCCCATCGGCACCGCGAGGCAATGCATGTTGTCGCCGGGCTGCGCGGGCGGGGGCAACGCGAGCGGCGGCAGCTTCTGCGTTGCCCAGTGCCAGTCTTCGGCGAACACGTACTGGATGCTCGCGACCACCGGGCCGCGAATCTCGATGTGCGTGTCGCGCCACGGCGACAGGCGCGGCTTTGCGCCGAGATACTCGACGCCGACGTTGTGGCCGCCCACGAACGCGCAATTGCCGTCGACGACGACGATCTTGCGGTGGTTGCGGAAGTTGAGCTGGAAGCGGTTGACGAACTTCCGGTTGGTCGCGAACGGATGAACCTCGACGCCACCCCGGCGCAACGTGTCGACGTAGCTGTGCGGGAGGTCGAAGCTGCCGATGCTGTCGTACAGCAGGCAGCAGCGCACGCCGGCCGCCGCGCGCGCGAGCAGCGAGTCGCGCAGCATCCGGCCGAGCGCATCGTCGCGCACGATGAAGAACTGCACCACCACGTAGTCGCGCGCGGCGTCGATGGCCGCCAGGATCGCCGAGAACGTCGCGTCGCCGTTCACGAGCGTGCGCACCGAATTGCCGCCGAGGAACGGCATGCCGCCGAGCCGCGTGAGCGCGAGCACCGCGGCCTGGCCGATCGCGTCGGCGGCCGGCCCGTCGGTCGCGTCGGTGGTGAGCCAGGGCGAGCGCGGTGTGTGCATGCGCAACATTTCCAGCTCGTGGCGCCGGGCGTCGACGTAGCCGGAAAACTTGCTGCGGCCGAGGAACAGGTACGGAATGAGCGTCAGGTACGGCATGGCCGCGAGCGAGACGGCCCACGCGATCGCGCCTTGCGACGTGCGCGTGTTCATGATCGCGTGGAACGCCGCGACGATCCCGAGCACATGGATGGTCAGGATCAGGGTGCCGAGATGTAGCCAGTCGAGGGTCATGGGCGCGTGTCGGACTCCTGAGGTCGCGCGGCCGGGCGGCCGCCTACGCGCATCTTACCCAACCGTGCGGCGCAACGGTGCACCGCACGGTGGGCGAGCCGGGAAGGCTCAGGCCTTGCGGGGCAGGTCCGACGCCTGGATCAGGAACACGGCGTCGTCGCCCGCGCTGGTGGGCAGCCACGTGAGCTCGAGGCCGCCGAACGCGGCTTCGACGTGCTCGCGCTCGTTGCCGATCTCGACGACGAGCACGCCGTCGTCGTGCAGCCAGCGATGGGCCTCGGCGACGATGCGTCGCACGATGTCCATCCCGTCGTCGCCGCCCGCGAGCGCCATCTCCGGCTCGTGCCGGTACTCGGGCGGCAGCGCGGCCATCGACGCCGCGTTCACGTACGGCGGGTTCGTCAGGATCACGTCGTAGCGCGAGCCCGGATCGGTGCGGAACGTGGGCAGCGGTGCGTAGAGGTCGCCGCGGTGCAGCGCGACGCGGTCTTCGAGGCCGTAGTCGCGTACGTTGATCTCGGCGACTTCGAGCGCCTTGTCGGACAGGTCGACCGCGTCGATCTCGGCGTTCGGGAACGCGCTCGCCGCGAGGATCGCAAGGCAGCCGGAGCCCGTGCACAGTTCGAGCACCGCGCCGACCTGCTCGGGATCGGCGACGTACGGCTGCAGCCCGTCGTCGAGCAGTTCGCCGATGAACGAGCGCGGCACGATCACGCGTTCGTCGACGTAGAAGCGGTGGCCGTGCATCCACGCTTCATGCGTGAGGTACGCGGCCGGTACGCGGTCGGCCGCGCGCCGTTCGATCACCGCGAGCACGGCCGCGATTTCGTCGGGCAGCAGCCGTGCGTCGAGGAACGGCTCGAGCGTGTCGAGCGGCAGGTCGAGCGTGCGCAGCACGAGGTAGGCCGCTTCGTCGTATGCGTTGTCGGAGCCGTGGCCGAACGCGAGCTTCGCTTTCGAGAAGCGCGTGACCGCGTAGCGCAGCAGGTCGCGAACAGTGGCAAAAGGTGTCGTCATGCGAGGCTCCATCAGGCGATCAGTTGTTCGAGCACGCGGCGGTACACGTTCTTCAGCGGGTCGACGAAGCGCACTTCGATGTGCTCGTCGATCTTGTGGATGCTGCCGTTCGGCGGGCCGAACTCGATCACCTGCGGGCAGATGCGCGCGATGAAACGGCCGTCCGACGTGCCGCCCGTGGTCGACAGCTCGGTCGTGATGCCGGTCTCGGTGCGGATCGCGTTTTCCAGCGCGCCCGACAGCTCGCCGCGCGGCGTGAGGAACGGCAGGCCGCTCACCGACCACTTCAGCGTGTATTCGAGGCCATGCTTGTCGAGGATCGCGTGCACGCGTGCCTGCAGGCCTTCGACGGTGCTGGCGGTCGAGAAGCGGAAGTTGAACAGCAGGTCGGCGTGGCCGGGAATCACGTTGGTCGCGCCGGTGCCGGCATGCAGGTTCGACACCTGCCAGGTGGTCGGCGGGAAGTATTCGTTGCCTTCGTCCCACTGCTCGGCGGCGAGCTCGGCGAGCGCCGGCGCGAGCAGGTGGATCGGGTTCTTCGCGAGGTGCGGATACGCGATGTGGCCCTGCACGCCCTTGACGACGAGTTCGCCCGACATCGAGCCGCGGCGGCCGTTCTTCACGACATCGCCGAGCTCGGCGGTCGACGTCGGCTCGCCGACGATGCAGTAGTCCATGCGCTCGCCGCGTGCTTCGAGCAGCTCGACGACCTTCACGGTGCCGTCGGTGGCGGGGCCTTCCTCGTCGCTCGTGATCAGGAACGCGATCGCGCCGCGGTGGCCGGGATGCGCTGCGACGAATTCCTCGGACGCGACGACGAACGCCGCGAGCGACGTCTTCATGTCGGCCGCGCCGCGGCCGTACAGCTTGCCGTCACGATGGGCGGGGATGAACGGCGGCGAGCTCCATTGCTCGAGCGGGCCGGTCGGCACGACGTCGGTGTGGCCCGCGAACGCGAGCAGCTTGCCGTCGCGGCCGTCGGTGCCGCGCTTGACGGCCCACAGGTTGGTCACGCCGTGCGACGCGATGGTCTCGCATTCGAAGCCGAGCGCGGCGAGGCGCTCGGTCATGATCTGCTGGCAATGCTGGTCGTCGGGCGTCACGGATGCGCGGGCGATCAGCTGTTCGGTAAGGGCTAGGGTGGCGGACATGGTTCGGACCACTTTCGATAAAAAATGCCGGCGCGGTGGCCGGCAGCGACAAGACGTCGGGCTGCGCCGACAGGCGCAGCGCGGGCAGCCCTATGCGGCAAACAGCGCCGCGTATTGATCGGCCACGAAGCCGAGCGACTTCACGCGGCCGTTGACCACCAGCACGGGGCGCTTGATGACCGACGGCTTGTGGATCATCAGCGCGACCGCGCCGGCCTTCGTTTCGGCGGCCGCCTTCATCGCGTCGTCCAGGCCGCGCCACGTCGTGCCGCGCTTGTTGACGAGCGCGTCGAGCGACACGTCCTTCAGCCAGTCCTCGACGAGCGGTGCGCTGACACCGAGCTTCTTGAAGTCGTGAAACTCGAATTCGACGCCGTGATCGTCGAGCCACACGCGGGCCTTCTTCACGGTGTCGCAGTTCGGAATGCCGTAGACGACCACGGTGTGCGGCTTTGCCATCAGTCGCCTCGCAGCAGCTCGTTCAGGCCGACCTTCGCGCGGGTCTTCGCATCGACCTTCTTGACGATCACCGCGCAGTACAGGCTGTGCGAGCCGTCCTTCGACGGCAGGTTGCCGGCGACGACGACCGAGCCGGCCGGGATGCGGCCGTAGCTGACTTCGCCCGTCTCGCGGTCGTAGATCTTCGTGCTTTGGCCGAGGTACACGCCCATCGAGATCACCGAGTTTTCCTCGACGATCACGCCTTCGACGACTTCCGAGCGCGCGCCGATGAAGCAGTTGTCTTCGATGATGACCGGGTTTGCCTGCAGCGGCTCGAGCACGCCGCCGATGCCGACGCCGCCCGACAGGTGCACGTTCTTGCCGATCTGCGCGCACGAACCGACCGTGGCCCACGTGTCGACCATCGTGCCTTCGTCGACGTACGCGCCGATGTTCGTGTACGACGGCATCAGCACGACGTTCTTCGCGATGAACGAGCCGCGGCGCGCGATGGCCGGCGGGACGACGCGGAAGCCGCCCGCGGCGAAATCTTCGGCGGTGTAGTTCGCGAACTTCGACGGCACCTTGTCGTAGAACTGCGAGTAGCCGCCGGCGGGCATCGGCGCGTTGTCCTCCAGGCGGAACGACAGCAGCACGGCCTTCTTCAGCCACTGGTGCACGGTCCAGTTGCCGTCGATCTTCTCGGCCACGCGCAGCGCGCCTTTGTCGAGCTGCTCGATCGCGTGCGCGACGGCTTCGCGGACGTCGGCCGGTGCGGCCTTCGGCGACAGCTCGGCGCGGTTGTCCCAGGCGGTATCGATGATTTGCTGAAGTTGTTGCGACATGTTCGTTTTCGCAGGAGATGGATGGAATTGATCGGATGGACGATTACCGCGCGAGAGAGCGGCAGAAATCGACGATGCGTTGCGCGCCCTCGACGCATTCGGGGGTGCCCGCGACGAGCGCGATCCGGATGAAATCGCGGCCCGGATTCGTGCCGTGCGCATCACGCGCCAGGTACGAGCCGGGCAGAACCGTCACATTATAGTCGGCGTACAGGCGGCGGGCGAACTCGGTGTCCGACAGCCCGGTGCGCGACACGTTGGCCCACAGGTAGAACGCCGCGTCGGGCAGCTTCACGTCGATCACGTCGGCCAGCATCGGCGTGACGGTATTGAACTTCTGCAGGTACAGCGCGCGGTTCTCGCGCACGTGCGCCTCGTCGTTCCACGCGGCGATGCTCGCGTGCTGCCAGACCGGCGACAGCGCCGCGCCGTGGTACGTGCGGTACAGCAGGAATTTCTTCAGCAGCGCCGCGTCGCCGGCGACGAAGCCCGAGCGCATGCCCGGCACGTTCGAGCGCTTCGACAGGCTCGACAGCATCACGAGCCGCTCGAAGCCGCGGCCGAGGCGGTGCGCGGCCTCGAGGCCGCCGAGCGGCGGCGCCGCTTCGTCGAAATAGATTTCCGAATAGCACTCGTCGGACGCGATCACGAAACCGTGGCGGTCGGACAGCGTGAACAGCTCGCGCCAGTCGTCGAGCGTCAGCACGGCGCCCGTCGGGTTGCCCGGCGAGCAGACGTACAGCAGCTGCGTGCGCGCCCAGACTGCGTCGGGCACGGACGCGTAGTCGCACGCGAAGTTGCGGGCCGGGTCGCTGTTCGCGAAATAGGGTTCGGCACCGGCCAGCAGCGCCGCGCCCTCGTAAATTTGATAGAAAGGATTCGGACAGAGTACGATCGCCTTCTCGCCCTGTTCGGCCGGGCGTGCGTCGATCACCGTCTGCGCGAGCGAGAACAGCGCCTCGCGCGACCCCGACACGGGCAGCACCTGCGTGGCCGGATCGATGGCCGGCAGCCCGTAGCGGCGCTCGAGCCAGTGCGCGATCGATGTGCGCAGCGCGTCCGAGCCGGCGGTGGCCGGGTACGACGCGAGGCCGTCGAGCGCGGCTACCACGGCGTCGCGGATCAGCGCCGGGGTCGCATGTTTGGGCTCGCCGATGCCGAAGCTGATCGGTTTGAGGGCGCCGGAGGGCGTCACGTCCTTGAACAGGGCGCGCAGCTTTTCGAAGGGATAGGGCTGGAGCGAGTCGAGTCGAGGGTTCACGGGCGAAGCGGCCATCGCGGCCGGTTGGAGCGAAAGAAGCGGCGGGCGCGCCGCGCGGCTGCGAACGGGCGCCGACGGCGCGCGGGTCGCAACGGACGATTATAGCGTGACGGAATGCGGTCACGGCCTGCCGGAACGGCGGCCGGGCCGGTCGAATAAAGGGTATTGAACCAAATGAATAACGCGGTACGCGGCAGCCTGCCGACGCTGGCCATCCTGGTCGGCGCATCGGTATGGGGCCTGATCTGGTATCCGCTGCGGATCCTGGCGTCGCTCGGCGTGACGGGCACGCTGGCGAGCGCGCTGACGAGCCTCGTCGCCTTCCTGTTCGTGATCGTCGCGCGCCACCGCACGATCGCGACGCTGCGCTGGCACTGGGTGCTGCCCGGCATCGCGGTGACGGCCGGCGTGACGAACCTCGGGTTCGTGTGGGGGACGATCCACGGCGAGGTGCTGCGCGTGATGCTGCTGTTCTACCTGACCCCCGCATGGACCGCGATCTACGCGCACTTCCTGCTGCGCGAGCGGCTGACCTGGGCCGGCGCGGGGCTCGCGGCGCTGTCGATCGGCGGCGCGATGCTGATGCTGTGGTCGCCGACGCTCGGCCTGCCGCTGCCGGCCACCCCGGCCGAATGGGCCGGGCTCGCGGCCGGGTTGAGCTTCGCGATGAGCAACGTGCTCGTGATCAAGGCGAGCCGCGAGTTGCCGGAGATGCGCGCCGAGATGCGTACCGCGACGCTGTTCGGCGGCGCGGCGGTGTTCGGCGCGATCGCGTCGCTGTTCGAGGGGATCCCGGCTGCGCCGGCGGGCGGCCACCTCGGCACGGCCGTGCTGATCATCGTCGCGATCGGCGTGACGATGGCGTCGAACAACCTGCTCGTGCAGTACGGGCTGGCGCGCGTGCCGGCCAACCGTGCGTCGATCATCATGCTGTTCGAGATCGTGATCACCGCGCTGTCGGCCTGGGTGTTCGCGAACGAGCTGCCGAGCGCGCGCGAGTGGGCGGGCGGCGCGTGCATCGTGCTGGCGACGCTGCTGTCGAGCCGGGTCCATCGTGCCGCGCCGGCACCGGACAAACCCGGCGACGGTCGGGACGCCGCACGCGCGATGGTATGATGGAAGCCGTTTGCGGGGCCCAACGCTGTATGCGCGCGGCCCCGCTTTTGAATTCCGGAGCGCATCGCGCGCATGGGCTGTCCGGCCTCGCGCAGTGCGGCTCCGTCCGTTTCACACCTTCTTCACATCCGATACCGCCGTGCGTCTGAGCTCGATCAAACTCGCTGGCTTCAAATCCTTTGTCGATCCCACGCATTTCCAGGTTCCGGGCCAGCTTGTCGGCGTGGTGGGCCCGAACGGGTGCGGCAAGTCCAACATCATCGATGCCGTGCGCTGGGTGCTCGGCGAGTCGCGCGCTTCCGAGCTGCGCGGCGAATCGATGCAGGACGTGATCTTCAACGGCTCGACCGCCCGCAAGCCCGGCAGCCGGGCCAGTGTCGAACTGATCTTCGACAACTCCGACGGCCGCGCGGCCGGCCAGTGGGGCCAGTACGGCGAGATCGCCGTGAAGCGCGTGCTGACGCGCGACGGCACGTCGAGTTACTACATCAACAACCTGCCGGCGCGCCGCCGCGACATCCAGGACATCTTCCTCGGCACCGGCCTCGGGCCGCGTGCGTACGCGATCATCGGGCAGGGCATGATCGCCCGGATCATCGAGGCGAAGCCGGAAGAGCTGCGCGTGTTCCTCGAGGAAGCCGCGGGCGTGTCGAAGTACAAGGAACGCCGCCGCGAGACCGAGAACCGCCTGCATGACACGCGCGAGAACCTGACCCGCGTCGAGGACATCGTCCGCGAACTCGGCGCGAACCTCGAGAAGCTCGAGGCGCAGGCTGTCGTTGCCACCAAGTACAAGGAACTCGTCGCCGACGGCGAGGAGAAGCAGCGCCTGTTGTGGCTGCTGCGCAAGAACGAGGCCGCCGGCGAGCAGCAGAAGCAGCAGCGCGCGATCGAACAGGCGCAGATCGACCTCGAGGCGCAAACGGCGAAGCTGCGCGAGGTCGAGGCGCAGCTCGAGACGCTGCGCGTCGCCCATTATTCGGCAAGCGACGCGATGCAGGGCGCGCAGGGTTCGCTCTACGAAGCGAACGCCGAGGTGAGCCGCCTCGAAGCCGAGATCAAGTTCATCGTCGAATCGCGCAATCGCGTGCAGGCGCAGATCGCCGCACTGAATGCGCAGCGCGAGCAATGGCGCGCGCAGGCCGAGAAGGCGCAGGACGAGCTCGAGGAAGCCGAAGAAGCGCGCGCAATGGCCGACGAGAAGGCCGCGCTCGCCGAAGACAACGCCGCCGCGAAGCACGATGCGCTGCCGGCGCTCGAAGCGAAGTTCCGCGATGCGCAGGCGCAGCTCAACGACGAGCGCGCGCGGATCGCGCAGACCGAACAGTCGCTGAAGCTCGAAGCCGCGCACCAGCGCAACGCCGACCAGCAGCTCCAGCAGCTGCAGCAGCGCCATGAGCGCCTGAAGAGCGAAGCGGGTGGGCTCGACGCGCCGGACGAGGCTCAGCTCGAAGAGCTGCGCATGCAGCTCGCCGAGCAGGAAGAGATCCTGGCCGAAGCGCAGGCGCGCCTCGCCGACGCGCAGGAAACGGTGCCGCGCCTCGATGGCGAACGCCGTGCCGCGCAGGAGCGCGTGCAGGCCGAAGCCGCGCAGATCCACCAGCTCGAGGCGCGTCTCGCCGCGCTGAAGCAGTTGCAGGAAAATGTTCAGACCGAAGGCAAGGTGCAGCCGTGGCTCGACAAGCACGAGCTCGGCGCACTGCCGCGTCTGTGGAAGAAACTGCACGTCGAAGCGGGCTGGGAAGCCGCGCTCGAGGCCGTGCTGCGCGAGCGCCTGGCCGCGCTCGAAGTGTCGAATCTCGACTGGGTGAAGGCTTTTGCCACCGACGCACCGCCCGCGAAGCTGGCGTTCTATGCGCCGCCCGCGGCCGGTGAACCGCCGGCGGCCGTGGCCGGTCTGCGTCCGGTGCTGTCGCTCGTGCGCATCGACGATGCGGGCATCCGCGCGGTGCTGAACGACTGGCTCGGCAACGTGTACGTCGCCGACGACGTCGCGCAGGCGCTTGCGACGCGCACGCAGCTGCCGGCAGGCGGCGCGTTCGTCGTCAAGGCCGGCCATATCGTCACGCGCGTCGGCGTGCAGCTGTATGCGGCCGATTCGGAGCAGGCCGGGATGCTGGCCCGCCAGCAGGAAATCGAAAACCTGACGCGCCAGGTGCGCGCGCAGGCGCTGCTCGCCGACGAGGCGCGCACGGCCGCTGTCCGCGCGGAGGCCGCTCACACGCAGGCCACGCAGGCGCTCGGCGACGTGCGCGCGCAGGCCGAGCGTGCGACGCAGCGCGTGCATGCGCTGCAGATGGACGTGCTGAAGCTTGCGCAGGCGCACGAACGTTACACGCAGCGCAGCACGCAGATCCGCGAGGAACTCGAGGAAATCGGCGCGCAGATCGAAGAGCAGCGCGCGATGCGCGCGGAGTCGGAAGCGAATTTCGAGCGTTTCGACGGCGAACTGGCCGAACTGCAGGCGCGCTTCGAGGACAATCAGCTCGCATTCGAGGCGCTCGACGAATCGCTGACGCAGGCGCGTCAGGAAGCGCGTGACCTGGAGCGCGGCGCGAACGACGCGCGCTTCGCCGCACGCAATGCCGTGACGCGGATCGACGAGCTCAAGCGCAGCATCCAGGTCGCGCACGAGCAGAGCGAGCGCGTCGCCGCGTCGCTGGAAGACGCACGCGCCGAGCTCGAGACGATCAACGAGCAGACCGCGCACACGGGCCTGCAGGACGCGCTCGAGATTCGCGCGGTGAAGGAAGAGGCGCTGCAGGCCGCGCGGATCGAACTCGACGACCTGACCGCGAAGCTGCGTGCGTCGGACGAGCAGCGCCTCGTCGCCGAGCGCTCGCTGCAGCCGTTGCGCGACCGCATCACCGAATTGCAGTTGAAGGAGCAGGCCGCGCGCCTGTCGGTCGAGCAGTTCGCCGAGCAGCTCGTGACGGCCGAGGTCGACGAGGTGGCGCTGTCCGCGAAGCTCACGCCGGATCTGAAGCCGTCGTACCTGCAGGGCGAGGTCACGCGCCTGAACAACGCGATCAACGCGCTCGGCCCGGTGAACATGGCCGCGCTCGACGAGCTGAAGGCCGCGAGTGAGCGCAAGGTGTTCCTCGACGCGCAGTCGGCCGACCTGATCGACGCGATCACGACGCTCGAGGACGCAATCCACAAGATCGACCAGGAAACCCGCACGCTGCTGCAGGGCACCTTCGACGAGGTCAACCGTCACTTCAGCGACCTGTTCCCGCGCCTGTTCGGCGGCGGCCAGGCGAAGCTGATCATGACGGGCGACGAAATCCTCGACGCCGGCGTGCAGGTGATGGCGCAGCCGCCGGGCAAGAAGAACGCGACGATCCACCTGCTGTCGGGCGGCGAGAAGGCGCTGACCGCGACCGCACTGGTGTTCGCGATGTTCCAGCTGAACCCGGCGCCGTTCTGTCTGCTCGACGAGGTCGACGCGCCGCTCGACGACGCAAACACCGAGCGTTTCGCGAATCTCGTGCGCGCGATGTCCGACAAGACGCAGTTCCTGTTCATCTCGCACAACAAGATCGCGATGGAAATGGCGCAGCAGCTGATCGGCGTGACGATGCAGGAGCAGGGCGTGTCGCGGATCGTTGCGGTGGACATGGAAACCGCCGCGGGTTTTGCCCAGAATTGACGTTTGACGAAACCGGACCGCGTTCGCGCGGCGCATGGGCGCCCGTTCGCGGTTCCGACGAACAAGAATTGCTGATGGAGCGTGCATGGACGAGTTGACACTCGGTTTGATCGGCGCGGGCGCCGTCGTGGTGGGCGGCGTCGTGGTCTACAACGCATGGCAGGGCGCGAAGGTGCGGCGCAGGATGCCGCGCCCGATGCCGGAGGAAGCGGCCGAGGCGATGAACCGCCCCGAGCGCGAGGAAGAATTGCCGTTCATCGAGCCGGTGCGCCAGCCGGTGCGGCGTGAGCCCGCGGCACCGGCCCCGGCGGCCGCCACGGGCGGCACGCCGGCCGAAGTCGCGCGCGTCGAGCCGACGTTCGGTGGAGCGGCACCTGCCGATACGCCGGCCGATCTGCAGGCCGAGGCGACCGGTATCGATGCACCGGCCGAGTCGGTCGAGCCGGTTGCCGGCGAGGCAGCCGCACCGGCTTCCGCCCACGACACGCACGCTGAACCGGCAGAGCCGGCCGAACCCGTGCTGCCGGCCGCCACGACGATCTCGTCGGCTCCGCCGGCGATCGTCGACCGCCGGATCGACTGCATCGTGCCGATCCGCCTCGGCGGGTCGCTGCCGGGCGACAAGATCCTGCCGGCCGCGCAGCGGCTGCGCCGCGCGGGCAGCAAGCCCGTGCACATCGAAGGCAAGCCGGAAGGCGGCCAGTGGGAGTTGCTGCAGAACGGCGTGCGCTACGAGGAGCTGCGCGCGGCCGCGCAGCTCGCGAACCGCAGCGGTGCGCTGAACGAGCTCGAGTTCTCCGAATTCGTGACGGGCGTCCAGCAGTTCGCCGACGCGATCGACGGCGCGCCGGAATTCCCGGACATGATGGAAACGGTCGCGATGGCGCGCGAGCTCGACGCGTTCGCCGCGCAGTGCGACGCGCAGCTGTCGATCAACGTGATGTCGGACGGCGCGCCGTGGTCGGCGAACTACGTGCAGGCGGTCGCGTCGCAGGACGGGCTGCTGCTGTCGCGCGACGGCACGCGTTTCGTGAAGCTCGACGCGAAGCAGAACCCCGTGTTCATGCTGCAGTTCGGCGACACGAACTTCCTGCGCGACGACCTCACGTACAAGGGCGGCAACATGATCACGCTGGTGCTCGACGTGCCGGTCGCCGAAGAGGACATCCTGCCGTTCCGGCTGATGTGCGACTACGCGAAGTCGCTGTCCGAGCGGATCGGCGCGCGGGTCGTCGACGATTCGCGGCGGCCGCTGCCGGAATCGACGCTGGTCGCGATCGATCAGCAACTGATGAAGCTGTACGCGAAGCTCGAGGAAGCCGGCATCCCGGCCGGTTCGCCGGTCACGCGCCGCCTCTTCAGCCAGTAACGCGCGCCCGGCGGGCGGCGGCTTTCGGCGCCGTCGCCCGTCGCTGCAATGCACCGTGCTCGTGTGCACTGCAGCGGGCCCGCGCGGCTCGCATCGCGTGCCCCCGCTGCGGCGTCAAACTGAGATAATCGGAATTCCGATTTTTCAGAACGACTCTGCCGCCAGCATGGCCCGAACCCAAGCCGAACCGCCAGCCAGCCAGCCCGACGCGCGCGCCGCGTGGCTGCGCGATCAACTCGAGCGGGCGAACTACGCCTACTACGTGCTCGACCAGCCGGATCTGCCCGACGCCGAATACGACCGGCTGTTCCGCGAACTGCAGCAGCTCGAAGCCGACCATCCGGAACTCGTGACGCCCGATTCGCCGACGCAGCGTGTCGGCGGCGAGGCGGCCGGCGGCTTCACGCCGGTCGTCCATGACGCGCCGATGCTGTCGCTGAACAACGGTTTCGCGGACGAGGACATCGTCGCATTCGACAAGCGTGTCGCCGACGCGCTCGACAAGACGACCGATCTCGCCGGCTCGGTGACGGAGCCCGTCGAATACGCATGCGAGCTGAAGTTCGACGGTCTCGCGATCTCGCTGCGCTACGAGCAGGGCGTATTCGTCCAGGCATCGACGCGCGGCGACGGGACCACGGGCGAGGACGTGACCGAGAACGTGCGCACGATCCGTTCGATTCCGCTGAAGCTGAAGGGCAAGAACGTGCCGGCTGTACTCGACGTGCGCGGCGAGGTGCTGATGTTCAAGCGCGATTTCGCACGCCTGAACGAACGCCAGCGCGCGGCCGAGCAGCGCGAATTCGCGAACCCGCGCAACGCGGCGGCCGGCAGCCTGCGCCAGCTCGACTCGAAGATCACCGCGCAGCGTCCGCTGTCGTTCTTCGCGTACGGGATCGGCGTGCTCGACGGGATGCCGATGCCCGATACGCACAGCGCGCTGCTCGACTGGTACGAGTCGCTCGGCCTGCCCGTGAACCGCGAGCGCGCGGTCGTGCACGGCGCCGAGGGCTTGCTCGACTTCTTCCGCAAGGTCGGCGAGAAGCGCGAGTCGCTGCCGTACGACATCGACGGCGTCGTCTACAAGGTCAACCGGCGCGACGAACAGGAGCGTCTCGGCTTCGTGTCGCGCGCGCCGCGCTTCGCGCTCGCGCACAAGTTCCCCGCACAGGAGGCGCTGACCAAGCTCGTCGCGATCGACGTGCAGGTCGGCCGCACCGGCGCGATCACGCCGGTCGCGCGCCTCGAGCCCGTATTCGTCGGCGGCGCGACCGTGACGAACGCGACGCTGCACAACGAGGACGAGGTGCGCCGCAAGGACATCCGGATCGGCGATACCGTGATCGTGCGCCGCGCGGGCGACGTGATCCCCGAGGTGGTCGGCGCGCTGCTCGACCGGCGCCCGGCCGATGCGGCCGAATTCGTGATGCCGACCGAATGCCCGGTGTGCGGCTCGAAGATCGAGCGCTTGCCGGACGAAGCGATCGCGCGTTGCACGGGCGGCCTGTTCTGCCCGGCGCAGCGCAAGCAGGCGCTGTGGCATTTCGCGCAGCGCCGCGCGCTCGACATCGACGGGCTCGGCGAGAAGATCATCGACCAGCTCGTCGAGCTGAATCTCGTGCGCACGCCGGCCGACCTGTTCAATCTCGGCTTTGCGACGCTCGCCGAGCTCGACCGGTTCGCCGAGAAGTCGGCACAGAACCTGCTCGACTCGCTCGAGAAGGCGAAGCATACGACGCTCGCGCGCTTCATCTACGGGCTCGGCATCCGTCACGTGGGCGAATCGACCGCGAAGGATCTCGCCAAGCATTTCGGCTCGCTGACGCCGATCATGGACGCGTCGATCGAAGAACTGCTCGAAGTCAACGACGTCGGGCCGATCGTCGCCGAGTCGCTGCACCAGTTCTTCGCGGAAGAGCACAACCGGACCGTGATCGAGCAGTTGCGCGCGCCGGGCAAGGTGACGTGGCCGGAAGGGCCGCCCGCGCCGAAGGCGCCGCAGGGCGTGCTGGCCGGCAAGACGGTCGTGCTGACGGGCACGCTGCCGACGCTCACGCGCGATGCCGCGAAGGAAATGCTCGAAGCGGCGGGCGCGAAAGTGGCCGGTTCGGTGTCGAAGAAGACGGATTACGTGGTCGCGGGCGCCGAAGCCGGCAGCAAGCTCGCGAAGGCCGAGGAACTCGGCATCCCCGTGCTGGACGAAGACGGCCTGCACCAACTCCTGGAGGGTAATACGCCATGATTCGCGAGATCCTGAAGATGGGCGATCCGCGCCTGCTCGAAGTCGCCAAGCCGGTCGAGCGGTTCGATACACCCGAACTGCACGAGATCGTCGCGGACATGTTCGAGACGATGCACCACGCGAACGGCGCCGGCCTGGCCGCGCCGCAGATCGGCATCGGGCTGCAGATCATCATCTTCGGCTTCGGCAACAACAACCGCTACCCGGACGCGCCGCCGGTGCCCGAGACCGTGCTGATCAACCCGAAGATCGAGTACCTGCCGCCGGACATGGAAGAGGGCTGGGAAGGCTGCCTGTCGGTGCCGGGCATGCGCGGCGTCGTCAGCCGCTACGCGAAGGTGCGCTACAGCGGCTTCGACCAGTACGGCGAGAAGATCGACCGCGTGGCCGACGGTTTTCACGCACGCGTCGTCCAGCACGAATACGATCACCTGATCGGCAAGCTGTATCCGATGCGGATCACCGACTTCACGCGTTTCGGCTTCACGGAAGTGCTGTTCCCGGGGCTCGATCCGACTTCCGACGATTGATCGGCCGGCTTTCGCGGCTTCTCGCAGACAAGAAAAAGCCCGCTTGCGCGGGCTTTTTCGTTGCGTGGCGCACATGTGTGCGCCGGCGATCAGAACGTCTCGTCGGCCGACAGATAGCGCCATTGACCCTGCGGCAGTGCGCCGAGCATCACGCGGCCCATCCGGACGCGCTTCAGGCCGATCACGTCGAGGCCCACCAGCTCGCACATGCGACGGATCTGGCGCTTCTTGCCTTCGCGCAGCACGAAGCGCAACTGCTCGCCGTTCTGCCAGCTCACCATCGCGGGCTTCAGCGCGACGCCGTCGAGCTCGAGGCCGTGGCGCAGCTTCGCGAGCGATTCCGCGGGGAAGTGCTGGTCGATGTCGATGAGCCGCTCGCCGAAGCGCACGCGTACCAGGTATTCCTTGTCGATATCCGACTGCTCGCCGATCAACTGCTTCGCGATCACGCCGTTCTGCGTCAGCACGAGCAGGCCGGTCGAATCGATATCCAGGCGGCCGGCCGGTGCGAGGGCATGCAAGTGCTGCGGCGAGAAGCGTACCGGCGAATGGTCGCCGCTCCAGCGGTTCGCGCGCGTGATCAGCACGGCAGCGGGCTCGTAGCCGTCTTCCGCCTGGCCCGACACGTAGCCGACCGGCTTGTGCAGCAGGATCGTCACCTGCGCGGCCTGCGCGGCGCTCGCGCGTTCGTCGATCTCGATCTTCTGGTCGGCGCGGACCTTGGTGCCGAGCGTGTCGATGCGTTCGCCGTCGACGAGCACCCAGCCCTTTTCGATCCATTCGTCGGCTTCGCGGCGCGAGCACATGCCGAGCTCGGACATCCGTTTCGACAGGCGCATCAGGCCCGATTCGTCACCGTAGTCGACGTCGGCGGCGGCGCGCTTGACCGGTTGCGCGGTCTTGACCGCACCGAACGAGCGGCGCTCGCCGTCGCGTGCGGGGCGGGCCGGACGGTCGCCGAAGCTGCGCTTCGCACCTTCGCCGGCAGGCTTGTCGCGATACGACGGGCGCTTGCCGTCGTCGGCGCCTGAGCGGCGCGGGCGGGCATCGTCATCACGGCGCGGCGGGCGATCGGACGACGTGCGGCGGTCGCCGAAGCTGCGCTTCGCGCCTTCGCTGGCTGCCTTGTCGCGATACGGTGCGCGTGCGTTGCCTTCACTGGAACCTGCGCGGCGCGGACGGGCATCGTCATCACGGCGCGGCGGGCGATCGGACGACGTGCGGCGGTCGCCGAAGCTGCGCTTCGCGCCTTCGCCGGCTGCGTTGTCGCGATACGGCGCGCGTGTGCCGCCTTCGCCTGCACCTGCACGACGCGGCCGTGCATCGTCATCGCGGCGCGGCGGACGATCGGACGACGTGCGGCGGTCGCCGAAGCTGCGCTTCGCGCCTTCGCCGGCTGCGTTGTCGCGGTATGGCGCGCGTGCGTTGCCTTCACTGAAACCTGCGCGGCGCGGACGTGCATCGTCATCGCGGCGGGGCGGGCGATCCGACGACGGGCGACGATCGCCGAAGCTGCGCTTCGCGCCTTCACTGCCTGCGTTGTCACGATACGGCGCGCGTGCACCGCCTTCGCCACCTGCACGACGCGGCCGCGCGTCGTCATCGCGGCGCGGCGGACGATCCGACGACGTACGACGGTCGCCGAAGCTGCGTTTTGCACCTTCACCGCCTGCGCTGTCGCGATACGGCGCGCGTGCACCGCCTTCGCCACCTGCACGACGCGGCCGCGCGTCGTCATCGCGGCGCGGCGGACGATCGGACGACGTGCGGCGGTCGCCGAAGCTGCGCTTCGCGCCTTCCCCGGCCGCGTTGTCGCGATAAGGGGCGCGCGTGCCGCGTTCCGCACCGCCGTCACGCGGTGCACGCTTGGCCGGTGCGCGATCCGCGCCCGGGCGCTCGGCGCCCGCGGCAGCGCGCGGCTTGAACGTGCGTTCGCCGGCGCCGGCCGGGGACGCTTTCTTCGGGCGGGCCGGCTTGTCCCCGGCGGGAGGCGTAGCGGGACGCACCGCCTTGCGGGCGACGAGGCTGCCGGAGCGGACAGGGGCGCGGGTCGGCGACGCCGGCTTCGGATTCTTGACGGTTAATTTGGTGCGCATAAACGCTGGGATTCATTCAGACTGCGATCGCACGCAGCAATTCGGTTTCGAGCTGGATCTGCAGGCGGTTGTCGGACAGGCCGGCGCCCGCGAGCAGGAAGATGTCCTCGACGCGTTCGCCGAGCGTATTGATCCGCGCCGCGTGGACGCCGATCCGATGCTCGGCGAGTACGCGCGCGATCGAATAGAGAAGGCCTGGCCGGTCGTTGGCCGACACGGACAGGATGTAGTACTGGCCGCGTTCGTCGGCCCGCAGGTCGACGCGCGGCGTGATCGGAAACGTCCGGGACAGCCTCGACAGGCGGCCCTTGGACGGCTCCGGCAGCGGTGCGGTTTCGGTGAGTCGCGACGCGAGTTGCTGCTCGACGAGATTCGCGATGTCGCGATACCGCACGTCACGTTCGGTCTGCGTGACGATGAAGTTGTCGAGCGCATAGCCGTGCCGCGTCGTGCTGACGCGTGCGTCGAGCACCGACAGCCCGTTGCGGTCGAAATACGCGCAGATGCCCGCGAACAGGTCGGGGCGATCCTTCACGTATACGAGCACCTGCAGCGCGTCGCCGATCGGCGACGGCCGCGCGCGGACGATCGCGGTTTCGGCATTCACATGCCGGTACAGCACACGTGTCTGCCACGCGATGTCGGCCGCGTCGTGACGCAGGAAGAAGCCGACATCGAGCTGATCCCACAGCGCGCAATGCGCATCGTCGGGCACGGTCTCGAGACGCAGCAGCGCAAGCGCCTGCTCCTGCCGCGACTTCAGCTCCGAATGCGCGTCGGGGTTGGCCCCGCCGAGCACCGCGAGCGTGATGCGGTACAGATCCTCGAGCAGCTTGCCCTTCCACGTGTTCCACACCTTCGGGCTCGTGCCGCGGATATCGGCGACGGTCAGCAGGTACAGCGCGGTGAGGTACCGCTCGTTGCCGACGACTTCGGCGAAGCGCTTGATGACTTCCGGGTCGCTCGTGTCCTGCTTCTGCGCGACCTGGCTCATCGTCAGGTGATGCTGGACGAGCCACACGATCAGCGCTGCATCGTCGCCGGCAATGCCGTGCTCGCGGCAGAAGCGCCGCGCATCGGCCATCCCGAGCGTCGAGTGATCGCCGCCGCGGCCCTTCGCGATGTCGTGGAACAGTGCCGCGACATACAGCACCCACGGGCGCTCGAAGTTGCCGATCAACTGGCTGCAGAACGGATATTCGTGCGCGTGCTCGGCCACCGCGAAGCGGCGGATATTGCGCAACACCATCAAGATGTGCTGGTCGACCGTGTACACGTGGTACAGGTCGTGCTGCATCTGGCCGACGATGCGGCGGAAGTTCAGCAGGTAGCGGCCGAGCACGCTCGTCTGGTTCATCAACCGGAACGCGTGCGTGATTCCTTCGGGTTGCTGAAGGATCCGCATGAACGTGTCGCGGTTCTGCGGATCGCGGCGCCACGTGTTGTTCATGATCTCGCGCGAGTTGTACAGCGCGCGCAGCGTGCGGGCGGACAGGCCCTTCACGCCACGGGTCGTCTCGTACAACAGGAACGCTTCGAGGATCGCGTCGGGGTGGCGTTCGAACACGCCGTCGTCGACGATCTCGAGCATGCCCTGCTTTTCGACGAAGCGGTCGGGCGACAGCACGCGCGTGATGCCGCTCGTCGCGGGGAACAGCTGCGCCTCGATGTTCTGGATCAGGATCGTCGCGAGCTGCGTGACGGCTTTCGCGGCCCAGTAATAGCGGCGCATCAGCTGTTCGCTCGCGCGCTTGGCCTGCGTCGCCTGATAGCCGAAGCTCTCGGCGGCCTGCGTCTGCAGGTCGAACACGAGCATGTCCTGGCGGCGGCCGGCGATCACGTGCAGCCGCGCGCGCAGCGTTTTCAGGAAACCTTCGTTGCGGCGCAGCTCGCGCGCCTCGCGATCGGTGATGAGACCACGCGTGTCGAGCTCGCGCCAGCTGCTGCCGAAACCGGCCGCGCGCGCGATCCACAGGATCGTCTGCAGGTCGCGCAACCCGCCGGGGCTTTCCTTCACGTTCGGTTCGAGGCTGTAAGGCGTGTCCTGGAACTTCGCGTGGCGCTGGCGCATCTCGAGCACCTTCGCGGTGAAGAACGCGCGGGCGTCGAGCGCCTCGTGGTAGCGCACCGTGAAGCGTTCGAACAGCGCGGTGCTGCCGACGATGCGGCGCGCTTCCAGCAGCGAGGTCTGCACCGTGACGTCCTGCGACGCCTCCTCGATGCACTGCGCGACCGTGCGCACGCTGCTGCCGATCTCGAGGCCGAGATCCCACGCCATGCCGATGAAGCGCTCGATGCGCGCGTCGAGTGCCGGATCGTGCGCATCGGGCAGCAGCACGAGGATGTCGACGTCGGAATAGGGCGCGAGTTCGCCGCGCCCGTAGCCGCCGACGGCGACGAGCGCGAGCGTCGCGGGCAGCCCGCAGTCGTCCCACACGCGCTTCAGCGCTTCGTCGGTGAGTTTCGACAGCGCGTGCATCAGCGACGCGACGTTCGCCGCGCGGCGAAAGCGCTCGAGCATCTCCGCTTTGGCGGCCTTGAATTCGGCGCGCCGCGACAGCGCTTCGGGCGAGGGGGCTGCGTGAGCGCTCATGGGGGCCGTTCAGGTGCGGGTGGGGCGGGCTGGCGCGACGGCGCTCAGACGGCGGCGGCCGGTTGCGCGAACACCGGGCGCGCCGGCGTGCCGGCCGACACGGTCAGCACCTCGTAGCCGGTTTCGGCGACGAGCACCGTGTGCTCCCACTGCGCCGACAGGCTGCGGTCGCGCGTCTTGACCGTCCACTGGTCGGGCATCGTGCGGATGTCGCGCTTGCCGGCGTTGATCATCGGCTCGATCGTGAAGATCATCCCGGCCTTCAGTTCGATGCCGGTGCCCGGGCGGCCGTAGTGGACGACCTGCGGATCTTCGTGGAACACCGTGCCGATGCCGTGGCCGCAGTATTCGCGCACGACGCTGTAGCCCTGCGCTTCCGCGTGCTTCTGGATCGCGTAGCCGATGTCGCCGAGGTGCGCGCCGGGCTTGACCTGGTCGATGCCGAGCCACATGCATTCGTAGGTGGTCTGCACGAGGCGCTTCGCGAGGATCGAACCCTCGCCGACGATGAACATGCGGCTCGTGTCGCCGAAGTAGCCGTTCTTGATCACGGTGATGTCGATGTTCAGCGCATCGCCGTTCTTGATCACCTTCTCGCCGGGAATGCCGTGGCAGATCACGTCGTTGACCGAAATGCAGGTGGCCTTCGGGTACGGCGGGTAGCCGGGCGGCTGGTAGTTCAGCGGCGCCGGGATCGTGCCCTGTTCGTTGAGCATGAACTCGTGGCAGAGGCGGTCGAGTTCGGCGGTCGTGACGCCCGCGACGACGTGCGGCGTGATGAAGTCGAGCACTTCGCTCGCGAGACGGCAGGCGACGCGCATCTCGGCGATATCGTGTTCGTTTTTGAGCGTAATAGCCATCGAGGTATGCCTGGAATGCGGTGAATTGACGGATTATCGCACCTTCTGGCAGGCCTCGCAGCCCCTGCCGGCGGTGCGGATGCGGGTTTTCGCGGATTGTCCGGCCGGCTGCCGCGCGGCAAGCGAAAGAGGTGAGCGACTTGAGAGCGGACAAATCGGCGTGCTATACTCTTTGGCTAAGTCGATATCCAATTGCCGAGCTTGCCCCATGTTGGGGCGGCATGACGGATGGAAGGCTTGCGGCACGGGCGTTTGCACGTGCCGAATCGCAAGCCGGCGCAACCAGGGTGCCGGCCGCGCGGCATTCGCGCCCTTCGGGGTGGGATCGCGCGGCGGTACGGCGGCCGGCTTAAGACCCAACCCTCGTGGAGAATTTACATGGCAGTTACGATGCGCCAAATGCTGGAAGCGGGTGTCCACTTCGGTCACCAGACGCGCTTCTGGAACCCGAAGATGGCTCCGTTCATTTTCGGTCACCGCAACAAGATTCACATCATCAACCTCGAAAAGACGCTGCCGATGTTCACGGACGCACAGAAGTACGTGCGCCAGCTGGCAGCGAACCGCGGCACGATCCTGTTCGTCGGCACGAAGCGTCAATCGCGTGACACGATCGCCCAGGAAGCGCAGCGCGCAGGCATGCCGTTCGTCAACGCACGCTGGCTCGGCGGCATGATGACCAACTTCAAGACGCTGAAGGTATCGATCAAGCGCCTGAAGGACATGGAAGCGGCAGTCGAGGCAGGCGAGCTCGAAAAGATGAGCAAGAAGGAAGCGCTGCTGTTCGAACGCGAAATCGCCAAGCTGCAAAAGTCGATCGGCGGCGTGAAGGACATGGGCGGCATTCCGGACGCGATCTTCGTCGTCGACGTCGGCTACCACAAGATTGCTGTCACCGAAGCGAACAAGCTGGGCGTGCCGGTCATCGCCGTGGTCGATACGAACCACTCGCCGGAAGGTGTGGATTACGTGATCCCGGGTAACGACGACTCGAGCAAGGCAGTCGCGCTGTACGCTGAAGGCGTGGCCGATGCGATCCTCGAAGGCCGTGCGAACGCGGTCAACGAAGTGGTCCAGGCCGCACGCGGCGACGACGAGTACGTCGAGGAAAACGCGTAACTGGCCCCGAGCCGGCGCAAAAAGGGGGCTCTCAACAGGCCCCCTTTTTTTAAGCTTGTGCGCCGGACCTGATCGCGCCGAATCGGCGCGGGTCCGGAAACGAATCTCGGCCGTTCGCGTCCAAGCGGGCGGCGTTGTGAATACAGACTCAAGGAGCGAATGATGGCGGCAATTACCGCAAGCATGGTGGCAGAACTGCGCGCAAAGACCGACGCACCGATGATGGAGTGCAAGAAGGCGCTGACGGAAGCCGACGGCGATCTGGCCAAGGCTGAAGAGCTGCTGCGCGTCAAGCTCGGCAACAAGGCGAGCAAGGCGGCATCGCGCGTGACGGCAGAAGGCGTCGTCGCATCGTTCGTCGGCGGCAACGCAGGCTCGCTGGTCGAACTGAACTGCGAAACCGACTTCGTCGCGAAGAACGACGACTTCCTCGCATTCTCGAAGACGGTTGCAGAACTCGTCGCGACGCAAAACCCGGCCGACGTGGCTGCGCTGTCGGCGCTGCCGCTCGAAGGCTCGACGGTCGACGCAGTGCGTCTGGCGCTGGTCGGCAAGATCGGCGAGAACGTCTCGATCCGCCGTTTCGTCCGTTTCGAAACCGCGAACAAGATCGCAACGTACCTGCACGGCGCGCGTATCGGCGTGATCGTCGAGTACACGGGCGCGGAAGAGCAGGTCGGCAAGGACGTCGCGATGCACATCGCGGCAATGAAGCCGGTCGCGCTGTCGTCGGCCGACGTGCCGGCGGAACTGATCGAGACGGAACGCCGTGTGGCCGAGCAGAAGGCTGCGGAATCGGGCAAGCCGGCTGAAATCGTCGCGAAGATGGTCGACGGCAGCGTCCAGAAGTACCTGAAGGAAGTGTCGCTGCTGAACCAGACGTTCGTGAAGAACGACAAGCAGACGATCGAGCAGATGCTGAAGGCAGCGGATGCCGCAGTGCAGAAGTTCGCACTGTTCGTCGTCGGCGAAGGCATCGAGAAGCGCCAGGACGACTTCGCCGCCGAAGTGGCCGCGCAAGTCGCAGCAGCAAAGCAGCAGTAAGCCGTAAGCAGTCAGGCAGTATCCGCGGCGGGCGTCCGCTCCGCCGCGGTCGGCGCCGCCGCCGGCCGGCCGGGAAACCCGGTCCGACCGTCGGCGCTTGCCCGAATCAGTATTTCGCCCCTACAGTTCGTGGTTGTCATCCTCTCGTCGCTCGGAAGCCCCTATGTCCAATGCCTATAAACGCGTCCTCCTCAAACTCTCCGGCGAAGCGCTGATGGGCGACGATGCCTTCGGCATCAATCGCGCGACGATCGAACGGATGGTGGCCGATATCGCCGAAGTCGTGCGTCTCGGTACGCAGCTCGCGGTCGTGATCGGTGGCGGTAATATTTTCCGCGGTGTCGCGGGTGGCGCGGCCGGCATGGACCGCGCGACGGCAGACTACATGGGGATGCTCGCGACGATGATGAACGCGCTGGCGCTGCAGGACGCGATGCGCCACGCCGGCATCGAGGCGCGCGTGCAGTCCGCGCTGCGGATGGACCAGGTCGTCGAGCCGTACATCCGGCCCCGCGCGATCCGCCAGCTCGAGGAAGGCCGCGTCGTGATCTTCGCGGCCGGTACGGGCAACCCGTTCTTCACGACGGACACGGCCGCCGCGCTGCGCGGGTCGGAGGTGGGCGCCGAGGTCGTATTGAAGGCGACCAAGGTCGATGGCGTATATTCTGCCGATCCGAAGAAGGATCCGTCGGCCACGCGTTACACGACGATCACTTTCGACGAGGCGATCAGCCGCAACCTGCAGGTGATGGACGCGACGGCCTTTGCGCTGTGCCGCGACCAGAAGCTGCCGATTCGCGTGTTTTCGATCAACAAGCCGGGCGCGCTCAAGCGCATCGTGCTGGGCGAGGACGAAGGTACGCTCGTCCACGTGTAAACTCCCGCGGATGCGGGCCATCGGCCG
The DNA here is from genome assembly GCF_020419725.1 of Burkholderia sp. AU38729. NCBI lineage: Bacteria > Pseudomonadati > Pseudomonadota > Betaproteobacteria > Burkholderiales > Burkholderiaceae > Burkholderia > Burkholderia sp. AU38729. The sequence goes on along the minus strand of NZ_JAIZQO010000009.1, from coordinate 113,236 downwards.
CGGCGCACCCGATGCGCCGGGCAGGGCCCGTGTTCTTTGAAGGTTAGAAGGTTCGGAGGTTGAAATGAGTGTCGCTGATACCAAGAAGGGCGTCGAGCAAAAGATGCAGCGCTCGATCGAAGCGTTCAAGAACGATCTGGCAAAGATCCGTACGGGCCGTGCACACACCGGTCTGCTCGATCACGTGCAGGTCGACTACTACGGCTCGATGGTGCCGATCTCGCAGGTCGCCAACCTGACGCTCGTCGATGCGCGCACGATCGGCGTGCAGCCGTGGGAAAAGAACATGGTCGCGAAGGTCGAGAAGGCCATTCGCGAAGCCGACCTGGGCCTGAACCCGGCCACCGCCGGCGACCTGATCCGCGTGCCGATGCCCGCGCTGACGGAAGAGCGCCGCCGCGAGCTGACCAAGGTCGTCAAGAGCGAAGGCGAAACGGCCAAGGTCGCGATCCGCAACCTGCGCCGCGACGCGAACGAAGCGCTCAAGAAGCTCGTGAAGGACAAGGAAATCTCGGAAGACGACGAGCGCCGCGCGAGCGACGACGTGCAGAAGCTGACCGACAAGCACGTTGCCGAAATCGACAAGCTCGTGCAGAGCAAGGAAGCCGAGATCATGACGGTCTGACGACCGTCCTCGCGCGCCGCCTTCTTCCCGCATTACTGTCTCAACGGCCATGACCTATACCAGCTCTACCGTTCGCGTGCCTGACGTCGGCGTCGTGCCGCGTCACATCGCGATCATCATGGACGGCAACGGCCGTTGGGCGACCGAACGCCGCTTGCCGCGCGTCGCGGGGCACACCCGCGGCGTCGATGCCGTGCGGGCGGTGGTCGAAGGCTGCGCGCGCGCCGGCGTCGAGTACCTGACGCTGTTCGCGTTCAGTTCGGAGAACTGGCGCCGTCCGAACGACGAAGTGTCGTTCCTGATGCGCCTGTTCATCACCGCGCTCGAGCGCGAGGTCGGCAAGCTTCACGCGAACGGGATCCGCCTGCGTGTCGTCGGCGATCTCGACCGCTTCGAGCCGCGCATCCGCGAGCTGATTCGCCGCGCCGAAACCAAGACGGCGCGCAATACCCGTCTTACGCTCACCATCGCGGCCAACTACGGTGGCCGGTGGGACATCCTGCAGGCGACGAAGAAGCTCGTCGAGCAGGCCGTGCGCGAGGGTCGCGAGGTCGAAGTGACCGAGGACGCTTTCGCGCCGCACCTGGCGATGGCCTATGCGCCGGAGCCCGATCTCTTCATCCGTACCGGTGGCGAGCAGCGCGTCAGCAACTTCCTGCTGTGGCAACTCGCGTACGCCGAATTCTATTTCACCGACAAATACTGGCCGGATTTCGACGGCGCGGCGCTGGCCGACGCCATGGCGTCGTATACGGAGCGCGAGCGCCGTTTCGGCCGCACGAGCGCACAGCTCGAACCGCAATCGCAGAACGCCGACTCCCTTTCATGCTGAAAACCCGTGTGATCACGGCGATCGTGATGCTGGCGGTCCTGCTGCCGGTGACGCTGTTCGCGCCGCTCGCCGCGTTCGGCGCGCTGATCGGCGTCGTGCTCGTGTTTGCCGCGTGGGAATGGGCGCGCCTGCTCAAGCTCGGCGGCGCCGGCCCGGTCGTCTATGCAGTCGTCGCGGCGCTGGCGCTCGCGGCAACGGCGCCGCTCGGCGTCGATGCGGCATCGTCCCGTCCCCTTTTCATGGCAGCCGGCGTGTTCTGGCTGCTGGTCGGCCCGTTCACGCTGCGGCGCAAGCCGGCGCTCGCGGGCGGCGTATGGCGGCCGTTCCTGCTCGCGGCCGGCCTCGTGGTCTTCGCGGCCTGCTGGCATGCGCTCGTCGCGGCGCGTGCGCAGGGCGTACCGTTCGTGCTGTCGCTGCTTCTGGTCGTCTGGCTCGCCGATATCGGCGCATACTTCGCGGGCAAGGCCTTCGGAAAGCGTAAACTGGCCATCACGATCAGCCCCGGCAAGAGCTGGGAAGGCGCGATCGGTGGCTGGCTCGCCGTGATGGTCGTCGCCGGTGTCGCGATGACCGTGCATGCGTTCGAGCCGACCCTGTTTTCCGCGTTCGCCGTGCGCTACGGCATGCCCGGCGCATGGGCCGCACTGACGCTGCTGGTTGCATACAGCGTGATCGGCGACCTGTTCGAGTCGTTGCTGAAGCGGCAGGCGGGCGTGAAGGATTCGAGCGGACTGCTGCCAGGCCATGGCGGCGTGCTCGACCGTGTCGACGCGCTGCTGCCGGTGCTGCCGCTCGCGATGCTGCTGCTTGGTTAATCCACTCATTCTGTTATGCAAAAACGCCTGACATTGCTCGGTTCCACGGGCTCCATCGGAGACAGCACGCTCGACGTCGTCGCGCGCCATCCCGAGCGCTTCTCGGTCTATGCGCTGACCGCACACCGCAACGGCGACAAGCTGGTCGAGCAATGCCTGCGCTTCACGCCCGAGGTGGCGGTGGTGGGCGATGCCGAGACGGCCGCGCAGGTCGACGCGAAACTGCGCGCGGCGGGCAGCAAGACGACCGTGCTGCACGGGCCGCAGGCGCTCGTCGACGTGTCGAAGAGCGATGGCTGCGACACGGTGGTCGCGGCGATCGTCGGGGCGGCCGGCATGGCGCCGAGCCTCGCGGCCGCGCGCGCCGGCAAGCGCATCCTGCTCGCGAACAAGGAGGCGCTGGTGATGTCGGGCGCGATCTTCATGGACGCCGTGCGCGACCATGGCGCGATCCTGCTGCCGGTCGACAGCGAACACAACGCGATCTTCCAGTGCATGCCGCGCGACGCGGCCGAGCATGGCGGGATCTCGAAGATCATCCTCACCGCGTCGGGCGGCCCGTTCCGCACGCGCGAACCGGCCACGCTCGTCGATGTGACGCCGGACGAGGCGTGCAAGCACCCGAACTGGGTGATGGGCCGCAAGATCTCGGTCGATTCCGCGACGATGATGAACAAGGGCCTCGAGGTGATCGAGGCGCACTGGATCTTCGGGCTGCCGGGCGAGCGCATCGACGTGCTGATCCACCCGCAGAGCGTGATTCATTCGCTCGTGTCGTATCGCGACGGCTCGGTGCTCGCGCAGCTCGGCAACCCCGACATGCGCACGCCGATCGCGCACGCGCTCGCGTTCCCCGAGCGTGTCGATGCGGGCGTCGAACAACTCGATCTCGCGCAAATTGCCCAGCTGTCGTTCGAGAAGCCCGATTACGCGCGCTTCCCGTGTCTCGCGCTTGCGCTGAAGGCGCTCGAGGAAGGCGGCATCGCGAGCGCCGCATTGAACGCGGCGAACGAAGTCGCGGTCGAAGCGTTTCTCGAGCGCCGCATCGGCTTCATGGCGATTGCGGCGACGGTCGACGCCGTGCTCAACGCGCTGCCGAACCGTACGCCCGACGGGCTCGAGGATGTCCTGGCGGCGGATGCCGAGGCACGCCGCCTCGCCGCTGAGATCATTGCGAAAGCGCCTGCGCCACGCGTGGAGCGCACTGTCTGAATGGAGTGCTCATGAACGTGCTGGTCGAACTGATCGCGTTTGCGGTGGCGATCGGGGTGCTGGTCGTCGTGCATGAGTACGGACACTATCGCGTCGCGCGCTGGTGCGGCGTGAAGGTGCTGCGTTTCTCGATCGGCTTCGGCCAGCCCGTCGCGCGCTGGGTCAGCCGCAGGACAGGCACCGAGTGGACGCTGTCGGCGCTGCCGCTCGGCGGCTATGTGAAGATGCTCGACGAACGCGATCCCGGCCCCGGCATCGCGCCCGAGGAGCTCGGCCAGGCGTTCAACCGGCAGTCCGTCTACAAGCGCATCGCGATCGTTGCAGCCGGGCCGATTGCCAACTTCCTGTTGGCAATCGCGCTGTTTTCCGTCGTATTCGCCACCGGTGTAACCGAGCCGGCCGCGATCGTCGCACCGCCGGCCACCGGCACGGTGGCGGCGCGCGCGGGCTTCGACGGCAGCGAGCAGATCGTGTCGATCCGCAACGCGCAGGGCGGCGAGGCCGAGCCGGTGCGGTCGTGGTCGGACCTGCGCTGGAAGCTGCTGGCCGCTGCATTCGATCACCGCGAGATCGTGCTCGGCGCACGCGATGGCAACACGACGTTCGACTTCCGCGTCGACCTCCGCCATGTTCCCGAAAGTCAGCTCGACGACGATTTCATGGCCCATCTGGGCTTCGAGACCGGCGGCGGCACGCTGTCGGTCGCGTCGGTGCAGCCCGGCAGCGCGGCGGAGCAGGCGGGCCTGAAGACCGGCGACAAGCTGGTCGCGCTCGACGGCAAGCCGATCGGCGGCGCGTCACGCTTCATCGATTTCGTGAAACACCATGCGGGCAAGCCGCTCGACCTGCAGATCGAGCGCGACGGCGCCGCGCAGACGGTGTCGATCGTGCCGCAGATGCAGCGCGACGACGAATCGGGGCAGCAGGTCGGCCGCATCGGCGCGGCGCTGTCGATGCATGCGCCGTCCGTCGACGTGCGATATGGGCCGATCGAAAGCCTGCAGCTCGGCGCACACCGTACGTGGGACATCTCCGTGTATTCGCTGAAGATGTTCGGGCGCATGATCACGGGCAACGCATCGCTGAAGAACCTGTCCGGCCCGGTGACGATCGCGGACTACGCGGGCAAGAGTGCGCGGCTCGGTCCGTCGGCGTTCCTGTCGTTCCTCGCCCTTGTCAGCATTAGCCTTGGCGTCCTGAACTTGTTGCCGATTCCCGTTTTGGACGGGGGGCATCTGTTATATTATGCGGTTGAAGCCGCGACCGGGAAAGCCGTCTCGGAGCGCTGGCAGCTGATTCTGCAAAGAGCCGGGTTGATCTGCATCGTCGCATTGTCGGCGATCGCGCTGTTCAACGATCTGGCTCGGTTAATCCATTTCTGAAGCGTCAGGCGGCGGCCGCTGGGCAGCCGCCTGATTTGATGCAGCTAAATATTGGGGATGCATGTTGTTCAAACCTCATCGCTTTGTACCTAAGACAGTTGCAGCGGCCGCGCTCGCCGCGCACGGCCTCGCGGCCCATGCAGCGGCACCGTTCGTGGTGCAAGACATCAAGATCGAGGGGCTGCAGCGCGTCGAAGCGGGTTCGGTGTTCGCCTACCTGCCGATCAAGCAGGGCGATACCTTCACGGACGACAAGGCATCCGAAGCAATCCGCGCGCTGTACGCGACGGGCTTCTTCAACGACGTACGCATCGCCACGCAGGGCAACGTCGTGATCGTGCAGGTGCAGGAGCGTCCGGCCATCGCGTCGATCGACTTCACCGGCACGAAGGAGTTCGACAAGGACAACCTGACGAAGGCGCTGCGCGCAGTCGGCCTCGCCGACGGCCGCTACTACGACAAGGCGCTCGTCGACAAGGCGGAGCAGGAACTCAAGCGCCAGTACCTCACGCGCGGCTTCTACGCGGCCGAGGTCAAGACGACGGTCACGCCGGTCGACGCAAACCGCGTGTCGATCCTGTTCGCGGTGGCCGAAGGCCCGAGCGCGAAGATCCGCCAGATCAACTTCATCGGCAACAAGGCCTTCAGCACCAGCACGCTGCGCGACGAAATGCAGCTGTCGACGCCGAACTGGTTCTCCTGGTACACGAAGAACGACCTGTACTCGAAGGAAAAGCTCACCGGCGACCTCGAGGCGGTGCGTTCGTACTACCTGAACCGCGGCTATCTCGAGTTCAACATCGATTCGACCCAGGTGTCGATCTCGCCCGACAAGAAGGACATGTACCTGACGGTCACGCTGCACGAAGGCGAGCCGTACACGGTGTCGGGCATCAAGCTGTCGGGCAACCTGCTCGATCGCGAAGCCGAACTCAACAAGCTGATCAAGATCAAGCCGGGCGATCGCTTCTCGGCCGAAAAGCTGCAACAGACCACCAAGTCGATCGTCGACAAGCTCGGTGAGTACGGCTACGCATTCGCGACCGTCAACGCGCAGCCGGACATCGACCAGGCGAACCACAAGGTGAACCTGAACCTCGTCGTCGATCCGAGCCGCCGCGTGTACGTGCGCCGCATCAATGTCGTCGGCAACACGCGCACGCGCGACGAAGTGGTGCGCCGCGAAATGCGCCAGCTCGAAAGCTCGTGGTTCGATTCGAACCGCCTCGCGCTGTCGAAGGATCGCGTGAACCGTCTCGGCTACTTCACCAACGTCGACGTGACGACGCTGCCGGTCGAAGGCACGAACGACCAGGTCGACGTGAACGTGAAGGTCGACGAAAAGCCGACCGGCGCGATCACGCTGGGCGCCGGCTTCTCGTCGACGGACAAGGTCGTGCTGTCGGCGGGGGTGTCGCAGGACAACGTGTTCGGTTCGGGTACCAGCCTGTCGGTGAACGTCAACACCGCGAAGAGCTACCGTACGCTGACCGTCACGCAGGTCGACCCGTACTTCACGGTCGACGGCATCAAGCGGATCACGGACGTCTACTACCGCACGTACCAGCCGCTCTACTATTCGACGAGCTCGAGCTTCCGGATCATCAGCGCGGGCGGCAACCTGAAGTTCGGCATCCCGTTCTCGGAAGTCGACACCGTCTACTTCGGCGCGGGCTTCGAGCAGAACCGTCTCGACGTCGATTCGAACACGCCGCAGAGCTACCAGGATTACGTGAACCAGTTCGGCCGCGTGTCGAACACGGTGCCGCTGACGGTCGCGTGGTCGCGCGACGCGCGTGACAGCGCGCTGATTCCTAGCCGCGGCTACTTCACGCAGGCGAACATGGAGTACGGCGTGCCGGTCGGCAAGATCCAGTACTACAAGGCCGACCTGCAGGCCCAGTACTACTATTCGTTCTCGCGCGGCTTCATCCTGGGCCTGAACCTGCAAGGCGGCTACGGTAACGGTATCGGCAACCCGTACCCGATCTTCAAGAACTACTACGCGGGCGGTATCGGCTCCGTGCGTGGCTACGAGCCGAGCTCGCTGGGCCCGCGCGACACGAAGACGAACGACCCGATCGGCGGTTCGAAGATGGTCGTCGGCAACATCGAGCTGACGTTCCCGCTGCCGGGCACGGGCTACGACCGCACGCTGCGCGTGTTCACGTTCCTCGACGGCGGTAACGTGTGGGGCAACGCACCGGGCGGCACGAGTACGGGCGCCAACGGCCTGCGTTACGGCTACGGTGTGGGTCTCGCGTGGATCTCGCCGATCGGCCCGCTGAAGCTGAGCCTCGGGTTCCCGCTGCAGAAGCACGAAGGCGACCAGTACCAGAAATTCCAGTTCCAGATCGGGACGGCGTTCTGATCGAACGCATGACAACAGCAACGAGAGGGTAATTTTGCTAACCGGTAAGTTTTCGAAACGAGTGATGTGCGCGCTGACCGTTGCGCTGGCCTTGGGCGCGGCAACGGTGCACGCACAGGACGTCGCCCGCATCGCGGCGGTCAATTCGGATCGGATCCTGCGCGAGTCGGTGCCCGCGAAGGCGGCGCAGACGAAGCTCGAAGCCGAGTTCGCGAAGCGCGACAAGGATCTGCAGGATCTGGCGGCGCGCCTGAAGTCGATGTCCGATTCGCTGGACAAGAACGGCGCGTCGCTGTCGGCGGCCGACCGCGCGCAGAAGCAGCGTGACCTCGCCCAGCTCGACACCGACTTTCAGCGCAAGCAGCGCGAGTTCCGCGAAGACCTGAACCAGCGCCGCAACGAGGAGCTGGCGGCCGTGCTCGAGCGGGCGAACAAGGTCATCAAGCAGATCGCCGAGCAGCAGAATTACGACCTGATCGTGCAGGAAGCCGTGTACGTCAGCCCGCGCATCGACATCACCGACAAGGTGCTCAAGGCGCTCGCGTCCGGCTCGACGAACTGAACGGAGCAGACGACGAATGGCATTGACGCTTGAGGAACTCGTAAAGCGGTTCGGCGGCGAGATCGCCGGCGACGCACAGTGCAAGGTGGGCGGGCTCGCACCGCTCGACCAGGCAGGCCCGCAGCAACTCGCGTTCCTCGCGAATCCGAAGTACCTGTCGCAGGTCGAGTCGACCCGCGCCGGCGCGGTGCTGATCGCGCCGAAGGATCTGGAAAAGCTGGGCGCGGCCGCAAGCGGTCGCAACTTCATCGTCACGCCGAATCCGTACGCGTACTTCGCGCGCGTCGCGCAGATGTTCATCGACCTGGCCACGCCGCAGCGCGCCGCCGGCGTGCATCCGAGCGCGACGATCGATCCGGCCGCGCAGGTCGCCGCGAGTGCCGTGATCGGCCCGCACGTGACGGTCGAGGCCGGTGCGGTGATCGAGGACGGCGTGCAGCTCGACGCGAACGTCTTCATCGGCCGCGGCACGACGATCGGCGCGGGCTCGCACCTGTATCCGAACGCGTCGGTGTACCACGGCTGCAAGGTCGGCCCGCGCGCGATCATCCATGCGGGCGCGGTGATCGGCTCCGACGGCTTCGGCTTCGCGCCGGATTTCGTCGGCGACGGCGATGCGCGCACCGGCAGCTGGGTCAAGATCCCGCAGGTCGGCGGCGTCACGATCGGCCCGGACGTCGAGATCGGCGCGAACACGACGATCGATCGCGGCGCGATGGCGGATACCGTCATCGAGGAATGCGTGAAGATCGACAACCAGGTGCAGATCGGCCACAACTGCCGGATTGGCGCCTATACGGTGATCGCCGGCAGCGCCGGGATCGCGGGCAGCACGACGATCGGCCGCCACTGCATGATCGGCGGCGCGGCCGGGATCGCCGGCCACGTGACGCTCGGCGACTATGTCATCATCACCGCGAAGTCGGGCGTATCGAAGTCGCTGCCGAAGGCCGGCATCTATACCAGCGCGTTCCCGGCCGTCGACCATGGCGAATGGAACAAGAGCGCCGCGCTCGTGCGCAATCTCGACAAGCTGCGCGAGCGCATCAAGGCGCTCGAAGCCGCGCTCGCCGCCCAGGGCGGCACGGACGCCTGAGCGCATCATGCGAGACCTCGAACCGGGTACGGCCAGCGCAACCGGCCCGGTTTGCCAGACTGGGCCGCACGCCGGCCCACTTCAGCCTTTGCATCACCACCGCGCAGCCTCTGCGTGAGACGAACCATCATGAGCACTGAAAAAATCAATCTCGACATCCACAAGATCCTCACGCTGCTGCCGCATCGCTACCCGATTCTGCTCGTCGATCGCGTGCTCGAACTCGAACCGCACAAGGGCATCAAAGCGCTGAAGAACGTGTCGATCAACGAGCCGTACTTCCAGGGGCATTTCCCGAAGCGGCCGGTGATGCCGGGCGTGCTGATCCTCGAAGCGCTCGCGCAGGCCGCGGCGCTGCTGACCTTCTCGGAAGAGCAGCCGAAGGATCCGGAGAACACGCTGTACTACTTCGTCGGGATCGACGGCGCACGCTTCAAGCGTCCGGTCGAGCCGGGCGACCAACTGATTCTGAACGTGACGTTCGAACGCTACATCCGCGGCATCTGGAAGTTCAAGGCGGTGGCGGAAGTGGACGGCAAGGTGGCGGCGGAAGCCGAACTGATGTGCACGGTCAAGACGACCGACGTGGCGCCCTGAGCGACGCGGCACGGACAGGCAACGCAACGCGACACATCACATCGAGAGGCAACGGCGCATGACCAGGATTCATCCCACCGCGATTGTCGAACCGGGCGCGCAGATCGACGAATCGGTCGAGATCGGCCCGTACGCGATCATTGGTCCGCACGTCACGATCGGCGCGCGTACGACGATCGGCTCGCACAGCGTGATCGAAGGCCATACGACGCTCGGCGAGGACAACCGCATCGGCCATTACGCGTCGGTCGGCGGTCGTCCGCAGGACATGAAGTACAAGGACGAGCCGACGAAGCTCGTGATCGGCAGCCGCAACACGATCCGCGAATTCACGACGATCCACACGGGCACCGTGCAGGACGTCGGCGTGACGACGCTCGGTGACGACAACTGGATCATGGCCTATGTGCACATCGGTCACGACTGCACCGTCGGCAACCACGTGATCCTGTCGAGCAACGCCCAGATGGCCGGCCACGTCGAGATCGGCGACTGGGCGATCGTCGGCGGGATGTCGGGCGTTCACCAGTTCGTGCGCATCGGCGCGCACTCGATGCTGGGCGGCGCATCGGCGCTCGTGCAGGACATTCCGCCGTTCGTGATCGCGGCCGGCAACAAGGCCGAACCGCACGGGATCAACGTCGAAGGGCTGCGCCGGCGCGGTTTCTCGCCCGACGCGATCTCCGCGCTGCGCAGCGCATACCGCCTGCTGTACAAGAACGGCCTGTCGCTCGAGGAGGCGAAAGTACAGTTGCGCGAACTGGCGGCGGCGGGCGGCGAGGGCGACGCACCCGTGAAGGCGCTCGTCGAGTTCATCGACGCGTCGCAACGCGGCATCATCCGCTAAGCGATGCCGCTTCCGACCTCTCAGCTCCGGCTCGCGATGGTGGCCGGCGAACCGTCGGGCGACCTGCTCGGCGCGTCGCTGCTCGGCGGGCTGCGCGAGCGGCTGCCCGAATCGGCCCAGTACTACGGGATCGGCGGGCCGCGCATGATCGCGCAGGGCTTCGACTCGCACTGGCAGATGGACAAGCTGACCGTGCGCGGCTATGTCGAGGCGCTGGGCCAGATTCCCGAGATCCTGCGGATTCGCGGCGAGCTGAAGCGCCAGTTGCTCGCCGAGCGGCCGGACGCGTTCATCGGCGTCGATGCGCCCGACTTCAACTTCAACGTCGAACAGGCGGCGCGCGATGCGGGCATCCCGTCGATCCACTTCGTGTGCCCGTCGATCTGGGCATGGCGCGGCGGCCGGATCAAGAAGATCGCGAAGTCCGTCGATCACATGTTGTGCCTGTTCCCGTTCGAACCGGCGATTCTCGACAAGGCAGGTGTTGCCTCGACCTACGTCGGCCATCCGCTCGCCGACGAGATTCCGCTCGAGCCCGACACGCACGGCGCGCGCATCGCGCTCGGACTGCCGGCCGACGGCCCGGTGATCGCCGTGTTACCGGGCAGCCGGCGCTCGGAAATCGCACTGATCGGCCCGACCTTCTTCGCGGCGATGGCGCTGATGCAGCAGCGCGAGCCTGGCGTACGGTTCGTGATGCCGGCGGCCACGCCCGCGCTGCGTGCGCTGCTGCAGCCGCTCGTCGACGCGCATCCGCAGCTCGCGCTGACGATCACCGACGGCCGCTCGCAGGTCGCGATGACGGCTGCCGACGCGATCCTCGTGAAGAGCGGGACGGTCACGCTGGAAGCCGCGCTGCTGAAGAAGCCGATGGTGATCTCGTACAAGGTGCCCTGGCTGACCGGGCAGATCATGCGCCGGCAGGGTTACCTGCCGTACGTCGGCTTGCCGAACATCCTGGCGGGGCGTTTCGTCGTGCCCGAGCTGCTGCAGCATTTCGCGACGCCCGAGGCGCTCGCCGATGCGACGCTCACGCAGCTGCGTGACGATGCGAACCGCCGCACGCTGACCGAAGTCTTTACCGAAATGCATCTTTCGCTGCGGCAGAACACGGCCGTGAAGGCGGCCGAAGCGGTCGTGCGCGTGCTCGAACAACGCAAGGGGCGCGCATGACCGCAGTCCGTGCACCACGCCGCCGCGCGTCGAGCGACGTGCAGGGCGGTTTCGATTTCAGTCGCCCCGACGAGATCGTCTGCGGCGTCGACGAAGCGGGCCGCGGCCCGCTCGCGGGGCCGGTGGTGGCCGCCGCGGTGATCCTCGATCCGGCGCAGCCGATCGACGGGCTCGACGATTCGAAGGCGTTGTCCGCGAAGAAGCGCGACGCGCTGTACGAGCTGATCGTCGCGCGCTCGCTGTCGTATTGCGTCGCGTCGGCGAGTGTCGACGAGATCGACACGCTGAACATCCTGCACGCGACGATGCTCGCGATGAAGCGGGCGGTCGAAGGGCTGTCGGTCCTGCCGACGCTCGCGCAGATCGACGGCAACCGCTGTCCGACGCTGACCGTGCGCGCCGAGGCGATCGTCAGCGGCGACGCGCTCGTGCCGAGCATCTCGGCCGCGTCGATCCTCGCGAAGGTCACCCGTGACCGCATGCTCGTCGACCTGCACGAACGCTTCCCGGTGTACGGCTTCAACGTGCATGCGGGCTACGGCACCGTGAAACACCTTGCGGCGCTGCGCGAGCACGGCCCGTGCGAAGCCCATCGGCGTTCGTTCGCGCCGGTTCGTGCGGCACTCGACCTGATTCGATGAAAAGCATTACTTCCCGTGACAACCCGCTGTACAAGCGCCTGAAGGCGCTCGCGGGTTCGACGTCCCATCAGCGCCGCGGCGGTCAGGCGCTGCTCGAAGGATTCCATCTCGCGAGCGCATACCTCGATACGGGCGCGACGCCCGAGCTGTGCGTCACGACCGAAGGCGCACTCGGGCATGCCGAAGCGCAGGCGATCGTCGCGCGCATCGATGCGCAGCGGATCGTCACGCTGCCCGACGCGCTGTTCGGGCAGTTGTCGAACGTCGTCAACGGCGTCGGCTTCCTGCTGCTCGTCGACCGGCCGGCGCAGCCGCTGCCGGCGCGCGTGACGCAGTCGTCGGTCGTGCTCGACGGCGTGCAGGACGCCGGCAACGTCGGCTCGATCCTGCGCAGCGCGGCGGCCGCAGGCGTGCGTCACGTGTTCTGTGCGCCGGGCACCGCGTATGCGTGGTCGTCGAAGGTGCTGCGCTCGGGCATGGGCGCGCATTTCCTGCTGTCGATCCACGAGGACGTCGACGCCGGCGCGCTCGCCGAGCGCCTCGCTGTGCCGGTCGCGCTGACCGACTCGCATGGCGCGCAGGCAGTCTATGACTGCGACCTGTCGGGGCCGGTTGCCTGGGTGTTCGGCAATGAGGGGGCGGGTGTGTCGGCGTTCTGGCGCGACGCGGCCACGCATCGCGTGACGATCCCGCAACCGGGCGGGATGGAGTCGCTGAACGTCGCGGCCGCGGCCGCGGTCTGCCTGTTCGAGCAGGTGCGTCAGCAGCGGCGTGCGTGACGCCGCACGCGTGCTCGCTCCGCACCATGAAAAAGGCCGCGTTCGACGCGGCCTTTTCGTTTCCAGTGGCGACCAGGCGGCCGCCAGCGCTCCGGCTTAGTACGACTGCCGGTCGAGACGGATTTCCTGCAGGATCGTCGTCGCGATTTCCTCGATCGACTTGTGCGTCGACGACAGCCACTTGATCCCCTCGCGGCGCATCATCGCTTCGGCTTCGTTGATCTCGTAGCGGCAGTTCTCGGGCGCCGCGTATTTGCTGCCCGGCCGGCGCTCGTTGCGGATCTCGGACAGGCGCTGCGGGTCGATCGACAGCCCGAACAGCTTCTCGCTGTACGCGGCGAGCGCCGACGGCAGCTTGCCGCGCTCGAAATCTTCGGGAATCAGCGGATAGTTGGCCGCCTTCACGCCGTACTGCATCGCGAGATACAGGCTCGTCGGCGTCTTGCCGCTGCGCGACACGCCGACGAGGATCACGTCGGCTTCCGACAGGTTGCGGTTCGACTGGCCGTCGTCGTGCGCGAGCGAGAAGTTGATCGCCTCGATCCGGGTCTTGTATTCCTCGGTGTCCGCGTTCTGGTGGCCGCGGCCCATCGCGTGGCTCGACTTGAGCTCCAGTTCCTGCTCGAGCGGTTCGACGAAGCGCTGGAACATGTCGAGCACGAGTGCGTTCGAGCGCTTGACGATGTCGTTCGACTCGCTGTCGACGAGCGTCGTGAACACGATCGCGCGGCGGCCGTCGTGCACGGCGGCCTCGTTGATCTTCTCGACGGTCGCATAGGCCTTGTCGAGCGAATCGACGAACGGCACGCGCACGAGACGGAATTTCTGGTCGAACTGGGAGAGGATCGAATGCGCGAAGGTTTCGGCAGTGATCCCGGTGCCGTCGGAGACGATGAATACGGTAGGCAGCATGAATCTGGGCGTCGAACGTGAAGGGCGGTTGCGCGGGCGGCTGGAGGTTCGCCTCCAGACGCAGTGACAAGGTCGCGCCACATCCGGCAGCCGGCACGGTAGAATAGCGGCAACCTGTTGGATAAGCAATTGCGGGGGCAGGGCGCGAACGGCGCCCCAGGCTTCGCCGCTCGATTCCAAAATTCCCGGCAAGTTTGGCGATTTGTCTGAAAATATCGCTCTTCTGCCGGGATTTTTGCAAATCGGGTCGGAAGATCATCCGCCGCTGCGATTGTTTCTCCAACAGGTTGCGCAAGACGCGCCGCGCCTTTTTGCAAGCGCCCGCGTCCAAGCCCACTTGCGCAATCGAGCATTTTTTTCACACTTAGGGGCTTGTATGACTAACGCAGCAAACGTCGCAAAGGACCAGGCGTATGTAATTCCGTTCGAGCAGTTGCGGATGACCGATGTGGAGATCGTCGGCGGCAAGAATGCGTCGCTGGGCGAAATGATCAGCCAGCTTTCCGAAGCAGGCGTTCGCGTACCCACCGGTTTCGCCACGACCGCGCTCGCGTTCCGCGATTTCCTCAAGCACAACGACCTTACCGACCGCATCGCCAAGCGTCTCGAGTCGCTCGACATCGACGACGTGAAGGCGCTCGCCGAAGCCGGTGCCGAAATCCGCAAGTGGATCGTCGATGCGCCGATGCAGGCACGTCTCGAGCAGGAAATCCGTGAGCAGTTCGAAACCCTGAAGAACAGCTCGCCGGGCGAGCTGTCGTTCGCCGTGCGTTCGTCCGCGACCGCGGAAGACCTGCCCGACGCATCGTTCGCCGGCCAGCAGGAGTCGTACCTGAACGTCGTCGGCATCGACGACGTGCTCGACCGCATGAAGCACGTGTTCGCGTCGCTGTACAACGACCGCGCGATCTCGTACCGCGTGCACAAGGGCTTCACGCACGCGGAAGTCGCCCTGTCGGCCGGCGTGCAGCGCATGGTCCGCTCGGACGTCGGCGCGGCCGGCGTGATGTTCACGATCGACACCGAATCGGGCTTCAAGGACGCCGTGTTCATCACGTCGAGCTACGGCCTGGGCGAAACCGTCGTGCAGGGCGCGGTGAACCCGGACGAGTTCTATGTGTTCAAGACGACACTTGCACAGGACAAGTACCCGATCATCCGCCGCTCGATCGGCTCGAAGCTGATCAAGATGGAATTCACGCAGCCGGGCGAGCCGGGTCGCGTGAAGACGGTCGACGTGCCGCACGAGCAGCGCAACCGCTACTCGATCACCGACGAAGACGTGATCGAGCTGGCGAAGTACGCGGTCATCATCGAGAAGCACTACCAGCGTCCGATGGACATCGAGTGGGGCAAGGACGGCCGCGACGGCAAGATTTTCATCCTGCAGGCACGTCCGGAAACCGTGAAGAGCCAGGCGACCGGCAAGGCCGAGCAGCGCTTCAAGCTGAAGGGCCAGTCGCAGGTGCTGGCGACGGGCCGTGCGATCGGCCAGAAGATCGGTGCGGGCCCCGTGCGCGTGATCCAGGATCCGTCGGAAATGGAACGCGTGCAGCCGGGCGACGTGCTGGTGGCCGACATGACTGACCCGAACTGGGAGCCGGTGATGAAGCGTGCAGCCGCGATCGTCACGAACCGTGGCGGCCGGACCTGCCACGCGGCGATCATCGCGCGTGAACTCGGCGTGCCGGCAGTCGTCGGCTGCGGCGACGCGACCGACATCCTGAAGGACGGCGCGCTCGTCACCGTGTCGTGCGCAGAAGGCGACGAAGGCAAGATCTACGACGGCCTGCTCGAGACGGAAGTCACGGAAGTGCAGCGCGGCGAACTGCCGGAAATCCCGGTCAAGATCATGATGAACGTCGGCAACCCGCAGCTCGCGTTCGACTTCTCGCAGCTGCCGAACGGCGGCGTGGGTCTCGCGCGTCTCGAGTTCATCATCAACAACAACATCGGCGTTCACCCGAAGGCGATCCTCGAGTACCCGAACATCGACCAGGACCTGAAGAAGGCCGTCGAGAGCGTCGCGCGCGGTCACGCATCGCCGCGTCAGTTCTACGTCGACAAGCTGACGGAAGGTGTCGCGACGATCGCGGCGGCGTTCTATCCGAAGCCCGTGATCGTGCGTCTGTCCGACTTCAAGTCGAACGAGTACAAGAAGCTGATCGGCGGTTCGCGTTACGAGCCGGACGAGGAAAACCCGATGCTGGGCTTCCGCGGCGCGTCGCGTTACATCGCTGAAGACTTCGCGCAGGCGTTCGAGATGGAGTGCCGTGCACTGAAGCGCGTGCGCGACGAGATGGGCCTGACCAACGTCGAGATCATGGTGCCGTTCGTGCGTACCGTGAAGCAGGCGGAGCGCGTCGTCGGCCTGCTCGAGAAGTTCGGCCTGAAGCGCGGCGAAAACGGCCTGCGCCTCGTGATGATGTGCGAAGTCCCGACCAACGCGATCCTCGCCGAAGACTTCCTGCAGTTCTTCGACGGCTTCTCGATCGGCTCGAACGACCTCACGCAGCTCACGCTCGGCCTCGACCGCGACTCGGGCATGGAACTGCTGGCTGTCGACTTCGACGAACGCGACCCGGCCGTCAAGTTCCTGCTGAAGCGCGCGATCGATACCTGCCGCAAGATGGGCAAGTACGTCGGCATCTGCGGCCAGGGCCCGTCCGATCACCCGGACTTCGCGCAATGGCTGACGGACGAAGGCATCGTGTCGATCTCGCTGAACCCCGACACGATCATCGATACGTGGCAGGCGCTCGCCAACCGGAAGTAACGGTCGGTAACGTGCCATCGACGAAGGAGCGGCGCTGCTGCTCCTTCACTGAAGGCAAATTGCAAGGTTCATGCTATAAACACCCCGGTAGATACCGGGGTGTTTTTGTTTGTCGGTACGAAGCGGGCTGCCCCAGGCCTGCCGAACGCCCGCCCGGGAGTCACGAACAAATCGATCCGGAACAGCGCTTCAGCGCGTATTCTGGTTCCATGCCACGCAAGTAAGCGCGGGAGATGTTTTTCTGGAGACCACAATGATGTCGGGGCATCTGTTCTGGTGGGTCGCGGTGGGCGTGCTGGTCGTGGCCGAGTTGCTGACAGGTACGTTCTACCTGCTGATGATCGCGCTCGGTTTTCTCGCGGGCGGGCTGCTGCAGCTGGCCGGTTTCGCGCCGCACGTGCAGTTCGGTGCGGCGGCCGTGGTCGCGATCGTCGCGATGGTCGTGTTGCGGCGTTCGGGGCTCGGCCGCAAGCAGAAGCGCGACACGTCGACGAATCCCGACGTCAATCTCGATATCGGCGCGACCGTCACGGTCGACGCGTGGCGTGACGGCCGCGCGCGCGTGCAGTATCGCGGCGCCGACTGGGACGTCGAGCTCGAGAACGGCGAGCGCGACGACGCGCACGTGTACCAGGTGAGTGCCGTGCGCGGCAATTGTCTCGTGGTCGTGGCGAAACCCGCGGGCTGATCGTCCGCCGATACAACAAGGAGGGAATATTTCATGGATTCGCTGATCATCTGGGTTGTCCTGCTCGTCATCGCGATCGTGATCGTGTCGAAGACGGTGAAGATCGTGCCGCAGCAGCATGCGTGGGTGCTCGAACGCTTCGGGCGCTATCACGCGACGCTGTCGCCCGGCCTGAATATCGTGCTGCCGTTCGTCGATCGCATCGCATACCGGCACGTGCTGAAGGAAATCCCGCTCGACGTGCCGAGCCAAGTCTGTATCACGCGCGACAACACGCAGCTGCAGGTCGACGGCGTGCTGTACTTCCAGGTGACCGATCCGATGAAGGCGTCGTACGGGTCGAGCAACTTCGTGCTCGCGATCACGCAGCTCGCGCAAACGACGTTGCGCTCGGTGGTCGGCAAGCTCGAACTCGACAAGACGTTCGAGGAGCGCGACTTCATCAACCACAACATCGTGTCGGCGCTCGATCAGGCCGCGGCGAACTGGGGGGTGAAGGTCCTGCGCTACGAGATCAAGGATTTGACGCCGCCGAAGGAAATCCTGCACGCGATGCAGGCGCAGATCACCGCGGAGCGTGAAAAGCGTGCGCTGATCGCCGCATCCGAAGGCCGCAAGCAGGAGCAGATCAACCTCGCGTCGGGCGCGCGCGAAGCGGCGATCCAGAAATCCGAAGGCGAGCGGCAGGCCGCGATCAACCAGGCGCAGGGCGAGGCCGCCGCGATTCTGGCGGTGGCCGAGGCGAACGCGCAGGCGATCCAGAAGATCGCGAACGCGATGCAATCGCAGGGCGGGATGGACGCGGTGAACCTGAAGGTGGCCGAGCAGTATGTCAGCGCATTCTCGAATCTCGCGAAGCAGGGCAACACGCTGATCGTGCCATCGAACCTGTCGGATCTCGGCTCGGCGATCTCGTCGGCGCTGACGATCGTCAAGAGCGCGGGGGGCGCGTCGGGCGGGAAGGCCTGAGTCCGGATTGGCGCGGGGCGCCGGTGGCCGCCGCGTGTGATCGACGTGCGGCGAATCGTCGCGCAGCCGGAGGCGGATGATGCCCATGCGGTGCCGTCGTCGGTGCCTTTGTACAGCCGAAACCGGCGGCGTGGCGTGCCGAGTGTCGCCCGTGTAGCCGCGCCCGATTCACTGATACCAAAGCAACACGGCCCGCTTCGAGCGGGCCGTGTCGTGTGTGATGCGTGTTGTCGCGCAGGTCAGGTGCCGGCGCGCATGATGCGGGCCTTTTCGCGTTCCCAGTCGCGCTTCTTCTCGGTTTCGCGCTTGTCGTGCAGCTTCTTGCCCTTCGCGAGCGCGATGTCGCACTTCACGCGACCGCCCTTGTAGTGGAAGTTCAGCGGCACGAGCGTGTAGCCGCGCTGCTCGACCTTGCCGATCAGTTTCTTGATTTCCTCGCGGTGCAGCAGCAGCTTGCGCGTGCGAACCGGGTCGGGCGTGATGTGGGTCGAAGCCTCGGGCAGCGGGCTGATATGGGTACCGATCAGGAAGATCTCGGCGTGCTTGATCACGACGTAACCTTCCCGGATCTGGCCGCGCCCGGCGCGCAGCGCCTTGACTTCCCAGCCCTCGAGCACGAGCCCCGCCTCGTAGCGTTCCTCGATGTGGTAATCGAAGTGCGCTTTCCTGTTGTCGATGATGCTCATGAAAGGATCGGGCCAACTCGTTTAAAATCACGATTTTAGCAAAGCGGGGCGGGAATCGCCCGGCTTGCGTTCTCACCTTGAGCGATGCCGCGCGATTTATGGCAGATGTCCAGAAAACCGTATTGATCCGTCACTCGGCGGAACAGATGTTCGACCTCGTCACCGACGTGGCCGACTACCCCAATTTCCTGCCCTGGTGCGGCGGTGTCGAGATTCGCCGTCAGGACGAGAGCGGGATGGAAGCGCGCATCGACATCAACTTCAAGGGCATCAAGCAGCATTTCGCGACGCGCAACACGCAGCAGCGCCCGACGCGGATCGACATGGAGTTCACGGACGGCCCGTTCAAGAAGTTCACGGGCGCGTGGCGCTTCACGGCACTGCGTGCCGATGCCTGCAAGATCGAATTCGCGCTGCACTACGAGTTCTCGAGCATCCTGCTCGAGAAGATCATCGGGCCCGTGTTCAGCCATATCGCGAACACGTTCGTCGATTCGTTCGTGAAGCGCGCCGACCAGCGCTACGGGAAGGGGTGACGCGATGCTGTCGATCGAAGTCTGCTACGCGCTGCCGGATCGCCAGACGCTGATTCCGCTGTCGCTGCCCGAAGGGGCGACCGTTCGTTCGGCGATCGATGCGAGCGGCGTGCTCGCGCTGCACCCGGAAATCGATCTCGCGAACGCGAAGACGGGCGTGTACGGCAAGCTTGCGCCGCTCGACGCACCGCTTGCCGACCACGACCGCGTCGAGATCTACCGCCCGTTGATCGTCGATCCGAAGCTCGCGCGCCAGCGCCGCGTCGACAAGTCGCGCCGCGCCGGCTCCATCGAGGGCCGCAAGTGGATGCACAAGGATTCGCGCTGACGCCGGCCGTTCCACGCCTTTCGTCCCGATTCGTCTGATCAAACGCCGTGGCGCTCAGTGGGCCGCGGCGTTTGCGTTTGCCGGCGCGCTTTCCGACGTATCGCCGCCGGCGGGCGTGTCGCCGTGCTGCCGCACCGATCCGTAGACGCCCGTGAGCAGCAGCACCAGCGCGGCGATCTCGAGTGCATGCGGCATCCGCTGGTCGTAGACGAACGCGTAAAGCATCGCGAACACGGTTTCGAACACGATCAGCTGGCCCGACAGCGTGAGCGGCAGCCGCTTCGACGCGGCATTCCACAGCCCGTTGCCGAGCCACGATGCGCCGATCGCGAGCACGAGGTTCAGCAGCCAGAACAGCTGCCAGCGCGACGCCGGGACGGCTGCCTGCACGGTGCCGGCCGGCAGCGCGAGGATCGCGATCCAGACGAGCCCGCCGATCAGGCCCGTCACGACACCCCACAGCACCGACCACTCGTTGCCGCCGAAATGATGATGGCGCTGCAGATAGCGTGCGTTCGCGACCGCATACCAGGTCCAGCTCGCGAGCGCGCCGGCCGCGCAGGTCATGCCCGCGAGCTTCTGGCCGAGGGTCGTCGCATGCGCGGCCTCGGAGGTGAACAGGTCGACGTTGATGCAGACGATGCCCGCGATCACCAGCGCGAGTGGGGCCGCGAGCCGCCGCAGCGGCACGGCGCCGTGGTCGCCGAGGCCCGCGAGCGTGACCGTGACGGGCAGCACGCCGACGATCAGCGAACTGGGCGCGATGCCGATCAGATGCACGGCGCCGGACAGCAGCATGTAGTACGCGACGTTGCCGACGACGGCGAGCCTGACCAGCGCGACGAGATCCTCGCGGGTCAGCCGCGCGAGCAGCGAGCGGGCCGCCGGCAGGGCGGCCGCCAGCGACACGAGGCCGTACATCGCGTAGCGGCCGGCGCTCAGCAGCAGCGGCGAGAAGTCGGTCAGCAGCCGAGGAACGAGAAACACCATGCCCCACAGGGCACCTGCCAGGACACCATAGACCACACCGCGTCGCATCGACCGCTCCGAACACATGACTGACGAGCGCGCATCGTAGCGACGCGGCTGCCACGTCGTCTTGTTCATTCCTGCACTCGGCACCGGGCGGCGCGCACGCGTGCTGCGCCCGGGAGCGATCACGGCAGGCTGCGGATCATTCGTCAGCCGAATCGGGCGGTGCGCCCGCGTTGTGGCCCGACGCCCCGGCTCGCGCGGGCCGACGTACGGCGCGCAACGTGCCGCTGTTGCCGCCGCCGCAGTAGAAGCGCTCGTGGCCGTCGGATTCGAGCCCCGATACGCCGACGCCGGCCGGCATGTCGATCTGCTCGAGCACCTGGCCGGTGCGCGGATCGATGTGCCGCAGGTCGGCCTGGTCGGCTTCCCAGGTGCCGTGCCACAGCTCGCCGTCGACCCACGTCACGCCGGTGACGAAGCGGTTCGATTCGATCGTGCGCAGCACGGCGCCCGTTTGCGGGTCCACCTGATGAATCTTGCGTTCGCGGTACTGGCCGACCCACAGCGCGCCTTCGGCCCAGGCCAGCCCGGAATCGCCGCCTTTGCCGGGAGCGGGGATCGTCGCGAGCACGCGGCCCGATTCGGGATCGATCTTCTCGATGCGATCTTCGACGATCTGGTACAGGTGGCGGCCGTCGAACGCCGTGCCCGCATGCGCGGCAACGTCGAGCGAGCGGACGGTCGTGCCGCGTTCCGGGTCGAGCGCATTCAGCTTGTCGCCGGACGCGTACCACACGTACTGCCCGTCGTACGTGACGCCGTGTACGCCGTCGACGCCCGGAAACGGGCCGTATTCGCGAAGGATGTCTGCTCGGGAGCGTTTCATGTTCGTTACCTCGTCGTTCGATGCGGTCATCCTAATCGGCCGGCAGCGGGGCAGGGAGTAACAAGGTCGTCGCGAAACCGGGCAATGGCGGCGTCATCCAGCGGCGCGCACGGCCACGGCCGAGCGCCTGGACCTTGTTCGCTTCAGAGAGTGCGTCGAGCGCGCGCTGCACGGTGCGCTGGCTCGCGCCGAGGGCCAGCGACAGCGCGGAGCTCGACCACGCTTCGCCATCGGCGAGGAGCGCGAGCACGGCCGCGTGGCGATCGTCGACCGGGCGCGCCAGCACGACGGTCTCGCGTATGCCGAGCGGTTCGAGCGCGAAGCCGCGCGGCGTGGCGACGACGTTCGCGAGCGGCCGCAGCACCGCGCGCAGCCGGCCGATCTCGACACGCAGGCGTGCGCGATGCGATTCGTCAGCGTGTTTCGCGCGGAATGCGACGGCGACGAGCGCGTTGCGCGACACGTCGGCCGGCCAGGCCTCGCCGAGCGCGCGGGCAAGCACGAACAGCACGGGCCGCCGCGCAAGCGACACGGTCGTGCGCGCGTCGCGCACCGTGTGGCGGCACGCATCGACGACGAGCGCGTTCGACGCGAACAGTGTTTCGACTTCGTCGAGTTGCACGAGCCGCGATGTACCGCGCGCGATGAGGCGCGCGGCTGGGGCGTCGAGCACGCGTGCCGCGGCCTCGACCTCGGCCGTCAGCGCGGCGATGCCCGCGTCGCGGGCGGCTGCGCGCGCACGGGCAAGCGCTGCGCGGGCTGCGTGCGTGCGGATGCGGCGCATCGCAATGCCGGCCGCGATCAGCTCATGGGCGGCGCGCGATGCAGCCGGCAGCGGCGCGGGATCGAGATTCGCGAGCATCCGCTCGGCATCGTCGAGCTGGCCGATCAGCAGCAGCCGGCGCACGCCGAGATAGTGCGCATGCGCGGCGTTCGCGCGGTCGCCGTGCGCGTCGAGCGTCGCGCATGCGGCATCGAGCGCGCGCGTCGGCCAGCGCAGGTCGCGCGACGCGAGCGCGATCTCCGCTTCCGCGACGACGCAGCGCGCACGCGCCACGGCCTCCCTGGCGCCGAACGCACGCGCGGCGCCGCGCACGAGTGCGCGAGCCCGTTCGAAATCGCCGAGCTGCGCCATCGCGATCCCGCGCAGCGCGAGCGCCGGCGCATCGTCGCGCAGCGCGACGCGGTTCAGCGCGCCGAGCGCGTCACCGGCCGCGAGCGCGCGCGCGGCCGCGGTGATCAGCGAATCCATCCGAATCCCGACACACTTGTCACTCCCTCCGGTCCGATGCCCGCCCCTAATCTAGCACCACGCACACGGCACCGGACGCCGTGCCCGGATACCCATCGGAAGGAGGAACCCGCCATGACGACTCATCTCACCGGAACCCGCGACGAATGGCTGGCCGAACGCCGCGCGCTGCTCGACGCGGAAAAGGCGCTGACGCGGCAAAGCGACGAACTCGCGCGGCGGCGCCAGGCACTGCCCTGGGTGCGCGTCGACAAGACCTACCGGTTCGACACCGAAGACGGGCGGGCAACGCTCGACGACCTGTTTCGCGGCCGTTCGCAACTGCTCGTCTATCACTTCATGTTCGGCCCCGACTACCAGGCCGGCTGCCCGTCGTGTTCGTCGGTCGCCGACGGTTTCGACGGCTTCGCCGTGCACCTGGCGAACCACGACGTGACGCTCGCCGCCGTGTCGCGCGCGCCGCTCGCGAAGCTGCTCGCGTACCGCCAGCGGATGGGGTGGCACTTCCCGTGGGCGTCGTCGGTCGGCGGCGATTTCAACTTCGACTTCAACGTGTCGTTTACCGAAACGCAGCAGCGCGCGGGCGACGTCGAGTACAACTACGCGCGGGCCGGCCACGCGATGGACATGGATCCGCCGCCGGCACCCGTCGTGGCATTCGCGGCGACCTGCGGTACCGACGCGCTCACGTATTCGCTCGACCGGCCGGGGATGAGCGCGTTCGTGCGCGAGGACGGTGCGGTTTATCACACGTATTCGACCTATGCGCGCGGCCTCGACGGGCTGTGGGGGATGTACCAGTGGCTCGATCGCGCGCCGCACGGGCGCAACGAGACCGGCCCGTGGTGGCGCCGTCATGACGAGTACGCACGCGGCTGAGCGCGCCGGCGACGGGCGGAGGCGGGCGATGACTCGGCCTGCCGCAGGCGTCGCGGGCCCCGATCCGCGGGCCTTCGCGGTGGCGCTCGCGGCCGTGTTCGCCGTTGCCGTTGTTGCGACCGTGATGCAGCACGCGTCGATGGCCGCGATAGGCGGCGCACCAATGTCCGGCGGCTGGATGACGCCGGCGGCATGGCAGCGGCCGTGCGGATGGGGCGCCGGCCGCACGTTCGAGGCGTTCGCCGGCATGTGGGGCGCGATGACGGCGACGATGATGCTGCCCGTGCTCGCGCCGGTGCTGTGGCGATACCGGCAGGGCGCCGGGCCGCTGGCGGCGGCGCGTTCGACCTGGCTCGTCGCCGTGGTGGGCGCCGGGTATTTCGCCGTGTGGATGGCAGTCGGCGCGCTCGTGTTTCCGGCCGGCGCGGCGCTGACGAGTGCCGCTGCAAGGCTGCCGGCGCTCGCTCGCGCCATGCCGTTCGTGGCCGGCGCGGTCGTATTGGTCGCAGGCGTCCTGCAATTCTCCGGATGGAAGGCGCGCCGGCTGACGTGCTGCCGGCACGCGGCGACCGGCGTGCATCCGCCGCACGCGGAGGCCGGTGCGGCATGGCGGCACGGGGTGAGCGCCGCCACGCGATGCGGGGCCTGCTGCGGCAACCTGATGGCGGTCGCGCTGGCCATCGGCATGATGGATCTGCGCGTGATGGCGGTCGTGACGGTTGCGATCGCCGCCGAGCGCCTGGTGCCGGCCGGCGGGCGGGTTGCGCGGATCGTCGGCTGCGTCGTGGTCGGCGGCGGCGTGGTGATGATCGTCCGCGCGGCCGGGCTGCTATGAGGCGGGACGGTGGGCCCGTTCGGCCCATTGCCGGGCCGGGCTTCATCGTCGCCGCCGCCGCGTGGCCCGTCCGCAACAGGCGGATAGGCCGTTTCGCGGCCGGCTGCGCGAATGGCTCGATGCGGCGGTGAAACGAAAGGCGATCGAAAACGAACCGAACGGCGATCCGAACGATTCGGCCCCCGAACGGCCGAAACCGGCTAAGCCGTTGTTCGTGTTGTGAAAATTCGCAGCGCTTCGCGTATAATTCGCTTTTGCGCCCATAGGATTTGCCATGCGTCTGATCCAAAAAGCACTCACTTTCGATGATGTGCTCCTCGTTCCCGCCTTCTCCGACGTTCTCCCGCGCGACACCAGCCTCAAGACCAAGCTGACCCGCAACATCTCCCTGAACATGCCGCTCGTGTCCGCCGCGATGGACACGGTCACCGAAGGTCGCCTTGCGATCGCGATGGCCCAGCAAGGTGGCGTCGGTATCGTCCACAAGAACCTCACGCCGGCCGAACAGGCCCGCGAGGTCGCGAAGGTCAAGCGTTTCGAATCGGGCGTCGTCCGCGATCCGATCACGGTGCCGCCGCAAATGAAGGTGCGCGACGTGATCGCGCTGTCGCGCCAGCATGGCATCTCCGGCTTCCCAGTCGTCGAAGGCCCGCAGCTCGTCGGCATCGTCACGAACCGCGACCTGCGTTTCGAAACCCGCCTCGACGAGCCGGTCAAGTCGATCATGACGCCGCGCGAGCGCCTCGTCACGGTCAAGGAAGGCACGCCGCTCGCCGAAGCGAAGGCGCTGATGCACAGCCACCGCCTCGAGCGCGTGCTGGTCGTCAACGACGCGTTCGAACTGCGCGGCCTGATGACCGTCAAGGACATCACGAAGCAGACCGAGCACCCGGACGCGTGCAAGGACGAACACGGCAAGCTGCGCGCAGGCGCGGCGGTCGGCGTCGGTCCCGACAACGAAGAGCGTGTCGAGCTGCTGGTGCAGGCCGGCGTCGACGTGATCGTCGTCGATACCGCGCACGGCCACAGCAAGGGCGTGCTCGAGCGCGTTCGCTGGGTCAAGCAGAACTTCCCGCACGTCGAAGTGATCGGCGGCAACATCGCGACGGCCGCCGCCGCGAAGGCGCTCGTCGAATACGGCGCGGATGCGGTCAAGGTCGGTATCGGCCCGGGCTCGATCTGCACGACGCGGATCGTCGCCGGTGTCGGCGTGCCGCAGATCAGCGCGATCGCGAACGTCGCGGAAGCGCTGAAGGGCACGGGCGTGCCGTGCATCGCCGACGGCGGCGTGCGCTTCTCGGGCGACGTGTCGAAGGCCCTCGCGGCCGGCGCGAACGCGGTGATGATGGGCAGCATGTTCGCGGGCACCGAAGAGGCGCCGGGCGACGTGTTCCTGTACCAGGGGCGCCAGTACAAGTCGTATCGCGGCATGGGTTCGGTCGGTGCGATGAAGGACGGTGCGGCAGACCGCTACTTCCAGGACAACTCGGCGAACATCGACAAGCTCGTGCCGGAAGGCATCGAAGGCCGTGTCGCGTACAAGGGCTCGGTCAACGCGATCCTGTTCCAGCTGGTCGGCGGCGTGCGCGCGAGCATGGGCTACTGCGGCTGCAAGACGATCGACGAGCTGCACGACAAGGCCGAATTCGTCCAGATCACCGCGGCGGGCATGCGCGAGTCGCACGTGCACGACGTGCAGATCACGAAGGAAGCGCCGAACTACCACGTGGACTGATTGCCGATGAAACCGCTGCTGCGAGCCGTGCTGATCATTGATGCCGTGCTGCTGCTGGCGTTCGGCGTGCTGTTCGTGCTGACGCCCTGGCAGTCGCTCTTCAACGCGCTGCAGCTTGCGAACGTCCAGCCGGCGATGCTCGGCCAGGCGCTCGGCATCGCGTTGCTCGGGCTCGCGTGGCTCGCGTTTCATGCAGCGTTCAACGGGGATCTCACGGCGCCGGTCGCGCGTTCGGTCGGCCATGTGTATTGGCTGACCGGCGCGCTGACGATCGTCTGGTCGATCGGCACCGGCAGCGGTCCCGCGCTCGCGGCCGCCGGCCGCGTGCTGTCGGCCGTGGCCGGCGTCGCGCTGATCGTGCTCGGCCTCGGCGGCGTGCGGCTCGCGTCGGCTGTGCGCCGGCGCGAAAAAGAGCAGGCGCGGGAGCAGGCGCTCGAGGCGCGCGCGCCTGCGCAGCGTCCGGCCGAGCCGGCGACGGCACCCGCGTCGTCGCCTGCACCGCAGCGTGTCGAACCCGTCGTCAGCCGTCCCGCAGCGTCCGCTGCATCGTCGTCACCGGCCGCATCCGGCCCATCGTCGTCCGGCACCGTCGCACTCGACGAGCGCCCGCCGATGCAGGATTGACCGGCCATGCGTCGCGCGTGCTGCCTTCCGCCCGACGCCGCTGTCCATGCTATTGACGCAGCGCATGATGAAAATGATGCGCTGCTTTTCTTATTCTCTTCATCCCGTCCGCAGCCATGCACGACAAAATCCTGATTCTCGACTTCGGTTCGCAAGTCACCCAACTGATTGCGCGACGCGTGCGCGAAGCGCACGTCTACTGCGAAATCCATCCGAACGATGTGTCCGACGACTTCGTCCGCGAGTTCGCGCCGAAGGCGGTGATCCTGTCGGGCAGCCACGCGAGCACGTACGAAGACCATCAGCTGCGCGCGCCGCAGGCCGTGTGGGATCTCGGCGTGCCGGTGCTCGGCATCTGCTACGGCATGCAGACGATGGCCGTGCAGCTTGGCGGCAAGGTCGAGTGGAGCGATCACCGCGAATTCGGTTACGCGGAAATGCGCGCACACGGACACACGCGCCTGCTCGACGGCATCGAGGACTTCAAGACGGACGAAGGCCACGGGATGCTGAAGGTCTGGATGAGCCACGGCGACAAGGTTGCCGAACTGCCGCCGGGCTTCGCGCTGATGGCGTCGACGCCGAGCTGCCCGATCGCCGGCATGGCCGACGAGGCGCGCGGCTACTACGCGGTGCAGTTCCATCCGGAAGTCACGCACACGGTGAAGGGCCGCCAGATCATCGAACGCTTCGTGCTGCAGATCGCCGGTGCGAAGCCCGACTGGATCATGAGCAACCACATCGAGGAAGCCGTCGCGAAGATCCGCGAGCAGGTCGGTGACGAGGAAGTGATTCTCGGCCTGTCGGGCGGTGTCGATTCGAGCGTCGCCGCTGCGCTGATCCATCGCGCGATCGGCGACCAGCTCACCTGCGTGTTCGTCGACCACGGCCTGCTGCGCCTGAACGAAGGCAAGATGGTGCTCGACATGTTCGAGGGCCGCCTGCATGCGAAGGTCGTGCACGTCGACGCGTCCGAACAGTTCCTCGGCCACCTGGCCGGTGTGACCGATCCGGAAGCGAAGCGCAAGATCATCGGCCGCGAGTTCGTCGAGGTGTTCCAGGCCGAGGCGCAGAAGCTGTCGAAGGCGAAGTGGCTCGCGCAGGGCACGATCTACCCGGACGTGGTCGAATCGGGCGGCACGAAGACGAAGAAGGCGACGACGATCAAGAGCCACCACAACGTCGGCGGCCTGCCGGAAACGCTCGGCCTGAAGCTGCTCGAGCCGCTGCGCGACCTGTTCAAGGACGAAGTGCGCGAGCTGGGCGTTGCGCTCGGCCTGCCGCCGGAAATGGTGTACCGCCATCCGTTCCCGGGCCCGGGCCTCGGCGTGCGGATTCTCGGCGAAGTGAAGCGCGAGTTCGCGGACCTGCTGCGCCGCGCGGACGCGATCTTCATCGAGGAACTGCGCAACACGACCGCGACCGCGCAGGATGCGGCTGCCGGCCTGTGCGGCGAAGCCGATGTCGGCAAGAGCTGGTACGACCTGACGAGCCAGGCGTTCGCGGTGTTCCTGCCGGTGAAGTCGGTGGGCGTGATGGGCGATGGCCGCACGTACGACTACGTGACGTCGCTGCGCGCGGTGCAGACGACCGACTTCATGACCGCGCACTGGGCGCACCTGCCGTACGCGCTGCTCGGCCGCGCGTCGAACCGGATCATCAACGAGGTGCGCGGGATCAACCGTGTGGTGTACGACATCTCGGGCAAGCCGCCGGCGACGATCGAGTGGGAGTGAATTGACGTCCTTCGATGATTATCGCCAGCCATCGAAAAACTGCCGTAACGTTTTGACTTTCAAATCAATACGTCGCGGAGTCTATCGGTGGCTATCGTCGGCCTGCAAAACAAGTTGGCGGTAGAGTGGGCGGTAAAAGTCGAGGCCGGATCAAGACATTCCCGGTCACTATTCAGACTTTTACCGTCTTCGACGGTAAAAGTCTTCCCGGGGAAGCTTGTTTTATTCGGCTTTCGGGGCATCCGCAGGTCTCCCGATCCCTGACGGTAAAGCCGACGGTAACGCCGTCAAAAAATTGGACGCGGTGAACGTTTCGGAATGTGCGAAACGGACTGCGTTCAAGCGGCTGCGCTGCCGCGAAGCGAGACGGCGTCGTACCAGCGTCGCAGCGCACGGAATTCTTCCGGAATCGACAAGTCGATCGCCTTGGCGGCGAAATCCACTGTGGCGAGCAGCGTGATGTCCGCTACCGAGAAGTTCTCGCCAGCGGCGAAGGGCGACTCGGCCAACCGCGCGTTCATGTCCGCGAACAGATTTTTCACGCGCTGCGTGCTGCGCTCAACCAGTGCAGGGATCTGCTCGTAGTCGTGCGGTCCCGCGATCGCTCGACCCTTCAGGCCGGGCGCCTTGTTGCGAATCGCCTCCATCACTGACGCGAAACCTTCCTGCTCGATGCGGCGATCCCACATCGAGACCACGGCCTGCTCCGCGGGCGTCGTGCCGAAGAGCGAGGGCGTCGGGTACACATCCTCGAGGTAGCGGCTGATGACGGGCACTTCGCCGATGGCCGTCCCATCGTCCAGCACCAGCGTGGGCACGACGCGGCGCGGATTGATGGCGCGGTAGGCGTCGCCGTGTTGTTCGCCCGTGCCCAAGTCGACCGGGACCAGGGTTGGAGTGAGGCCCTTCTCGGCGAGCAGGATGCGCACGCGGCGGGAATTGGGCGACGAGGTGGAGTGATAGAGCTTCATTTGGATTTCCTTGAGAGATTGAATGGGTGGGGGTGCCTCAAAGCTTGGAGCCGCCATCCACGCGCAACGTGTCACCGGTGATCCAGCGCGCCTGGTCCGAGGCCAGGAACGCGACGACGCTGGCGATGTCTTCGGGTTGGGCCACGCGTTGCAAGGCCTGCATGCCGAGGGTTGCCTCGCGTCCCGCGTCCGTCTTGGTGAAACTCGACATCTCGGTTTCCACCACGCCCGGTGCCACCGCGTTGACGCGGATGCCACGCGAGCCGAGAGCCGCAGCCCAGTGCTTCACCAGCGTATCGATCGCACCCTTGGTGGCCGAGTAGGCAGAGAGCGTGCCGACCGAGGCGTGTGCCGCCAGCGAGGACAGCAGGACGATGCTGCTTCCTTTGCACAGAGCAGGCAGTAGTTGCTGCACGAGGAAAAATGGTGCGCGCACGTTGACGGCGAAGAGCGCGTCGAAGTCCTCGACCGTCGTCTCCTCGATCGACGCGGCCTTGGCGATGCCCGCATTGGCCACCAGAACATCCAGCCGTCCGCCGATGATGGTGCGAACGCGTTCGGCGAGCTGGTGCGGACCGTCCGGCGAACGCAGGTCGGTGGCGATCGTCTCGGCTTTGCCGCCGGCCCGGCGGATTTCGTCGACCACGGCGGTCGCCTCCGTCTCGCCGCTGCCGTAGTGAACCAGGACCTGCGCTCCGGCCGCGGCCAGCGTCAAGGCGGTGGCGCGGCCGATGCCGCGCGAAGCACCGGTGACGAGCGCGGTCTTGCCCGTGAGTGAGTTCATGACGTCCGTCTCCAAAGAGGTTGCGAGGTCGCTCAAGCGCTGGCCATGCCGGCCGGGCCTTCGTTCAGGAACTGAACGGCGTGTGCGACGAAGCGCTCCGGGTACTGATAAATCGAGCCGTGGCCGGCGTCCGGATAGAGCACCAGCTGGGCGTTCGGCAGGTGCTGCTGCAGCGTGACGGAGTGCGCAGTCGGGATGATCGCGTCGTGGCTGCCCTGGACGATCAGCGTGGGCTGCCGGATCGACTCCAGGTAGGCCAGCGCATTCTCGTCCGGCGCGATCCATTTGCCGATGGCGGCGCCTTGGGCGGCGACGGTTTGCGCGCTCACTTCCGGGTCGCGATCCTGGC
This sequence comes from Burkholderia sp. AU38729, assembly GCF_020419725.1. Classification (NCBI taxonomy): domain Bacteria; kingdom Pseudomonadati; phylum Pseudomonadota; class Betaproteobacteria; order Burkholderiales; family Burkholderiaceae; genus Burkholderia; species Burkholderia sp. AU38729. The sequence continues at coordinate 82,383 of NZ_JAIZQO010000009.1, read as the reverse complement.
GGCGCCACTTGCGTTGAAGGAAGGCGATGCCGGCTTTCTGGCTGGCCTCGGACGGAGCGAAGTGCACCGACAGCCAGAGATGTTCAGGCGGCTCGTAGCGGCCTGCAAAGATCTCCGCCGAGCGGCTGGCCGTCATGTCGTTGCCGCGATGGCCGGTGCCGACGAGGATGAGCTTGCGCACGAGATCCCCGCCTTGAAGTGCGATCTCTTGCGCGACAAAACCGCCAATCGAGATGCCCAGCACATCGACCTGGGGGAGGCCGAGCGCGCGGATGAAGGCAATGGCGTTGGCGCCCATTTCGGGGAAGCTTGCCGGTGTCTCGCCGGACGAGCTGGACACGCCGGCGTTGTTGAACAGGATCACCTCGCGCGTCTCTGCGAGGCCGTCGGTCACGGCCGGATCCCAATAGTCCATCGTTCCGGTGTAGTGCTGGTTGAAAACGATCGGCACGCCGCTTGACTTACCGAACCGGCGATAGGCGAAGCGGATGCCATTGGCCTCGATGTACTGGGTCGGGGCGGTGTGATGAGTGAAGGTGTGCATGGTCGTATTCCCTATGAGGCTGACGGATCCTTGAGCGGGCAAGGTGCTGCCCCGCCTCGGTGAAAAGCCGGGCGTTGCCTGGGTGACGGGCAGGGCCGCGCCGGCTCGGCGCGGCCCGGATCAGCCGGCTGTCTTGCCGCCATCGACGGTGACGATCTGGCCGGTCACGAACGCTGCGGCGTCCGAAGCCAGGAAGCGCACGGCCGCTGCAATCTCGGCCGGCTTGCCGACGCGGCCCAGCGGCACGCGTGAAGCGAGCGCAGCCTTGTTCTCCGGCGTGGCGGTGAAGCGGTCCAGCATGCCGGTGTCGGTCGGACCGGGAGCCACGGCGTTGACGCGAACGCCTGCGGCCGCCACTTCCAGCGCTGCGGACTTGGTCATGCCCTCGACGGCATGCTTGCTGCCGGCGTACACCGACGCGTAGGCCGCGCCTTCGTGGCCGTAAGTCGAAGAGATGTTGATGATGCTGCCGCTGCCCTGGGCAGTCATCACGCGCAGTTCGTGCTTCATGCTCAGCAGCGTGCCGAGCACGTTGGTGTCGAAGGTGGCGGCGTAGCTGTCGGCGGTCTGGTTCACGATCAGGCCGGGCTGGCCTTCGGTGCCGGCGTTGTTGACGGCCACGTCCAGGCGGCCGAAGTGAGCCACGGTCTGGTCCACCAGATCCTGAACCTCCTGGTCATGCCGGACATCGGCCTGGATGAAGTGGGCCTCGGCGCCCAGCTGACGGAGTTCGGACTCGAGTGCCTGGCCTTCCGCCGGCCGGCGGCCGGAGATGACGAGACGGGCGCCGCTGTCCGCGAACGCCAAGGCGGTGGCGCGACCGATGCCGGTCAGCGCGCCGGTGATGAGAATGACGGGGTGGTGGCTCATGATATGCTCCTTGAGGTATGACGGTTGACGTACGGGCGATGGGTTGCTGTCGTTCCGAATCTGCTTTCCCCGCCGCCATGGGTGAGAATTTAGGGGCTCCCCTTCAGAAACAAAAAGACTTTGTAAGCGGGTGGGGATGCCTAAAAAGCATGGGAGCAAGCATGGAGCTGAGACATCTGCGCTACTTCATCGCTGTGGCGGAAACGGGCAGTCTGACGGTGGCCGCCGAGCGGCGGCTGCATACCTCCCAGCCTTCGCTGAGCCGGCAGATCCGCGACCTGGAGGATCAGGTCGGCGTGGATCTGCTGAGCCGCAGCACGCGCGGCGTCGAACTGACGCCGGCGGGGAAAGCGTTCATCGATCACGCGCGATTGGCCCTGAGTCAGGTCGATGCGGCGATCGAGGCCGCGCGCCGGGCGGCGCAGCCGAGCAAGCAGCGTTTTGCACTGGGCTTCCTGACCGGACAGGAGATGACCTGGTTGCCGAAGGCGCTGAACTTGCTACGCGACGAGTTGCCGAACATCGACGTGACGGTCTCCAGCGATTACTCACCGGACCTGGCGGATGCATTGGCGCGTGGCAGGCTGGACCTGGCCTTCCTGCGCGCCGAGCCGGGCTTCGATCTGGACTACACGACGGTTGGGCAAGAGCCGCTGGTCGTGCTGATGCCGAGCGATCACACCTTGGCCTCGCAAGAGCGCATCCGACCGCAACAACTCGTGGGACAGCCCTTCGTGGCCATGGCCAACAAGGCGCGCGTGCTGCGTTCCGTGGTGGACACGTACCTGCAGCGCGAAGGTGTGACGCTTACGCCCACCCAGGGCGTGGACAATCCAGCGATGGTGATGTCGCTCGTGGCGTCGACGCGCGGGCTGACGTTGATTCCCGACTACGTCGAGAACCTGCTGCCGTGGTCCGTGGTAAGCCGCCCGTTGGCGGGAGACGCGCCGACAATCGACCTCGTTGTCGGTCACAGCCGTTCCAACACCTCTCCAATCCTCAAGCTCTTCCTGTCCCGGTTGAGCGAACTGGTGCCAGCGGCCGCCAAACAAGCCATGCAGCCGAGAGTGTCGTAAGGACAGGGGTTTGCCATGTTCGGCGCAGAACCTGTGGTGCTGCGTCAATTTTTTTGCAATACAGTGCCGAGCCCAAGCTCCGCGCACGGGTTGGAGAAATCGGTTGGGCGCGCACCCTGCTCATCATGTCGCGCTGCAAGCGCGCGCAGGCGCGTCAGGACGACGAGAGCCTGTCCATCTGCATCATCATGTGCAAGAAGAGGCCTTGCATGACACGAACACATCGCAGCTCAGTCAGTCAGCGTCGTGGGCGGCCACAAAATGGCCGTCCTGCCGTTGCCTTATATTTGGAATCAACCGGAAGACTGCTGCGACAAGAAAACGGCCTGGCAGGTTGCCAAGCCGTTTTTCATCAATGGATTGCGCGAATCGGAAGCATCGCGACCCCGGATGCTCACGCGTGTGCGCCCACGAGCGAACGCAAGTACGTCGGCACTTTCGCCTTGGCCGTTGCCTGCACACGGGCCATGAGCGCGTGATCGATGCGATTCAGTCCGTACGTCCGCGCAATGTCGTGCTGCAGCCGGCACCACAGGTGTCCGGCCATCTCGGCATCGACCATCGCCCGGTGCGCACGGCCCGATTTCGGCAGCCGCAGCATATCCACCAGGCTCGACAGGCGGTGACTCCGGGCATCCGGATAGATACGTCTTGCCACGAGCATCGTGCACGCAAAGGCATGCTCGGCCGACACGCCAAGCAGCCCGAGTTCGGATTGCCAGAACCGTTTGTCGAACCCGGCGTTGTGGGCGACGACCGCATGCTTGCCGACGAACGCCGCGGCTTCCTTCATGACCTTCGATGCAGGCGGCGCGGCTGCAATCATCTCGTTCGTGATGCCGGTCAGCGCGACGACATCGGACGGTATGCGTCTGCCTGCATTCATCAGGCTCTGGAAACGGTCGACGATTTCACCGTCCCGGAGCAGGATGACGGCGATTTCGGTCGCACGGTCGCCCATGTTCGGCGAAAGTCCGGTTGTTTCGAAGTCCAGTACCGCAACGGTTTGCATGGTCGAATCCTGTGGCTTCACGCGGTGTCGTTAGAGTGGCCGAGAGGTTAGCATCTCCCGGCCCGCGACAGGCTCGTTCCGTCCGGGAAACGATCATCCGTGCAAGGGTCGAGCGCGTGGTGCCGGTGCGTCGTGCATGACGCGTCACGTGGCCGCATGCGGCATGCGTGGAGCGGACCTGGTATCAGGTCGCCGCGTTCGCGTGCCCGGAGCGCATGACGTGGAGGGCGGCGCGCTATCCCGCGCCGGCCACCGTTATGCGTGCTGCGGCGAGGACAGGGGTGCCGCTCGATAGCGCAGGTGAATCAACGGATAGGCGCGCCCCTGCCCATCGAGCGCCGATCGCCCGGTGCGCTCGAAGCCGAGCCGTTCATAGAATCCTGCCGCCGCTTCGTTCTGTTCGTTGACGTCGGTCGACAGGTCGGGATGACGCTTGAGCGCCTCTCCCACGAGCAGGCGCCCGACACCCGCGCCGTGGTGAGCCGGATCGACGAACAGTGCTTCCATGTGACTACCGTCGAGCAACATGAAGCCGATTGCGCGGTCGGCTTCGTCGACGGCGAGATCGAGCGGTGCACCGGGCAGGAACGCGACGACTTCGGATTCGATCGCGCGGCGGTCGTCGTTGCTGAGGAAGTGGTGCGTGGCGTCGACCGCGTTGCGCCAGATATCCAGCACGCGTGCGCCGTCGGCCGGAGTGGACTTGCGAATTCGGATCATGGGTTGGCCCATCTTTGATTTGTAATTGGCGGTTCGTCGGCGCGTAGCCGGCACCGTTATGGTTCCGATCGGGCCGCGCGCAAGCGCTGCGAGAAAGACAGCGTTGCTTCACGCATTCAAGTATTGGCCGGACGCTGCGCATGACCAAGTGCCGCCGCACGCTCGATCGCGCGTCGCGCGACATCACGAACCCCCACGCTCATCGGCAAGTCATCGCGATCGAGTTCGGCGAGATCGAACCAGCGCGCGTCGAGTGCATCGTCGCCGGCAGCAGGCGCGCCGCGCAACCATCGGCACAGCACCGCGACCATCACGAAATGCTGACGCACGTCGCCGCCGGCATCGTAGTCGAACGCATCCAGTGCGGTAAAGGTGTCGAGCGCCTCGACGTCGACAGTCGCCTCTTCGGCAATCTCGCGCACGACCGCGTTCGCAATCGATTCTCCCGCTTCGATCTTGCCGCCGGGAAAGCCCCAGCAGCCCGCATCGGGCGGATTGGCGCGACGTACCAGCAGCACGTCGCGCTCTCGCAGGACGATGCCGATCACGGCGGGAACCGGGCGGACGGAAGCGGGGACGATGGTCGGGGAGCGGGGTGAGTCGGACATGGGACGCTACGTGCGGGTGCGTTCGAGTGGTTGGGGCGGCCGGCGACGATTCATTGCGCGCCGTCGGTGCGCTGCTCGATCGCGCGGATCACGGCGACCATGTCGTCCGCGCCATGTCCGGCCCGCTCGGTCTCGCCGTACAGCGCATGGCAGATGTCGAGCAGTGGCGACGCGACGCCGATGCCGCGCGCGGATTCGGCGACGAGGCGCGCATTCTTCAGCACGTCGGTGATCGCGGCCTGCACCGAGAAATCGGCCGCGACGAGTTTGCCGAGCTTCACGCGCGACACATCGCTCGCCATCGGGCCCGCGTTCAGCACGTCGGCGAAGCGGGCGAGATCGATGCCGTGGCGTTGCGCAAAATGCGTGGCTTCGGTCAGGCCGGTGACCATCGTGATCAGGAACAGGTTCACGGCGAGCTTCATCGTCAGCGCCGACGGCACGTCGCCGCACACGAAGCTGTCGCGGCAGAGCGGCTTCACGAGCGCGCGGACGGCGTCGACGTCGTCCTGTGCGCCGGCGAGCATCACGACGAGTTGACCGGCTTCGGCCGGCTTGCGCGACCCCGACACGGGCGCTTCGACATAACGGCCCGACGCGGAGGCGATGTCATCGGCCAGTGCGCGCGAATACTCGGGTGCGTTCGTGCCCATGTTCACGATGACGTGGCCGCCGACACGGGCGGCGAAACCGGGCGTGCCGCGCGCGAGGGCGCCGTCGATCGCCGCGTCGTTCGCGAGCATCAGGATCACGGTGCGGCAGGCCGTGAACACGTCGTCGATGTGCTCGGCCACGCGCGCGCCGGCGTCGCGCAGTGCATCGTCGTTGCCGTGCGACCGGCTCCATACGACGAGCGGCGTGCCGGCCCGCGCAAGATTGAGCGCCATCGGCGTGCCCATCACGCCGAGGCCGATGAATCCGACTGCGGTTTGCATGTTCTGGCTCCCACGATGGGTGGAGACGATCGTGGGCGTCAGTATCGCAGCGTTTCCGCACGCCTGCCATGTCGTCCGCGCAGCCGCGGGAGCGACGTCACGGCCGCGCCGTCATGCCCGCCAGATACGGCCACGGATAGATGCCACGCGCATGACCGTCGCCGAACACCACGCGGATGCCGTAGCCGGCTGCTTCAATGCTGTCCAGCATCAGGTCGGGCCGCGCATCGACACGACCGCCGTCGTGCCGGATCCTCCGGCATTCGGCACACGGGCAATCGCCGCGCAACCGTGCATAGCCGACGCGTTGCGTATGACCGTCCGGCCAGCGGAGGGTCAGCGTGCGCGCCGGATGATCGAGCACGATTTCGGTCGGGGAGATCATCGCGACGCCTCGTCGATCTGCCGGATCGCGATCCGCACGGCCTTGCGGACTTCCGGATCGTGATCCTCCCGTGCGCGGGTCAGTGCGGGCAACGTCGCGCGGTCCCGCAATTCGCCGAGCGCAAGCGCGGCTTCCTTGCGCAGGTTGCTGATCGCGTGCGAGAGCAGCGCGACGACGGCCGGCGCCGCGGCCGCGTCGCGCAGTTGCCCGAGCGCACGCGCGGCACGCAGGCGCACCTGCCAGTAGTCGTCGTCGAGCGCGGCGACGAGCGGTTTGCGCGCGGTCGCAATGCGCAGCTTGCCGAGCGTCGTGGCCGCTTCCTCGCGCACCTGCCATTCGCGGTCGCGCAGCGCGGCGAACAGCGCGTGGATGACGAGCGCGTCGTCGGGCGTCGCGAACCCGATCGCGCCGACCGCAATGCGTCGCACGTCCGCTGCGGCATCGCGTGTCGCGACGCCTGCAAGCGGTGGCAGCGCACGCGGATCCTTGAGCCAGCCGAGCACCGCCACGGCTTCGGCGCGCACCTCGGCGTGTTCGGCATCGAGCGCGTGCAGCGCGGGCGCGAACGCGCCGGGGTCGCGCAGCTCTCGCAATCCGCGCAGCACGGCACGGCGCACGAACGGCTCGGGCCGGTCGGCCCATCGGCACAGCACGTTGCCCGATGCCGCGTCCTTCAGTTCGGACAGGCTCTGCGCGGCGGCGGCGCGCACGTCGTCGTCCGGATCGAGCAATGCGCCGCACAGCGCGTCGACGACGTCGGGTTGCTCCCATGCGCCGAGCACACGGGCGGCTTCGCCGCGCACGTCGGCCGACGGATCGTCGCGCAGCGCGGTGACGAACGCGGGCACGAACCCCGCGTCCTCGAGGTCGGCGAGTTCGAACAGGGCGACGCGGCGCACGGCGGCATCGGGCGCGGCGAGGCGGGCGACGAGTGCGGCTTCGTCGGGGGCGTCTGCGCGCGGCAATACGGGAGCGAAGGAGGGGTTGGTCATCGGCGACTCAAATGAGCGTTGAGGGACGCGGTCAGCGCAGCAGGTAAGGGATGTCGACCTTGACCGCGCCGGTCGGGCAATCGCGTTCGCACGGCATGCAGTACCAGCATTCGTCGAACTGCATGTAGGCCTTGCCCTTGGTCACGTCGATCGCGAGCAGGTCGAGCGGGCACACGTCGACGCAGACGGTGCAGCCCTTGTCGGCGATGCAGAGGTTCTCGTCGATCGTCACGGGTGCGCTGCTGCGCTGGAAGATTTCGTGCGGCGTATGGGACATGGCAGGTTCCTCAAAGGGCGGCCGCGAGCGCGGCCGGTTCGCGGATGCGCAAATTCGTGTAGGCGCCGCGTTCGTCGTCGGCAAGCGGCACGACGTACGGTTCGACCGGACGCTTCTCGCTGCGCATCGCGCCCGCGGCGTCCTTGCGCAGCCAGGTGTGGCAGAACCATTCGGCGTCGTTGCGATGCGGAAAGTCGACGCGGTGGTGGTACAGCCCCCAGCGGCTCTCGGTGCGGAACAGCGACGCGCGCGCGGCCATTTCCGCGCAGTCGCGGATCGCACGCACTTCGGCGGCGCGCATCAGTTCGTGCGGATGGTTCGCTTTTATCGCTTCGATATCCTCAGTAATGGCGTCAAAGCGTTGCAGCCCGATTTCCATCTTGCGCGTCACCTTCGGCGGTTGCAGATAGTCGTTCACCATGCGGCGCAGCTTGTATTCGACCTGCGCCGGTGCGAGGCCGCGCTCGCGCAGCAACGGCGCAAGCACACGGGTGCGTTCGGCGGCGACCTGTTCGTCGTCCACCGGCGCATGCGCGCGGCCGGCCACGTAGTCGGCCGCGTTCTGCCCGGCAAACCAACCGTACGTGAATGCGCCGAGCATGTAGTTGTGCGGGACGGCCGCCATGTCGCCGGCCGCGTAGAGCCCCGGCACGGTCGTCTCCGCGCGGGCGTTCACGTACACGCCGGACGCGCTGTGGCCGCTGCAGAAACCGATCTCGGAGATGTGCATCTCGACCATCTGGCTGCGGTAATCGGTGCCGCGCCCGGCATGAAAGCGGCCGCGGCTCGGCCGCTCGTTCGTGTGCAGGATCTGCTCGATGGTCTGGATCGTTTCTTCCGCGAGATGGTCGAGCTTCAGGAACACGGGGCCGTTGCCGCTTTGCAGTTCCTGGTAGAACTCCCACATCATCTGGCCGCTCCAGTAATCGCATTCGATGAAGCGTTCGCCCTTGCCGTTCGCGGTGAAGCCGCCGAGCGGGCCGGTGACGTACGCGCACGCGGGGCCGTTGTAGTCCTTGATCAGCGGATTGATCTGGAAGCATTCGAGATTCGCGAGCGCGGCACCGGCGTGATACGCCATCGCGTAGCCGTCGCCCGCATTGGTCGGATTCTCGTAGGTGCCCATCAGGTAGCCCGAGGCCGGCAGGCCGAGGCGACCGGCCGCGCCGCAGCAGAGAATCACGGCCTTCGCGCGGATCACGTGGAATTCGGCGGTGCGGCAGTCGAAGCCGAGCACGCCGCTTGCGCGGCCCTGCGCGTCGGTCAGCACGCGCGTCGCCACGATCCGGTTCGTGATCGCGATGCGCGCGCGCTTCAGTTGCCGGTACAGCACCTTCTTGATGTCGTGTCCTTCCGGCATCGGCAGCACGTACGAGCCCATGTGATGGACCTTCTTCACTGCGTAGTCGCCGGTGCCGTCCTTCTCGAACTTCACGCCCCAGCGGTCGAGCTGCTCGATCGTTTCGAAGCTGTGCGTCGCATATGCGTACACGGCCTCCTGGTCGACGATGCCGTCGTTGGCGATCGTGATCTCGCGCGTGTACTGCTCGGGCGTCGCATGCCCGGGGATCACGGCGTTGTTCAAGCCGTCCATCCCCATCGAGATCGCGCCGCTGCGCTTCACGTTGGCCTTTTCGAGCAACAGCACGCGCATGGACGGGTCGCGCTCCTTCGCCTTGATCGCCGCCATCGGGCCGGCCGTGCCGCCGCCCACCACGACGATGTCGTATTCGAGCACATGGGTAGTCATTGCTGTTTCCTTGCAGGTTGGCGCGGTTTCTGCCGATCGATGCGCAGCCGGTACTGGAAGGCGTCGCCGCGGAAGTAGAGGTATTCGAAGTCGATCGGTGCGCCCGACGCGTCATGCGTGAGGCGTTCGATGCGCAGCACGGGGCTGCTTTCCTCGACGTGCAGCGCATCGACGATCTCGTCGTCGGCGAGGATCGCGTCGATCGACACGTCGGCATGGCCGAGCGGGATGCCGCAGTCGTTTTCCAGGACCAGGAAAATGTCGCGCGTCGCGAGGTCGGCACCCGCGAGGCGCTTGCCGAGGGCTTCGGGCACCCACGTCTGCTCGAGCGACACGGGCTCGCGATTGAGCAGCCGCACACGATGGATCTCGACGAGCGGCGCGCCTTCGGGCACGTTCAGCTTTGTCGCGAGATGGCGGTCGGCCTTGACGGTGCGGAAGCTGCGCACCTGGTTGACGATCTCGTAGCCCATCGACGACATCGCCTCGGCGAAGCCCTGCAGTGACGTCACGTTCTGGAACGCCTTCGGCTTCGACACGAAGGTGCCCTTGCCGTGCAGCTTGAACAGCAGTCCTTCCTTCTGGAGATCGCCGAGCGCCTGGCGTACCGTGATGCGGCTGACGTCGAACATCGCGCAGAGTTCGTGCTCGGACGGCATCCGGCTGTGCGGCGCATAGGTGCCGTCGAGAATGCGCGCGCGCAGCGTGTCCTTGATCTGCACGTAGAGCGGGGCCGCCGACAGCGGCACGACGTTGGGGGAGGTCATCGGTCAACTTGTTATGACAAGATCGATCGAGTGTAGTCAGCCGGGTCGCGTGGCCCAACCAACTATTTCTGATTTCGACTTTCCGATTCCGGAAAAGCGCGGCGGCAGGGGGCAGACCGAACGGACCACCCGGCATGTAGCGTCGGCTCGCTCCGCCCGTTGCGGGCCGAGCGGATCGGCGGACAATGAAAAATTCGGCGACGCGTGTGCCGCGCATGTCGATTTCGCGGCGCGTCGCCCGTCGTATCCATGTCGACCGGGCCTTGCGCGAAGCAGGTGGCGCCCGGTTCCCGAGGATCGCCGTCACGACAAGGAGGCACCCCATGCCGGATTCCCGATACCGCTGGGTCATCGTCGCCGCGGGCGGCCTGATGGGCTGCATCGCGATCGGCGCGATGTTTTCGCTGCCGGTGTTCCTGCGCGCGATCGCGCGCGACACGGGCTGGTCGATGACCGGCATTTCCGGAGCGATGACGCTCGGCTTCATCGCGATGGCTTTCGCGAGCATGGGGTGGGGCAGCCTGTCGGACCGCATCGGCACGCGCCCGGTCGTCATGACGGGCGCCGTCCTGCTGTCGGCAAGCCTGGCGCTGGCGAGCCGCGCGCCGTCGCTGCTCGCATTCCAGCTCACGTTCGGCCTTGCCGTCGGCGGCGCGACGGCTGCGATATTCGCGCCGATGATGGCGTGCGTGACGGGCTGGTTCGACACGCACCGCAGCCTCGCGGTGTCGCTCGTGTCGGCCGGCATGGGGATGGCGCCGATGACGATGGCCCCGCTGGCAGCGTGGCTCGTGTCGGTGCGCGACTGGCGCACGTCGATGCTGCTGATGGCGGCGCTGGCGGCCGTCGTGATGATTCCGGTGTCGCTGCTGGTACGCCGGGCGCCCGCGCTCGACGGCGCGCAGGCGGCGTCGGCGCCCGCCGGCGAGCCGGCGGCGATGTCGGTCGCGGCCGCGCTGCGTTCCCCGCAGTTCATCGTGCTGCTGCTGACCAACTTCTTCTGCTGCGCGACGCATTCGGGCCCGATCTTCCATACGGTCAGCTACGCGGTGACGTGCGGGATCCCGCTGATCGCCGCGGTGTCGATCTACAGCGTCGAAGGGCTCGCCGGCATGGGCGGCCGGATCGCGTTCGGGATCCTGGGCGACCGCCTCGGCGCGAAGCGCATGCTGGTGGCCGGGCTGCTTGCGCAGGCGCTGGGTGCGCTCGGGTACTACTTCGTGCGCACGCTCGACGGGTTCTACGCGGTCGCGGTCGTGTTCGGCTTCATCTATGCGGGCGTGATGCCGCTGTATGCGGTGCTGGCGCGCGAGAACTTCCCGCTGCGGATGATGGGCACCGTGATCGGCGGCTGCGCGATGGCCGGCAGCCTCGGGATGGCCGCGGGGCCCGTCGCCGGCGGTCTGATCGTCGATACGTTCGGCAGCTACGGCTGGCTGTATCTCGGCTCGTTTGCGATCGGTGTCGGCGCGTTCCTGATCGCGACGATGTTCCGTCCGTTCGCGAACGCGCGGCGGGAAGCGGCGGCTGCGTGACCTTGCGACCGAAGCGGGGACGGCTTCCGTTTCACCGGATCGGCGCGGCGTGGTCCGCGTTGCCGCAGAAAAATAGGGCCCGGCACCGTACGCGTTGGAGGGTATACGAACGGCCCGCAGCCCGCTGCGGCGCAGCAGAGCGGCAAATGAGACCGATCGGCGTGCATGCCCCGCGATTCGGCCCCTAAAAAACACAATATCGAGCATATATTCGAAGGGCCTGTCATACCCGCGTCACCCTGCTAGAATTCGGCCTGCCGCATTGTTCCGATTGACTGATGAGATTGCTTGACGCCCTGGTCGAACAACGTATTGCCGCCGCCGCCGCGCGGGGCGAGTTCGACGATTTGCCGGGTACCGGCGCGCCACAGGCGCTGGATGACGACCTGCTCGTGCCCGAGGAGGTGCGGGTGGCCAACCGTATCCTGAAGAATGCGGGCTTCGTGCCGCCGGCCGTCGAGCAATTGCGCGCGCTGCGCAACCTGCATGACGAAGTGCAGGCGGTCAGCGACCGCGCCGCGCGGTGCCGGCTGCAGGCGAAGATCCTCGCTCTCGACATGGCGCTCGAATCGCTGCGCGGCGGCCCGATGGTGATGCCGCGCGATTACTGCCGGCGCATCGCGGAGCGCTTGTGCGAGCGCGGGCTCGACGAAACGTCCGCCGAAGCGGGGCCGATGTGACGTCCGACGCGCTGCACGACGCAGCCCGGTCGGCAGTCGCCCCGGCGGCCGAACCCGCCGCCGAATCTCCCGTTCCCGAAGCCGCGCCCGTATCGGCGCGCGACCTGCATTTCATGCGTCTCGCCCAGGCCGCCGCCGAAGAGGCGCGCGCGGCCGGCGAAGTGCCGGTTGGCGCGGTGCTCGTGCGTGGCGACGAAGTGATCGCACGCGGCTTCAACCATCCGATCGGCGGGCACGACCCGTCCGCCCATGCGGAAATGGCCGCGCTGCGCATGGCCGCACAGCATCTGCAGAATTACCGGATGCCCGGCTGCGAGCTGTACGTGACGCTCGAGCCGTGCCTGATGTGCGCGGGCGCGATCATGCATGCGCGCATCGCGCGGGTCGTCTACGGTGCCGCCGATCCGAAGACGGGCGCGTGCGGCAGCGTGATCGACGCATTCGCGAATCCGCAACTGAACCACCATACCGAAGTGACCGGCGGCGTGCTCGCCGACGAGTGCGGCGCCGCGCTGAAGTCGTTCTTCGCCGAGCGCCGTCGCGCGCTGCGCGAAGCACGGCTCGCCCGCGACGCCGACTCCGGCGCGTCATAGGCGCCCGCCGCGCCCGTCGCTCGACGCGAACCGGGCGTGCACGGTTCCGTGAACCGGAGACGGTTCGGTCCCTCTAAGGGGTTTGACGACCCGACACCTTTCTTCGCCATGTCCTTCCAGCCTGCCGCGTCCTACACCATCCGCCTGCTTGCGCCGTCCGGCTATCCGCACGATCCGGACGCGATCAATCGCGCGCTCGAACGCCTCAGCACCGCGCAGCATCGCATCGAGAACATCGAGGCGACGCAGCGGCGCTTCCAGCGGTTCGGCGGCACCGACGGCGAGCGGGCAGGCGACCTGAACCGTCTTGCCGATCCCGAGCGGCCGCTGCCGGACATCGCGCTCGCAGTGCGCGGCGGCTATGGCGCGGCGCGCATCCTGCACGGGCTCGACTATCGCGGGCTCGAGCGCAGGCTGCGCGACCAGCCGGTCGCACTCGTCGGCCATAGCGATTTCACGGCGCTCCAGCTCGCGCTGTACGCGAAGGCGCGCATCAAGACGTTCGGCGGCCCGATGCTGTCCGCCGACTTCGGCGCGGAAACGCCGAGCGACTTCACGATGCAGCACTTCTGGCAGACGCTGACGCAGCCGAGCACGACGATCATCGCCGAAGCGCCGCAGGTGCAGAGCGTGAACGTGACGGGCACGCTGTGGGGCGGCAACCTCGCGATCCTCACGTCGCTCGTCGGCACGCCGTACATGCCCGACATCGAGGGCGGCATCCTGTACATCGAGGACGTCAACGAGCAGCCGTTCCGGATCGAGCGGATGATCTATCAACTGCATCTCTCGGGGCTGCTCGCGCGCCAGCAGGCGCTCGTGCTCGGCCAGTTCACCGGTGCGCGGCCGTTCGAGTACGACAACGGCTACGACATGCAGGCGATGATCGACCAGGTGCGCGCGGTGATCGGGATTCCGGTCGTGACGGGGCTTCAGTTCGGTCACGTGCCTGACCTGCTGACGCTGCCGTTCGGCGCACAGGCGCAACTGGTCGCGAATGCACACGGTTTCCGGCTCACTTTGTCGGACTATCCGCACCTCGGTTGAGGCGGTGCAGCCGGTCGAAAGGCGGGGTTCCCGCCTTTTTCTTTATGCAAACGCGCAACTAACGGTCAAATATTTTCGTCGACATCAGCACGCTCGTCGCCGGTTCTTGCACCAGTTTTGTCAACAAAACGACCGGGAGGGTATACGACGAGAAGCGCGCCCATCATACGTACCAGCCTTGTCGTGCATGGATTTGACGCATCGTGCACCGGACAGGGTCACATCGATGCACGCCGATTGTGCGCAATGCCGGAAAAGAATTGTTGACAATCTTTATGTCCGCCCTAGGATGAGGATCATCACACGATGCCGATCATGAACGAGCCCGAATCCCACCCGTCCGGTGCAGCCAGTCCCGAAGCGATCGCCGAGCGGATCCGCACGGCGATTCTCGAGCATCGGCTCGCGCCGGGCGCGAAGCTGACGGAGGCGCAGCTCTGCGACGTGTTCAACGTGAAGCGCGGGGCGATCCGCCAGGCGCTCGCGCAGCTCGCGACCGACAAGCTGGTCGATCTCGAGCCGAACCGCGGCGCGTTCGTCGCGAGCCCGACGCTGCAGGACGTGCACGAAGTGTTCGAGATGCGCCGGATCATCGAGCTCGCGGTGGTCGAGCGGCTCGCGACCGGGCCCGGGGCGAAGCGGCTGAAGGGCGTCGCCGCGCTGATCGAGAAGGAACGCAAGGCGTTCCAGCGGCAGGACTTCGCGGCCTGGATCCGCCTGTCCGGCGAATTCCATACGGCGCTCGCGACGCTGATGGGCAATGCGACGCTCAGCGCGTGCCTCGAAGGGCTCGTCGCACGCTCGACGCTGATGTCGGCGCTGTACGAGTCGCACGGGCGCAGCCCGTGCTCGTGCGACGACCACGACGAGATCCTCGGTGCGCTGGAGGCCGGCGATCCGAAGCGGGCGGTGACGCTGATGGCGCACCACCTGCAGCATGTCGAACTGAAGATGCTGGACCGGCCCGCGCAAGGGCAGGTCGATTTGCGCGAAGTGTTCGGCGGCGCCTGAGCGGCGACGCGAACCCGGCCACGCGCCACAAGAACGAGCGAAATGCAGGCCCGCGGCATTTGCCGCGGGCCGCTGGTCCGACTCCGGGCGTCGATCCGGAGCGATATCGATGACGGTGGAGCGGCCTTGCGGCCGCGTCAAGGAGAAGTCATGGCTCAGTTCAGTGTGGCGCAGGACAGCGCCTATCCGGCGGATGAAGGCGGCGAGGGCGGCGACCCGACACTGCCGAAGGGTTACAGCGAACGTCTGTACAACGAAGATTTGGCACCCCTGAAAAACCAGACATGGGGTGCGTACAACATCTTCGCGTTCTGGATGTCGGACGTGCACAGCGTCGGCGGCTACGTGTTCGCGGGCAGCCTGTTTGCGCTCGGGCTGACGAGCTGGCAGGTGCTGATCGCGCTGATCGTCGGGATCGGCTTCGTGAACCTGCTGTGCAACCTGATCGCGCGGCCGAGCCAGCAGATCGGCGTGCCGTATCCGGTTGCATGCCGCGCGACGTTCGGCGTGCTCGGCGCGAACGTGCCGGCCGTGATCCGCGGGCTGATCGCGATCGCGTGGTACGGGATCCAGACCTATCTCGCGTCTAGCGCGCTGGTGATCGTCGTGCTGAAGTTCTTCCCGCAATGGCTGCCTTACGCGGACGTGCATCGCTACGGCTTCCTCGGGCTGTCGGCGGTCGGCTGGGCCGGCTTCATGCTGCTGTGGGTGCTCCAGGCGTTCGTGTTCTGGAACGGGATGGAGACGATCAAGAAGTTCATCGACTTCGCGGGGCCGGCCGTCTACGTCGTGATGTTCATCCTCGCTGGCTACATGGTGTGGCGCGCGGGCTGGCGCAACATCGGCCTCAACCTCGGCGGCGTGAAGTACCACGGCGCGGAAGTGATTCCGGTGATGATCACGGCCGTGTCGCTGGTCGTGTCGTACTTCTCCGGGCCGATGCTGAACTTCGGCGATTTCTCGCGCTACTGCCGCTCGTTCGGCGAAGTGAAGCGCGGCAATTTCTGGGGGCTGCCGGTCAACTTCCTCGCGTTCTCGCTCGTCACGGTGATCACGACGGCCGCGACGCTGCCGGTGTTCGGCGAACTCATCACCGACCCCGTCGAGACGGTCGGTCGCATCGACCATCCGACCGCGGTGATCCTCGGTGCGCTGACCTTCACGATCGCGACGATCGGCATCAACATCGTCGCGAACTTCGTGTCGCCCGCGTTCGACTTCTCGAATGTCGCGCCGCGCCTGATCAGCTGGCGCGCGGGCGGGATGCTCGCGGCCGTCGCGTCGATCTTCATCACGCCGTGGAACCTGTTCAACAACCCGGCCGTGATCCACTACACGCTCGACGTGCTCGGCGCGTTCATCGGCCCGCTGTACGGGGTGCTGATCGCCGACTTCTACCTCGTCAAGCGCGGCCGGCTCGTGCGCGACGACCTGTACACGATGTCGGAAAGCGGCACGTACTGGTACACGGGCGGCGTGAACCGCCGCGCGCTGGCCGCGCTGTTGCCGGCCGCGGTGATCGCGATCGTCTGCGTGATGGTGCCGGGCTGGCAGGGCGTCGCGAACTTCTCGTGGTTCATCGGCGCGGGGCTCGGCTTCGTGTTCTACCGGCTGCTCGTGAGCGCGAAGGCCTGAGGAGCATGCGATGAAGATCCGACTGATCAATCCGAACACGACCCAGCGGATGACCGACGCGATGGGACGCTGCGCGCGCGAGGTTGCCGCTGCCGGCACGGAGATCGTCGCGGTGAGTCCGCCGATGGGGCCGCCGTCGATCGAAGGGTATTACGACGAGGCGCTGGCGACGCCGGGGCTGCTCGCCGAGATCGTGCAGGGCGAGCGCGACGGCTGCGATGCGTACGTGATCGCGTGCTTCGGCGATCCGGGCCTGTATGCGGCGCGCGAGCTCGCACGCGGGCCGGTGGTTGGCATCGCCGAGGCCGCGATGCATGCGGCGAGCGTGCTCGCCCCGGGCTTCTCGGTCGTCACGACGCTCGCGCGCACCTGCGGGATGGCATGGCATCTCGCCGAGCGCTACGGGATGAAACGGTTCTGCCGCAACGTGCGCGCGACCGACGTCGCGGTGCTCGAGCTCGACCGGCCGGGCTCGGCTGCCCGCCGGATCATCGTCGACGAATGCCGGCGCGCGCTCGACGAGGACGGCGCCGACGCGATCGTGCTCGGTTGCGCGGGGATGGCCGAGTTCGCGCACGAGATCGAGCAGCAGATCGGCGCGCCGGTGGTCGAGGGCGTCACGGCGGCCGTCAAGTGGGCCGAGGCGCTCGTCGCGCTGCGCCTCGCGACCGCGAAGCGCGGCGACTACGCGCGGCCGCTGCCGAAGCGCTACGACGGCGCGTTCGCCCGCTTCAGCCCGCCGGACGGGGCGCAGGCGGAACCGGTGCCGGATTTGCCGCAACCGCACATACACACCGTCTGACACGCACTATCTGCGCCGCTGTATGGGCGCGTATGGACGTTTTCGCTAAACTGGGCCGTCATCGCATCGGCTTGCGCAGCCGGCCTCCGGCCCCCGTGCAGTCGATGCGAACCCATTATTTCAGCGAGCTTTCGCCGCACTTCGAACCATGTCACTCGATCCCAACTATCCTCGCGACCTGATCGGCTACGGCCGCCATCCCGTTCAGGCGAACTGGCCGGGACGCGCCCGCGTCGCCGTGCAATTCGTGCTGAATTATGAGGAGGGCGGTGAGAACTGCGTGCTGCACGGCGATCCGGGCTCCGAGCAGTTCCTGTCGGAAATCGTCGGCGCGGCCGCGTATCCCGACCGCCACATGAGCATGGAGTCGATCTACGAATACGGTTCGCGGGCCGGCGTGTGGCGCATCCTGCGCGAATTCGAGAAGCGCGGGTTGCCGCTGACGGTATTCGGCGTCGGCATGGCGATCGAACGCCATCCGGAGCTCGCGCGCGCGTTCGTCGAGCTGGGCCATGAAATCGCGTGCCACGGCTGGCGCTGGATCCACTACCAGAGCATGACGCCGGAACTCGAGGCCGAGCACATGCGTCTCGGGATGGAAGCGATCGAGCGCGTGACGGGCGAGCGCCCGCTCGGCTGGTACACCGGCCGCGACAGCCCCAATACGCACCGCCTGGTCGCGGAATACGGCGGCTTCCTGTACGACTCCGACAACTACGGCGACGACCTGCCGTTCTGGATGGACGTCGAAGTGTCGGGCGGCAAGAAAACGCCGCAACTGATCGTGCCGTACACGCTCGACACGAACGACATGCGCTTCGCGACGCCGCAGGGCTTCAACACCGGCGATCACTTCTTCGACTACCTGCGCGATGCATTCGACGTGCTGTACGCGGAAGGCGACGAAGCGCCGAAGATGCTGTCGATCGGCATGCACTGCCGGTTGCTCGGCCGGCCGGGCCGGTTCCGCGGGCTGCAGCGTTTCCTCGATCACATCGAGAAGCACGATCGCGTATGGGTGACGCGCCGTGTCGATATCGCACGTCACTGGCGTGAACATCATCCGTATCAGCCCAATCATCGAAACGAAGGGAAAGCATGAAGGCGATGCGCTACACGTTGGAACAACTGAATACGATGGCGCCGAGCGCATTCGTCGCGGCACTGTCGGGGATCTTCGAACATTCGCCGTGGGTGGCCGAAGTCGCCGCGGGTCAGCGGCCGTTCGCGAGCATCGACGCGCTGCACAAGACGATGTCGGGTGCGGTGGAAACGAGCGGCGAAGCGCGCCAGCTCGCGCTGATCAACGCTCACCCGGAGCTGGCCGGCAAGGCTGCCGTGCGCGGCGAGCTGACCGCCGAGTCGACGCGCGAGCAGAGCGGCGCGGGCCTCGACCAGTGCACGCAGGAAGAGTTCGACAAGCTGCTGACGCTGAACCGCACGTATCGCGAGAAGTTCGGCTTCCCGTTCATCCTCGCGGTGCGCGGCTATGACCGGCACGGCATCATCGCGAACTTCGAGTCGCGCGTGAATCACTCGCGCACCGAGGAACTGCGGGCGAGCCTCGACCAGATCTACCGGATCGCGCGCTTCCGCCTCGACGACCTGATCGACGCCTGACACCGCAATACGGCCTGCTGCGTCGCAGCGGCCTGATCGCCTCACTGAAACAAGGAAACATCATGGCTGTTCCGCTTCTCGATCCCAACGCACCCGACTTCACGCGGCGCTACGTGAACCTGGCCGACCCGCGTCTCGGTGCGCAGGCGCTCGAAGCCAGCGACGATTTCTTCGCGCCGAAGGACCGGATGCTGAACCCCGAGCCGGCCGTGTTCATCCCCGGCAAGTACGACGACCACGGCAAGTGGATGGACGGCTGGGAAACGCGCCGCAAGCGCACGACGGGCTACGACTGGTGCATCGTCAAGCTCGCGCGCCCGGGCGTGATCAAGGGCTTCGACATCGACACGAGCCACTTCACCGGCAACTTCCCGCCGGCCGCGTCGATCGAGGCCGCGTTCGTGGCCGACGGCGCGCCGACGCATGCGACCGAGTGGGTCGAGATCGTGCCGTCGACGACGCTGCAGGGCAACAGCCATCACTACGTCGAAGCGAGCGATGCGCGCGCCTTCACGCACCTGCGCGTGAACATCTATCCGGATGGCGGCATTGCGCGCCTGCGCGTGTACGGCCAGCCGCAGCTCGACTGGGCCGGCGCGAGCGCGACCGAGCAGTTCGATCTCGCGGCGATGGAAAACGGCGGTTACGTGGTGGCCGCGAACAACCAGCACTTCGGCGTCGCGTCGAACCTGCTGCTGCCGGGCCGCGGCGTGAACATGGGCGACGGCTGGGAAACCCGCCGCCGCCGCGAACCGGGCAACGACTGGGCAATCATCGCGCTCGCGCAGCCGGGCGTGATCCGCAAGATCGAAGTCGATACCGCGTTCTTCAAGGGCAACTACCCGGATCGTTGCTCGATCCAGGCCGCGTACGTGTCGGGCGGCACGGACAGCTCGCTGATCACGCAGTCGATGTTCTGGCCCGTGCTGCTCGGCGAACAGAAGCTGCAGATGGACAAGCAGCACTACTTCGAACAGGACATCGCGTCGCTCGGCCCCGTCACGCACGTGCGACTGAACATCATTCCGGACGGCGGCGTGTCGCGCCTGCGTCTGTGGGGGACGCTCGACAAATGAAGACGCTTGCCATCGAACCGCTGACCAAGGAAGCGTTCGCGCCGTTCGGCGACGTGATCGAAACGGAAGGGGCGAAGCAGATCCCGATCAACCTCGGCACGACGATCCGCTTTCACGATCTCGCGAAAGTCGACGTGACCGATGAAGACGGCCGCACGCTCGTCAACCTGTTCCGCGGCCAGCCGCGCACGCTGCCGTTCGAAGTGAAGATGCTCGAGCGGCACCCGCTCGGCAGCCAGGCGTTCGTGCCGCTGAACGACCAGCCGTATCTCGTCGTCGTCGCGCCCGCGGGCGATCTCGATCCGGCGAAGATCCGCGCGTTCGTGACGAGCGGCTGGCAGGGCGTCAACTATGCGAAGGGCGTGTGGCATCACCCGCTGATCGCGCTCGGTGGCGTCAGCGACTTCATCGTCGTCGATCGCGGCGGCGATGGCCTGAACCTGAACGAGCAGGACCTTCAGGAATCGCTGTGGCTCACCGACGAGGCGCTGCACGCGCTGACGGCCTGAGTCGCCGGCGTTGCTGCCGGCGTCTGATGAAACCCGCGCATCATGCGCGGGTTTTTTTATGTGCGGCCGATTCGGCGAGATTCAGGTCGCCGCGTTTGTGCGCGTGTCGCGCGAGCGGCCGGCGCCGCGACGCCGGTTCGCAATCGGTGCATGCTGCGCCATCAGCTCGACGACCCAGTCGATGAACACGCGCAGCTTCGCGCTGACGTGCCGGTTCGGCGGGAACGCGACGTACATCGGCATCGGTTCGAGTTGCCATTGCTCGAACAGCGGCACCAGTTCGCCGCGGGCGCGATGCGCGCCCGCCATGTAGTCGGGCAGCCACAGAATGCCCAGTCCGGCGAGGCCGGCCTCGAGGTACGCATTGCCGTCGTCGACCGCGAGCACGTAGCGTCCGCGCACGGTGACCTGCTCGCCGTCGCATGTCATCGCGAACGGCAGCGCCTTGCCGGTGCGCGCCCACAGAAAACCGACGATCCGGTGATGCGTATCCTCCAGCTCGTCCGGATGCGTCGGCGAGCCGGCGCGTGCGAGGTAAGCCGGCGACGCATACACGCCGAGCCGCAGGTCGCCGACGCGCCGCGCGGCCAGCGAGCGGTCGGTCGGTTCGCCGCCGCGCACGACACAGTCGACGTTCTCGCCGATCACGTCCACCACGCGGTCGCTCACGCCCATGTCGAGCTGGATGTCCGGATAGCGCGCATGGAACGCGGGCAGTGCAGGGATCAGGATCAGGCGCGCGAACGGGCTCGGCACGTCCACGCGCAGCCGCCCGCGGGGCGATGCGGAAGCCGCGGACAGGCTCGTTTCGGCATCGTCCATGTCGGCCAGCAAGCGCACGACGCGGTCGTAGTACGCGGCGCCGTCCGCCGTGACGACGACCTTGCGCGTGGTGCGGTTGAACAGCTTCACGCGCAGCCGCGCTTCGAGCTGCTGCACGAGTTGCGTGACGGTGGTGCGGCTCATGTGCAGCGTCTCGGCCGCCTTCGTGAAACTGCCGGCTTCCACCACGCGGGCGAACGCCTGCATTGCGTCGAATCGATCCATCGGGTCAGGGCTCCGCGTCGGTCGGAATTGTTTGGTGCGTGCAAACAGTGTTGGACAGGGTTGCCGGTTTATTCGCCGCGCAACGATCCTTAAAGTGCCTTCATCGTTGATGCCGGGGCGGCTTCGCCCCACCAACCGAAGGAGGTAGGAGATGGTAAAGCGTAGCGTGGTTTTCCCGCCCGGTCGCCAGGCACTGTACGACCGCAACCGCTATTCGCCGGCAGTGCGCTCGAATGGCTTCCTGTTCGTGTCCGGGCAGGTCGGCAGCCGCGAGGACGGCTCGCCGGAGCCGGAACTGGGTGCGCAGGTCCGCCGCGCGTTCGACAACCTGAATGCGGTGCTGCGCGCAGCCGGTTGCACGTTCGACGACGTCGTCGACGTGACGGTGTTCCTCGTCGACCCTGAAGCGACGTTCGAGCGGATCTGGGAGATCGTTCCTGACTATTGGGGTGACGCGCCGCATCCGACGCTGACCGCCGTCGGCGTGACCTGGCTCTATGGGTTCCAGTTCGAGATCAAGGCGATCGCGCGGCTGCCGGAGACGGTCGACGGGTGAGCAGGGCATCCGTGGCTCGTGGCAGCGCACGTTACGGCGCGACCGGCGGCTCCTGTGCGTATGCACGATGCAGCAGCGCGACGAACGACGATGAGTCAGGCAGCGTCGTCGCGCCCAACCGGCGCACGGCGATCCCGGGCGTCCACGAATTCATCACGACGGCGCCGGCCATCGACGGCAGGTCGGCCGGCGTCAGTTCGCGATCGTGCTGCGCGACCCCCAGGCGCGCCAGTTGCCGGCGCACGATGCGCATCGTGACGCCGCCGAGCATGCCGGCCACCGGCCACACGACCGCGTCGCCGGTCCAGAACGCGAGATTCCAGATCGATCCTTCACTGATGCGCCCATGGCGATCGATGAAGGCCGCGTCGTCGAAACCCTGCGCGATCGCGCGGCGCAGGAAGTGCGTCTTCGCGACTTCGCCGACGTGCTTGATGTCCGGCAGCACGCGCTCGTATTCGAACAGCGCGAGATCGAGCGGGCCCATGGGCCCCGACGACGGCGCGGCGGTGCGGACGAGCACGTCGAGCGTTTCGTCGTCGCGCGGCGCGACGAATTCGCCCGTCGTCGCATGCACGGTCGCCGTCAGCGACAGCGCCGACGGCGCGCGCTCGAGCGCGGCGCGCAGGAGCGTGCGAATCCGGTCGTCGGGCAGGGCCTGGCCGAACAGCGTGTTCGACGCATCGCGCAGCCGCGCGAGATGCAGGTCGAGGCCGCGCACGTGGCCGTCGCGTACCTGCATGGCGGTGAAATGCGCGTGGCCCGCGAAAGCCAGCGCAGCGAGCGCGTCGGGCGTGGCGGCGACGCCGTTGATCTGGGCGACGGACGGGAATGATGCAGCGGTCATCGGCGACTCTCCAGGTTGGTCGCGGGCACGGGGCGGCGCGCGATATCTTCAAGAAAGCCTATTGTTTGCCGATTGATGCCGTCTTGAAAAACGAGTAGTTTTGGAACGGTCATCAAATCCGGTTTGAAGATCGATGGAACGCATGTGGCCCGGTACGCGCGCGCTGAGGACGTTCGATGCAGCGGCGCGGCACCTGAATTTCTCGCGAGCGGCCGACGAGGTCGGGCTGACGCCGGCGGCCGTCAGTCACCAGATCAAGGAAATCGAGGCGCAGCTCGACATGGTGCTGTTCGTCCGCACGAGCCGCAGCATCCGGCTGACGCCGGCCGGTGTCGTGCTGGCTGCCGCGGCCGCTGATGCGCTGGCGGGCCTGCAGCGCGCGACTGCCCGGGCACGGCGCGTCGCACGCGAGCAGACGGAGTTGCGCGTATCGGTCGGCGCGCGCTTCGCGACGCACTGGCTGCTGCCGCGCCTGCCGCGTTTCAGGGCCGAACATCCTGCGTTCGAGCTGTCGTTCGATATCACCGACCGGTTGCGCGATTTCGATGACGACGACGTCGATGCCGCGATCCGCTTCGGCACGGGGCGTTATCGCGATGCGTACGCGCAGCGCCTGTTCGATACGTCGGTCGTTGCGATCTGCAGCCCGGCGCTGTTGTCGGCCGGGCCGCCATTGCGCAAGCCGCGCGATCTGCTGCGCCACACGCTGTGCCACGTGGACTGCGAAGTCGATGGCGTGACCTGGCCGCGCTGGTCCGCATGGATGGCCGCTGCCGGCATCGACGGTTTCGACGACAGCCGGTGCGTCGCGTTTCCGGATTCGAGCCACGTCGTGCAGGCCGTGACGGATGGCACGGCGGTCGGGCTGGCGGAGCCGCACATGATCGCGCGCGATCTCGCGGAAGGGCGCGTCGTGCAACTGTTCGACGTGAACGTCGACGTGGCGCCGGGGCTCGCCTATCACGTCGTGTATCCGGAGCACACGCAGGACGATCCGCGCATCGTCGCATTGCGCGACTGGCTCGCGGATGAAGTCGCGACGATGCGCGCGTAGCGGTGACGGTGGCGCGTGCTATCGTGCCCGCATCTCCACCGCGCGACGCCCGATTCCGGGCATGTTCCTCCGATGAGCCAACCTGAAAACGACCTGGCGATCCTGTTGAGCACGATGCAGCCCGAATTGCATCCTGGCGCGTTCGCCTTCGTATCGCTGCCGACCGACGCAGACGTATCGTTATCCGAAGTCATTGCAACGTTCCGCGAAGCGGAGGGGCTGACGGTCGTGGTCGAAGAGGAGACGGCGGCGCGTCACGGCTGGCCCGTGCTGTTCCGCTCGGCCTGGATCACGCTGACCGTGCATTCCGACCTTGCGGCTGTCGGCCTCACGGCGGCGTTCGCACGCGCGCTCGGCGCGGCCGGCATCAGTTGCAACGTGATGGCGGCTGCCTGCCACGATCACATCTTCGTGCCGTTCGACGATGGCCCGCGCGCACTCGACGCGCTCGTCGCGCTCCAGCGCGACGCGATGCGCGGTGAGCGCTAGCAACGCCGCTGCAACACGCAAAAAAAACGGGCCCGTAACGGGCCCGCGAACGGAAAGGATTGCGCCGGAACACGACCCCGGCGCACGGCGGCTTACTTGTTCGCGCCACCCTCGAACCAGGCGGCGAGCTTCGTGCGCTCGTCGTCGGTCATGTGCGTGACGTTGCCGATCGGCATCGCCTTCAGGCGCACGGCCTGTTCATAGATACGCTGCGCGTTCTTCGACACTTCGTCCGGCGTGTCGAACATCACGCCCGCGGGCGCGCTGCCCATCAGCGTCGGCTTTGCCGAGTGGCACTCGACGCAGCGCTGCTGCAGGATCGGCATGATGTCGTTGATCACGACCTTCGGCGCGTTCGCGGCCTGCGCTTCCGGCGCGACCGGCTTCGGCGTCGTCCAGACCAGTGCGCCGGCCAGCAGCGCGACGCCGCCGATCGGCAGGTACCACAGCTGCTTGCCGCGGTGGCGCATCACGAAGAACTGGCGAATCAGCGCGCCGGCCAGCATGATCAGCACGAGCACGACCCAGTTGAACTTGTTCGTGTACGTCATCGCATAGTGGTTCGACAGCATCGCGAACACGACCGGCAGCGTGAAGTACGTGTTGTGCACCGAGCGCTGCTTGCCGCGCTTGCCGTAGATCGGGTTCGGCTCTTCGCCCTTGAGCATCTTGTCGACCATCTTGCGCTGGCCGGGGATGATCACGAAGAACACGTTCGCCGACATGATCGTCGCGAGCATCGCGCCGACGATCAGGTAGGCGGCACGACCCGCGAAGATGTGGCACGCGAGGTACGCGGCGGCGACCACGTAGATGCCGACGCAGATGCCGAGCAC
This sequence comes from Burkholderia sp. AU38729, assembly GCF_020419725.1. Taxonomy (NCBI): domain Bacteria; kingdom Pseudomonadati; phylum Pseudomonadota; class Betaproteobacteria; order Burkholderiales; family Burkholderiaceae; genus Burkholderia; species Burkholderia sp. AU38729. Next base: position 57,110 of record NZ_JAIZQO010000009.1, on the reverse strand, counting down.
GCGGTCGTTGGTGCCGAGGATGCGGCACAGCGAGTCGTAGACGATCCATCCGGCCGCGAGGAAGCCGAGTGCGGACGCGACGGCGACCACCGGGCCCATGTCGAGCACGCTCTTGTCGATCAGGTACGTGTTCGGTGCGAGCAGGTACAGCACGAAGAACAGCGAGAAGCCCGACAGCCAGGTCGTGTACGACGGCCATTTCGACCAGTGCAGGTCATCCGGCATTTCCGGCGGGGCGACCGTGTACTTCTGCATGTTGTAGAAGCCGCCGCCGTGGACGTGCCACAGCTCGCCGAACACACCGCGCTTGCGCTGGTTCGGGTCGGTCGGCGGTTTCAGGCTGTTGTCGAGCGCGACGAAATAGAACGACTCGCCGATCCACGCAATGGCGACGATGACGTGCAGCCATCGCAGCGCGAGGTTCAGCCAGTCGGTGATGAAGCCTTCCATGAAACTCCTCCAGACTCAAATCGTTTGTTTGATGCGGGTGCTGATTCGAATGTCAGCTGCCGCGATAGGTGCTGTACGACCACGGCGACACGAGCAGCGGCACGTGGTAGTGCGAGCCGGTGTCGGCGATGCCGAAGCGGAGCACGACGCGATCGACGAAACGGGGTTCGGGCACCTTCACGCCGAGCGACGCGAAGTAGTCGCCGGCATGGAACACGAGTTCGTATTCGCCGGCGGCGAGCGCGGCGCCTTCGAGCAGGGGGGCGTCGCAGCGGCCGTCGCTATTGGTCAGCACGGACTTGATCGCGCGGCGCGATTCGCCGTCCAGCGCGTAGAGGTCCACCTTGATTGCAGCGCCGGGACGGCCGTGCGCCGTATCGAGTACGTGGGTAGTGAGCTTTCCCATTCGTTGTGTCCTTGTGTGAATGCGAGGTTCGGCGGCGACTCGATCCATGACTGTGCGGCGGATCGAGGCTCCACGTCACGTGGCTACATACCCGTCGGCGAGATTGAAGCGAGCGCCGTGCAGGCATTGTAAAAAGGTTCCCCACGCAAATACGGGCGCGATATCAAAGATAATGCGCCGCGCATGAGCGGCTGTCGACGGCACGCCGGAGGCGGCTTCCGGCGGGCTTCCGGCGGGCATTTCGGGCCGCCGGCGGGGCGCTGCGCGGCGTACCATATCGAATCCGTGAAACGCGGTATTCCGGATCGAGCATTGTGTGCGGCGCGCGCTTGGGCGATCCTCCCGGCGTGCGCGTCGGCCTTGTGGCCCGCGCGTACCCCGAAGACGGCGAGCACGCCGGGTAACCGGGCCAGGGCGTTCGAACGGACGCAGGCACCGGAGCGTGCCGCGATTCAGCGTTCGAACGGCTGTGTGACCGTCCCCAGGATCCGCCCCTGGGGGCAGACCGACGCGGAGAACGCATGAACCTCGAGCAGCACGCTGGCGCACGCGCGCCGAACCCCTCCTCATCCCGCCCGACAACCCTGCTGGTCAAGCACGCCGACGTGCTCGTGACCATGGACGACACGCGTCGCGAGCTGCGCGATGCGGGGCTCTACATCGAAGACAACCGGATCGTCGCGGTCGGCCCGACCGCCGAGCTGCCCGAGACGGCCGACGAAGTGCTCGACCTGCGCGGCCACCTCGTGATCCCGGGGCTCGTGAACACGCACCACCACATGTACCAGAGCCTGACGCGCGCGGTGCCTGCGGCGCAGAACGCCGAGCTGTTCGGCTGGCTCACGAACCTGTACCGGATCTGGGCGCACCTGACGCCCGAGATGATCGAGGTCTCGACGCTCACCGCGATGGCCGAACTGCTGCAGTCGGGCTGCACGACCTCGAGCGATCATCTGTACATCTACCCGAACGGCAGCCGCCTCGACGACAGCATCGGCGCCGCGCAGCGGATCGGCATGCGTTTTCATGCGAGCCGCGGTGCGATGAGCGTCGGCCAGCGCGACGGCGGGCTGCCGCCCGATTCGGTCGTCGAGCGCGAGCCCGACATCCTGCGCGACACGCAGCGCCTGATCGAGACCTATCACGACGAAGGCCGTTACGCGATGCTGCGCGTGGTCGTCGCGCCGTGCTCGCCGTTCTCGGTGAGCCGCGACCTGATGCGCGACGCGGCCGTGCTCGCGCGCGAATACGGCGTGTCGCTGCACACGCATCTCGCGGAGAACGTCAACGACATCGCGTACAGCCGCGAGAAATTCGGGATGACGCCGGCGGAATATGCGGAAGATCTCGGCTGGGTCGGCCACGACGTGTGGCATGCGCACTGCGTGCAGCTCGACGATGCGGGTATCAGCCTGTTCGCGCGCACCGGCACGGGCGTCGCGCACTGTCCATGCTCGAACATGCGGCTCGCGTCGGGTATCGCGCCGGTGAAGAAGATGCGTCTCGCAGGCGTGCCGGTCGGCCTCGGTGTCGACGGCTCGGCATCGAACGACGGCGCGCAGATGGTTGCGGAAGTGCGGCAGGCGCTGCTGTTGCAGCGGGTTGGCTTCGGGCCCGATGCGATGACTGCGCGTGAAGCGCTCGAGATCGCGACGCTCGGCGGCGCGAAGGTGCTGAACCGCGACGACATCGGTGCGCTGAAGCCTGGCATGGCCGCGGACTTCGCCGCATTCGACCTGCGCCAGCCGCTGTTCGCGGGCGCGCTGCACGATCCGGTCGCGGCGCTCGTGTTCTGCGCGCCGTCGCAGACGGCGTACACGGTTGTGAACGGGAAGGTGGTGGTAAGGGAAGGACGTCTGGCGACGCTCGACCTGCCGCCCGTCATCGCGCGTCACAACGCGCTCGCGCAGGCACTGGTGGAGGCATCGCGCTGAAGGAAGGCTGAGGCGCCATCCGGCGGCGGTGTTGCCGCCGGGGCAGGCCGCCGGCTGTCGCCGCGCCGAAACGGCGCGGGCGGTGCGCGCCGTTACGCTTCGATCAGCGTGCGGGTGGCTTCGGCGACGAGGCTGCGCAGCCAGCGCACTTCGTCGGAGTAATGGCAGCGCTCGTGCCACAGCTGGTAGTACTGCATCGGCGGGAAGTCGAGCGGCGCCGGCACGACCGACAGCGGCAGGAACTTCGCGTAGTGATCGGCGAACAGTCGCGTCGTCGTGAAGATCAGGTCGGACTTCACGAGCACGTACGGTGCGAGGTTGAAGTACGGCAGCGTGACGACCACGTGGCGCTTGAGCCGTTCGCGCGCGAGGTGCACGTCGATCGCGCCGCGCTGGCCGACCGAGTATGGCGTCGGCGCGAGATGCGGGGCGTTCAGGTACTGGTCGAGCGTGAGCCCGCCGCGCTTCGCGAACGGGTGCGTATTGCTCATCAGGCAGACGATTTCGTCGACGAACAGGTTCGACAGGTGCAGCTGCTCGGGCGGCTCGGGCCAGTTGCCGACGACGATGTCGAGCTTGCCGTCTTCCAGCGCGAGCTCGTAGTCGAACGCGGGGCCGAGCGAATGGAACTCGAGCGTCGCGTTCGGTGCGGCCTGGCGGAAGCGCTCGACCACGGTCGGCACGAACAGCACGTTCAGGTAGTCGGGGCAGCCGATCCGGTAGCAGCGGATCGACGTGGCCGGGTCGAAATTGTGCTGCTGGAACTTGATGCGCTCGATTTCACGCAGCGCGTTCTGCACGGGCTCGAGCAGGCGCAGCCCGTATTCGGTCGGCACCATGCCGGATTTGCCGCGCACCAGCAGCGGATCGCCGGTGATGTCGCGCAGGCGCCGCAGCGCGGCGCTGATCGCCGGTTGCGACTGGTTCAGTTTGACGGCCGCGCGCGTGACGCTGCGCTCCATCAACAAGGTGTGCAAGACGCGCAAGAGGTACGTGTCGATCGCCTCGCGTTGCTGACTCATGTTATCTCCGGTTTATATGGCTGGGCTGATCGAGGGGTGGGGTGGGTATATTGTTTTTAATATGAACGAAAATCAGCGTCAAGAGATGGATACCCGCAGGTACCCGCCGGCCGGGCCGCGACAAGGGGCCCGAACGGGGGCGAAGTGAAGCGCGCGGCGCCGCGCGGAAGCGCGTTGCACGAATCCGGTCAGCGGCGCGGCGTGTGATGCAGGGGGCGCGTCAGTCGTCGATGCGCATGCCGACCTTCAGCGTGACCTGCCAGTGCACGACCTGATCGCCTTCGATGTGCCCGCGCGTTTCGGTCACCTCGAACCAGTGCAGGTTGTGCAGCGTCTTGCCGGCTTTCGAGATCGCGTTGCGGATGGCGTCGTCGCTCGATTGCTTCGACGAGCCGGTCAGCTCGATCATCTTGTACACGTGGTCGCTCATGATGCGCTCCCTGGGATGTCGGTATGGATGGCCGGCGCAAACCGTGGTCCCGAAGCGGCGCCGCGCGTGCCCGGCTTCTTGAGTGATAGGTATGATGGGCAGCAAGTTCAACCCATATCGGAGACGAGGAGCATCGTGGAAGTCGGATTTTGCGGACCGGGATTGATGGGCGCGCCGATGATTCGGCACTTGCTGGCGGCAGGGCATCGGGTCAACGTGTGGAATCGCTCGCGCGACAAGGCCGAGGCGCTCGTGGAGGACGGCGCGCAGGTGGTCGGCACGCCGCGTGAACTGGCGGAGCGCGTCGAGACGGTATTCGTGTGCGTGCTCGACGGCCGCGCGGTGGGCGATGTCGTGTTCGGCGAGCACGGCCTGCTGTCCGGCGATGCGCGTACGCGTCGCCTGCAGCGTATCGTCGATCATTCGAGCATTGCGCCCGCCGCCACGCGTGACTACGCGGCGCGTGCAGCGGCGCTCGGCGTCGGCTGGGTCGATGCGCCGGTGTCGGGCGGCGTGCCCGGCGCGCAGGCCGGCACGCTCGCGGTGATGGCCGGCGGCCGCGCGGCCGATCTCGACGCGGTGCGGCCGCTGATCGATACCTACGCGTCGCGGATCACGCACATGGGCGACGCGGGCGCGGGACAGACGGCGAAGCTGTGCAACCAGGCGATCGTCACCGCGACGGTGACCGCGATCGCCGAGGCCGTCGGTCTGGCGCAGGCGAGCGGCATCGATGCCGCGCGGCTCGCCGAAGCGCTGGCCGGCGGCTGGGCCGATTCGGTGCTGCTGCAGACGTTCGTGCCGCGCATGACGTCGGGCGGTCATGCGCCGATCGGCGCGCTCGGCACGTTCCAGAAGGACGTCGATGCGATCGCCGACGCGGCGCGCGACACGGGCGCCGTGATGCCCGTATCGGCCACCGTGCAGCAGGTGTTGCGGCTCGGCGCCGCGCAAGGGCTCGCCGGTGCCGATTTCGCCGCATTCATCGACATCGTGCGACCCGGCAACGGGCGTCAGCAGGTGTCGTGACGGGCAAGCGGGGCGCGTGAATGACAGATGGGCCGCCCGGAGCCGGCCCATCGAATGGCAGGGTGATCAGCCGAGGGAGCGTGGTGTCGTGTCGCCGGCGTTCTGGCGACCGAGCCCGCCGCGCAGGCTCGCTTTCGTGCCTGCACCAAACTCGGGCAGGATGCGCGCACGCGCACGGCTCGCGAACACGAGGAAGCCGAAGCCGTTTGCTTCATACCAGTATCCGCCGTTCTCGAGGCCGTCCAGCGGCTGCTCGAGCGCGTTGGCGATCGATTCGATGCAGCGCTTGCGCAACTCGGCGATGGCGGGATAGGGCGGCTGGGCGCCGCGTACGCTGCACAGGAGCACGTCGAGACCGGGCAGCACATGTGCGTACAGGACGGGTTCGTCCTGCGCGCGGGCGCGGGCAATCTTGGTGTCGAGCTGGGCAAACGGTTTCGAGTGGCGCAATACCGCGAGGAATGACTCCTGGCCATCCTGCTGGGCACGCCGACGTTTTTTCGGGAAGGACATAAACACTCGCCTCAAAAACAATTGCAAGAAATGCGGCACTTTCATGCGACCCACTCCCGGCTATGTACGCCGCATGTCGATCCTTTATAGCACACGAAAATGCTGCCTTCGTGCAGTACGACGATCAATGTCTCCCGTCGACCTGCTCGCCATGATCGACACAGCCAGCGTCTTGGCGCCCGTACTGTCGTTTAGTCTCCATCATAGACCTGCTTTCCCCGCGCGTGCATTCGCCCGTCACAAAAAAGTGAGATAGGCCGCACGCGGCGGTGCATCGCGCGCGCAATAAAAAGGCCCGCGCGGGGCGGGCCTGGCTGGCGGAGCGCTTGGTGATCAGCGCTGCTTCAGCGAATCGCGGATCTCGCGCAGCAGCACCGTATCTTCCGGCGTCGCGGCCGGTGCGGCGTCTTCCGGCTTGCGCAGCTTGTTGATGAATTTCACCATCAGGAAAATGATGAACGCGAGGATGACGAAATTGATCGCCACCGTGATGAACGAGCCATAGCCGAACGCGGCGACACCCGCGGCCTGCAGGTCCTTGAACGAATCGGGATTACCCTTGAACGTCGGGGGGATGGTGCCGAGCAGAACGAACTTGTTCGAGAAATCCAGGCCGCCGGTCAGCACGCCGATGACCGGCATGATGAGGTCTTTCACGACCGAGTCGACGATCTTCGAGAATGCGCCGCCGATGATCACGCCGACGGCGAGATCCATGACGTTGCCCTTGACGGCGAACTCCTTGAATTCCTTGATGATGCTCATGAGCGGCTTTCTCCTGTTTGGGGCGAGGGGAGGCGTGCCGCGACGCGCAGGGATGCAGAGCGTCGAATGAGGGTCGGTGGCACGCCGATGGCCGCATGATAGCGAACGCTCCCCATTGCCGGTAGTCCATCTTGAAATGATTGACAAATCCGCGCGTCGGCGCGGCCGGCCCTGCAGGGGAGCGGGGCGTGCAATGCAGCGCGTCGCGGGGGCGTCGACGCGCTGCGTAGCTTCAGGTGTTGTCGTCGGTCCAGCCGTCGTCGTTGCTGCCGAGATCCATGCCGCCGCCGCTGCCGTTGCCGTCGCTCCAGTTCGAACTGTCGCCGCGGCCGAGGTCGAAGCCCGGGTCGTTCTCCTGCCGGCGGCGCTCGCCGTCGACGATCACGTCGCGTTCGACCACGCGCTCGCGACCGCCGGACATCGCCTCGCCGAGCAATACGCCGGTCAGCAACCCGCCCATGCCGCCGCCGAACCCGCCGCCGCCTTGCTGGATCACCACCGGCGGTTGCTGTTGCGGGTAGGGCTGCTGAGGATACGGCTGGCCTTGCGCGCCCGTCATGCGGTCGGCTTCCTGCGCATACACCGAGCCGCTGCCGTTCGCCGGTGCCGCGGGTTGCGCGGCCGGGTCGGGACGGCCTTCGACGCGTGCCTTCACGCTTGCATGACGCTGTTCGAGTTCATCGACGCGATACGGCGGCACCGGGTTCTTGCCGTTCGACAGCGTTTCGACGAGCGTGCGCGCATCGGTCTCGATCGCCTCGAGTTCGCCCGTGAGCGCCGCGGCGCCGGGCGCCGCCGACAGCTTCGCGTCGAGTTTCAGCGGGCGGATGTCGTTCAGCACGTCGGTGGCGCGCTTGAGCTGCGTGCGGCGTTCGTCGTCGGCGCGGCTGTCGTCGGCCGTGCGTGCGCGCCTCAGCGTCCAGCGCAGCACCAGCGCGATCACCGCGACGATCAGCCCGAGGACGATCCACATGCCGGTCGACGGGCCGTGTTTTTCCGCCGGCGCGACAGCGGGCGCGAGCCCCGGCTGCAGCGTCCCGGCCTGCGTGGCCGAAGGCACGTTGCCGCTCACGCGCGCGGCGTCGGCGCGGATGCGCGACTCGGTCTGCGCGAAGCGCGATGCGTCGGTGAACTTGAGTTGCGGATCGAGCGTCTTCGCGCGCTGCAGCTGCTCGAGTGCGTCGGACGCGCGGCCCTCACGGTCCAGCACCTGTGCGTACAGGTAGCGCGCATGCGCGTTGTTCGGATGGGCGTCGATGACTTGCGACAGCTGCGTGTCGGCTTGCTGCCAGTTGCGTTGCGCGATCGATTGCTCGACCTGCTGGAGCGACGGGACCGCAAACGCGGCGGACGACAGCACCATCAGCGAGAGGCCGAGTGCGGCGAGAGATTTCTTCATGGTCGAACCGGGCGCAGGCGCCCGTCTCCTGACGATCGGTTCGCGCCGCGCCCGGGGCGGGCGGCGGCGCGGTGGCCCGCAGTGGCCGTTACTGCGCGGGCGTGTCGAGCTGCTTCTTCAGCGCGGCGAGGCGATCCTCGACCGACGGGCCCTTGTTCAGCGCGGCGAGCTTGTCGTCGAGCCCCTTGCCGCTCGACGTGTCGGCCGAATTCAGGCGCGCGTCCGAGCGGGCGTTCTGCAGCGCGACCTTGTCCTCGAGCTTCTGGAAGTCCTCGGACAGGTTCTTGCCGCCGATGCCGCCCAGGGCGCTGGCCGCGACGTCCTTCGCCTGCGCGATTTCCTGCTTGGCCTGCAGGATGTTCGAGCGTGCATTCAGGTCGTTGCGGCGCTGACGCATGTCGGCGATCTGCCCCTTCAGCTTGTCGACCGACGGCTCGAGCGTCGTCAATTCGGCTGCGAGCGCGTCACGCTCGGCTTCCGCGTTCGACTGTGCGGCGAGGGCCTCGCGGGCGAGCGCTTCGTCACCGGACTGCAGCGCGCGCTTCGCGCCGTCCTCGTACTTCTTCACCTTGTCGTCGGCCGCATCGCGCTTGCTGCGCTGGGTCGCGACCTGTGCCTCGATCTCGATCAGCGAATTCTCGGCACGGCCGATGCTGTCGTCGAGCTCCCGCACGATCTGCCGTGCGTCGCGCGACGGATCCTGTACCGAATCGGCCGCATCGTTCAGCAGGCCTTTGATCGTGCGCGAAACAGAGTCGAAAAGCGACATGAAATCCTCCGTGGTTGAAAGGCGCCGCGTGAGAGCGGCAGTGCCCGTTGCGAGCCGGTTCCGACCCGCATGAGCCGGCGGATATTACACCACCGGTTCACTTAAATACGGCTTAAACGCGCGAGTTCAAGCGGCTTGCGCATCAGGATGTCGAACCTTTCGCAATTGAAAGAAAGCCGGTGCGCGCGCGCGATATCGCGTGTCCATGATAGGCAGAGGATGCCGACAATACGTTCCTTAAATCACGGCATTGCGGGAATTTTTACAAAAAATCGCGAAGGCACCCGGTCGATTTCATTAAAATGCGCTGTCACGTCGCGGGAACGGATCGCCGCGCGGCGGGGTCTGTCGACGTGACAGCCGCATCACGCTGTATCCGCTCTGATTCATTCGCCTGCATTTCCGCATGCGTCCGAGGGCGCCACGACCGCCCGCCATTCCGACATGCCAATTATCAAACGACCGCCTTCTTCTTCCGACAGGAACGAACCCCACTACACGCTGCGCCGTTCGCCGTCCGGAGCCTATTACCCCAATGACGACGATCGCGACGACGACCGCCGCACCCAGCGCAGCGGCGGCGGAGGGCGCGGCCGCTCGTTCGGCTCGCGCGTCATGCTGTGGTTCGCCGGCCTCATCGCGACGCTGGCGATCGTCGGCGCGCTGATCGTCGGCTACGCGCTGGTCGTGATGGCGCCGCAACTGCCGTCGCTCGATGCGCTGACCAACTATCAGCCCAAGGTGCCGCTGCGCGTGTTCACGGCCGACCACGTGCTGATCGGCGAATTCGGCGAGGAGCGCCGCAGCCTCGTGCGCTTCCAGGACATTCCGGACGTGATGAAGAAGGCGGTGCTCGCGATCGAGGACTACCGCTTCTACGAACACGGCGGCGTCGACTTCGTCGGCATCCTGCGCGCGGGTGTCGCCGACCTGATGCACGGCGGCGCGCGCCAGGGCGCGAGCACGATCACGATGCAGGTCGCGCGCAACTTCTTCCTGTCGAGCGAGAAGACCTACACGCGCAAGATCTACGAAATGCTGCTCGCGTACAAGATCGAGAAGGCCCTGACGAAGGACCAGATTCTCGAGCTGTACATGAACCAGATTTATCTCGGCCAGCGCTCGTACGGCTTCGCGGCCGCCGCGCGCGTGTATTTCGGCAAGGACCTGAAGGACATCACGCTCGCGGAAGCGGCGATGCTCGCGGGGCTGCCGAAGGCGCCGTCCGCGTATAACCCGGTCGTCAATCCGAAGCGCGCGAAGGTGCGCCAGGAATACATCCTGAAGCGCATGCTCGAGGTCGGCTACATCACGCAGCCGCAGTACGACGCGGCCGTGAAGGAAGAGATCCACGTGCGCACGCCGGGCAACCAGTACGCGGTGCACGGCGAGTACGTCGCCGAGATGGTGCGGCAGATGATGTACCAGCAGTACAAGGACGAAACCTATACGCGTGGGCTGACCGTCACGACGACGATCAACTCGTCCGACCAGGAAGCCGCGTACCAGGCCGTGCGTCGCGGCATTCTCGACTACGAGCGCCGCCACGGCTATCGCGGGCCGGAAGCGTCGATCAAGCTGCCCGCGGCCGGCGACGACCGCGACGAGGCGATCGACGACGCGCTCGCCGATCACCCGGACAACGGCGACCTGCAGTCGGCGGTCGTGCTGTCGGCATCGCCGAACGCGGTCGAGGTGCAGTTCGTCGGCGGCGCGACCACGACGATCGGCCCGGCCGGGCTGCGCTTCGTCGCGGGCGCGCTCAGCCCCCGCGCGAACGACACGCTGCGCATCAAGCCGGGCTCGGTCGTGCGCGTGCTGAAGGACGGCAAGACGGGTTGGCAGGTCGTGCAGCTGCCGCAGGTCGAAGGCGCGCTCGTCGCGATCGCGCCGCAGGATGGCGCGATCCGCTCGCTCGTCGGCGGCTTCGACTTCAACAAGAGCAAGTTCAACCACGTGACGCAGGCCTGGCGGCAGCCGGGCTCGTCGTTCAAGCCGTTCATCTACTCGGCGTCGCTCGACAAGGGGCTCGGGCCGGCGACGATGATCAACGACGCGCCGCTGTACTTCCCGCCGAGCGTCCCGGGCGGCACCGCCTGGGAGCCGAAGGACGACGACCAGCCGGACGGCCCGATGACGATGCGCACCGGCCTGCAGCGTTCGAAGAACCTCGTGTCGATCCGGATCCTCGCATCGATCGGCACGCAGTATGCGCAGCAGTACGTGACGCAGCGCTTCGGCTTCGATCCCGCGAAGACGCCGCCTTACCTGCCGATGGCGCTCGGCGCGGGCCTTGTGACGCCGCTGCAGCTCGCGACCGGCTATGCGGTGTTCGCGAACGGCGGCTACAAGGTCGATCCGTACCTGATCGCCGAGGTCGACGACGCACGCGGCCAGGCGCTGCAGAAGTCGCAGCCGGTACTCGCGGGCAGCACGGCGCCGCGTACGATCGAAGGCCGCAATGCGTACGTGATGAACAGCCTGCTGCATTCGGTCGCGACGGCCGGCACGGGCGCGGGCACCAACGCACTGGGCCGCAGCGACCTGCAGGGCAAGACGGGTACGACGAACGACGCGAAGGACGGCTGGTTCGCCGGCTACCAGCAATCGCTCGTCGCGGTCGCGTGGATGGGCTTCGACCAGCCGAAGAGCCTCGGCAGTCGTGAGTTCGGCGCGCAGCTCGCGTTGCCGATCTGGGTGAACTACATGCGCACCGCGCTGAACGGCGTGCCCGAGCAGCAGATGCCGATGCCGGACGGCCTGACGTCGATCGACGGCGAGCTGTACTACGCCGATCGCACGCCGGGCAACGGCTTCGTCGCGAACGTCGACATCAACCCGGCCGAGAATTCGATCAGCGCGAACGATGCGCTCGGCTCGGCTGGCGCGGCGGGGCTTGCACCGCCGCCCGTCACGCCGCAGGAGAAGCAGCAGATCATGGACATGTTCGAGAACAAGTAAGCGGCACGCTTCGGTCCGGCATGCGACGGGCGCCTTCGGGCGCCCGTTTTTTTTGTGCGAACGGCCGGCAAACGGAGACGCGTGAATCAGAACGATGCGCAGGCCGGCACGACCGTCATGCCGACCGATTGCTGGTGAAATCGCTGCATGTACGCTTGCCGGATCGCGGCGAGCCGCGCACGTGTCTCGGGCGTATCGTCGGCGATGATACGGATCACGAAGCTGTCTTCGCGCGTGATCCGGCCGCTTGTCTGGTCGCGCCACTGGCCGTGTGTGTCCCAGTAGGTGAGGCCGTCGGGGAACCGTGGCGTGACCGTGTCGGCGAGGAATGCCGCGCGCTCCGGATCGGTGACGGGGCCGCGCCCCGTGATGTCGCGCCCGAACAGCAGGTCGGCCTGCAGCATGCGGTTTTCGCCGGGCTGCGTGCAGGCCGGCGGTGCGTCGACGACGGGCGACGGCGGTGCCGCGCAACCGGCGAGCAGGGCGATCGCCATGGCGCATGCGGCCAGCGGCCGCATCTGCCCATTTCGTGACGATCGACCTCCGCGCGCGCAAAACGCTGCGCGCTCAACCACTTGCGTGCTTGTCCGGCGGGTTATCAACAGGGCTGTCAACATAATCTGGGGATAACCCTAGGTTCGTCCGCGCGTGCCCGATGTGGGGTCAGTCTGCAGTGTCGCGTGCGCGAGATGCATGCCGAGCGTGGCCGGGTCGGTATTGGTGCCCGACAGCAGCACGCCGACGCGCTTGCCCTGCAGCGTTTCGCGCAGCGGGCCGAGCAGGGCGGCCAGCGCGGCCGCGCACGCCGGTTCGACCGACAGTTTCAGTTGCGAGAACAGGAACAGCATCGCGGCCCGCAGCGCGTCGTCGGACACGGTGACGATGCGGTCGACGTGGCGCCGGCACAGCTGGTAGCTGTATTCCTCGGTATGCGGCGCCATCAGCGAATCGGCGATCGTCTGCATCGCGCTCATCTTGATCGTGTGATTCGCCGCGAAGCTGCGGCTCATCGCATCGGCGCCTTCCGGCTCGACGCCGTACACGTGCACACGCGGATTCGCGAGCCGCAGCGCGGTCGCCATGCCGGCCGCGAGCCCGCCGCCGCCGATCGGCACGATCACCGCGTCGAGGTCGGGCGTCTGGGTCGCCCATTCGTAGCCGAGCGTCGCGGTGCCGAGGATCGTGTGATAGCCGTTGAACGGATGGATGAAGAAGCGGCCTTCCTCGGCCTCGATCCGCCGGACCAGATCGAATGCCTGCGATGCGCTGCCGGCCAGCACGACTTCCGCGCGGTACTGCTTGCACTGCGCGATGCGCGACGGGCTGGCGGTATGGAACATCACGACCTTGGCGCTGCTGCCGAGCCGCATCGCCGCGTACGCGACGGCCGCCGCGTGATTGCCGGCCGACACGCACGTGACGCCGGCGTTCCTGCGCGCCTCGTCGAGCGCGAGCAGGTGCGTGAATGCGCCGCGCGCCTTGAAGCTGCCGCTGACCTGCAGCAGCTCGAACTTGAAGTTGACGTGCGTGCCTTCAAGCGATGGCAGGTCGGCGCGTTCGAACACGGGCGTGCGCGCGACCCACGGCGACAGCGCGAAATGCTGCGCGGCGATTTCGTCGAGCGTCGGGATCGGCTCGCCGTCGATCGTCGTATGGGCAGTGCCCTGTTGTTCAGTCGACATGACGTGGCGGGTGGCGAAGTGGGCCGGCCCGCACACGCGGGCTGGCGTGGCGGGGGGCAGTCAGTGCGCGTCGACCGACATGCTGCGGATGAACTTGCGCAGGAACTGTTCGCAGCCGGCGAGCTGCGCGAGCTCGACATATTCGTTCGGCTTGTGCGCCTGCTCGATGTTGCCGGGCCCGCACACGACGCTCGGGATGCCCGCGCGTTCGAACAAACCGGCTTCAGTGCCGTACGCGACCTTGCGCTTGTCCTGGTCGGCCGTCAGCGCGCGCACGAGCTGCGTGATCGCGGCCTGTTCGGTGGCGTCGAGGCCGGGCGCCGCGGCGATCTTCGAGAATTCGATCGCGGCATTCGGATGCTCGCGCAGCATCTGCGGCAGCAGTGTTTCCCGTGCATACGCTTCGATGCGCGTGAAGATCTGCTCGGGATCGAGCGTCGGCAGGTTGCGGAACTCGAAGTCGAACCGGCATTCGGCCGGCACAGTGTTGATCGCGTTGCCGCCCTGGATCGTGCTCGTCTGCGCGGTCGTGAACGGCACGTCGTACAGTTCGTCGAACGGGCCTTCGGCGCGAAAGTGCTCGGCGATGTCGCGGATATGGCAGATGAGGCGTGCCGCGTACTCGATCGCGTTCAGCCCTTTCGGCGTCAGCGACGAATGCGCCGCGTGGCCGCGCACGCAGCAGCGGTACGCGTTGATGCCCTTGTGCGCGATGATCGGCCGCATGCTGGTCGGCTCGCCGACGATGCAGCCGGACGGCTGCACGCCGCGCTTGACCAGATCCGCAATCATCAGCGGCGCGCCGGCGCAGCCGATTTCCTCGTCATAGGACAGTGCGAAATGGATCGGCTTCGCGAGCTTCGTCGCCTGCATCTCGGGCAGCAGCGCGAGCGCGGCGCCGATGAAGCCCTTCATGTCGCAGGTGCCGCGGCCGTACAGGCGGCCGTCGCGGATTTCCGGCGTGAACGGGTTGCTGTCCCATTGCTGGCCGTCGACCGGCACGACGTCGGTATGCCCGGACAGCACGATGCCGCCGTTCGTCGAGCCGTCGTGTGCGGGCACGGTGGCGAACAGGTTCGCCCAGCCTTCACGCGGATCGTGCGTGATCGTCGATGCGATGCCTTTCGCGGCGAGCGCATCACGCACCGTTTCGATCAGGCCGAGGTTCGGCACGCGGCTCGTCGTGTCCATCGACACCAGTTGCTTGATCCAGGGCAGGCTGACGAGCGACGCGTCGCCCTGGGGTGCGGCGGACGGCGCTGTCGCGTCGAGAGTGGACATGGCAAAACTCCGTCTGATGAATGGGAAAATCATACTCAAAAACGCGACGGCCCGCCCGCATCGAGCGCAGTGCGGTGCAGCAACGCTGCATCTGCCGTCAGCGCATCAGCGCACCGCTGCAGCTGCTCCCTGCTTGGGTCCGAGCGCGCGCAGCGTTTCCTTGATCGTCGACACGCGGATCGCGAGATCGGGCGAGCGCGTCTCGATGCGCAGCTTGTCCTGGCCCGCGAGCTTGATGTGCCGGTGCTTCTGCACCATCTCGATGATCCGCATCGGATCGATCGGCGGATTCGGCTCGAACTGCAGCCCGATCGCCACCTCGCTCGCATCGATCTTCACGATGCCGAGCGGCTTCGCGGCGATCCGCAGCCGGTGCGTCTCGACGAGCGCGTGCGCCTGCGGCGGCAGCTTGCCGAAGCGGTCGATCAGCTCTTCCTGGATGCCGTCGATCGCGTCGCCGTGCTCGCAGTTCGCGAGACGCTTGTACAGCGACAGCCGCTCCTGCACGTCCGCGCAGTAGTCGGCCGGCAGGATCGCCGGCGCATGCAGGTTGATTTCCGTCGTCGCGGCGAGCGGGGCGGTGAGGTCGGGCTCCTTGCCGTTCTTCAGCGCCTTCACCGCGTCGTTCAGCATGTCCGTATAGAGCTGGAAGCCGATCTCGTGGATTTCGCCGGACTGCTTGTCGCCGAGCACTTCGCCGGTGCCGCGGATCTCGAGGTCGTGCATCGCGAGATAGAAGCCCGAGCCGAGTTCCTCCATCTGCTGGATCGCTTCCAGCCGGCGCTGCGCCTGCTTGGTCAGCGCCTGCGGATCGTGGACCAGCAGGTACGCATACGCCTGGTGGTGCGAGCGGCCGACGCGGCCACGCAGCTGGTGAAGCTGCGCGAGGCCGAACTTGTCCGCGCGATGCATGATGATCGTGTTCGCGCTCGGCACGTCGATGCCGGTCTCGATGATGGTCGTGCACAGCAGCACGTTCGCACGCTGCGCGACGAAATCGCGCATCACCCGTTCGAGTTCGCGTTCGTGCATCTGGCCGTGCGCGATCACGATGCGTGCTTCGGGCACGAGCGCCTCGAGCATCGCCTTGCGGTTCTCGATCGTCTCGACCTCGTTGTGCAGGAAGTACACCTGGCCGCCGCGCTTCAGTTCGCGCAGCATCGCCTCGCGGATCACGCTTTCCTCCTCGCGGCGCACGAAGGTCTTGATCGCGAGCCGCTTCTGCGGCGCGGTGGCGATGACCGAGAAATCGCGCAGCCCTTCGAGCGCCATCCCGAGCGTGCGCGGGATCGGCGTCGCGGTGAGCGTCAGCACGTCGACTTCCGCGCGCAGCGCTTTCAGCGCTTCCTTCTGGCGCACGCCGAAGCGGTGTTCCTCGTCGATGATCACGAGGCCGAGGCGCTTGAACTGCACGTCCGACGACAGCAGCTTGTGCGTGCCGATCACGATGTCGACGCTGCCTTCGTTGATCTGCGCGATCGCGGCGTTGACTTCCTTCGTGGTCTTGAAGCGCGACAGCTCGACGATCCGCACCGGCCAGTCCGCGAAGCGGTCGGCGAAGGTCTGCGTGTGCTGCTCGGCGAGCAGCGTGGTCGGCGACAGCAGCGCGACCTGCTTGCCGCCCAGCACCGCGATGAACGCGGCGCGCAGCGCCACCTCGGTCTTGCCGAAGCCGACGTCGCCGCACACGAGGCGGTCCATCGGCTTGCCGCTCGTCATGTCGCCGATCACGGCGGCAATGGCGGCCGCCTGGTCGGGCGTTTCCTCGAAGCCGAAGCTTTCGGCGAACTTCACGTAGTCGCGCGGATCGAGCGAGAACGCATGGCCTTCGCGGGCCGCGCGGCGCGCGTAGAGGTTCAGCAGCTCGGCTGCGGTATCGCGGATCTGCTGCGCGGCCTTGCGCTTCGCGCGCTCCCACTGGCCGGAGCCGAGCGCGTGCAGCGGCGCGCTGTCGGGATCGGCGCCGCTGTAGCGCGAAATCACGTGCAATTGCGCGACGGGCACGTAGAGCTTGCTGTCGCCCGAATATTCGAGATGCAGGAATTCGGTTTCGCCTTCGCCGAGATCCATCGACACGAGGCCCATGTAGCGGCCGATGCCGTGCTGCGCGTGGACGACCGGGTCGCCGACTTTCAGCTCCGACAGGTCGCGCACCATCGCGTCGACGTTGCTCGCCTGTTCCTGCCGGCGGCGGCCCGCGCGGCGGCCGAGCGCGCCGTACAGCTCGGTTTCGGTGACGACCGCGTAGCCTTCGCCCGGCACCGCGAAGCCGTTCGAGAGCGGCGCGACGCCGAGCGCGAAGCGTGCGTCGCTCTCGAGCCAGCCGGCGAAGTGGTCGTTCGACGCGGGGCGCAGATGGTGTTCGGCGAGCAGTTGCAGGATCGTCTCGCGGCGGCCGGCCGATTCGACGGTCAGCAGCACGCGCTTGCCCGACGATTCGACAAACGTGCGCAGCGATGCGAGCGGATCGTCGGCATGGCGGTCGACGGTGAGCTCGGGCAGCGCGGTCGCCCAGCCGCCGGCCGGCTGCGCGGGCAGCACGACGCGGGCGAACGGCTTCGCGAACGCGAAGAAATCCTCGTCGGACAGGAACAGGCGCTGCGGTTCGAGAATCGGCCGCTCGCGATCGTGCGCGAGGAACGCGTGACGCTGCTTCGTATCGGCCGTGAAGCGGCGGATCGACGCCTCGAGATCGCCGGTGAACACGAGGTGCGCATCCTGCGGCAGGTAGTGGAACAGCGTGGCGGTTTCGTCGAAGAACAGCGGCAGGTAGTACTCGATGCCGGCCGACGGCACGCCGTTGCCGATGTCCTTGTAGATCGGCGCGCGGCTCGGGTCGCCTTCGAAGGTTTCGCGCCAGCGGCTGCGGAAGGCCGTGCGCGCGGCTTCGTCGAACGGAAACTCGCGGCCGGGCAGGAGGCGCACGTCGCGCACCGGATACAGGCTGCGCTGCGTGTCGGGATCGAACGCGCGGATCGAGTCGACCTGGTCGTCGAACAGGTCGATCCGGTACGGCAGCGGCGAGCCCATCGGGTACAGGTCGATCAGCGAGCCACGCACGCAGTATTCGCCGGGCCGCACGACCTGGCTCACGTGCTCGTAGCCGGCCAGTGTGAGCTGCGCCTTCAGCTTCGCCTCGTCGAGGCGCTCGCCCTGCGCGAATGCGAACGTGTACGCGGCCATGAACGACGCGGGCGGCATCCGGTACAGCGCGGTGGTCGCGGGCACGAGCAGGATGTCGCAGCGGCCCTCGCCGAGGTCGTGCAGCGTGGCCAGCCGCTCGGATACAAGGTCCTGGTGCGGCGAGAACGTGTCGTACGGCAGCGTTTCCCAGTCCGGCAGCAGGCGTACGCGCGCGTCGGGCGAGAAATAGCGGATTTCCTGCGAGAGCCGCTGCGCGTCGACCGCGTTCGCGCAGATCACCGCGAGGAGCGGCACGTCCTGGCGGTTGTCGGCGAGATAACGGGCGATGGCGAGCGCGTCGGCGGAACCATGCGCGCCGTCGAAGGCGAAGCGCTGGCCGGGCTTGACGCGGGCAACGGGCGAGGCGGACGGGGTGGAAGCGTTATCTGGCATAGGGACGACAGGGGTGGCGTGCACGGGCGCATCGCGGTGCGCCGGTCGAGACGAAAGACCTATTATAAAATCCGCTTCTCGATTTCATCTTTCCGGCGTTTCCCTTCGTGACTCCCCGACTTTTCGCCCTGATCCCCTGTGCCGGCACCGGCAGCCGTTCCGGCTCGGCCGTGCCGAAGCAATACCGCACGCTGGCCGGCCGCGCGCTGCTGCATTACACGCTTGCCGCGTTCGACGCGTGCAGCGAATTCGCGCAGACGCTCGTCGTCCTCGCGCCCGACGATTCCCACTTCGACGCGCGCCGCTTCGCGGGCCTGCGCTTCGCGGTGCGCCGCTGCGGCGGCGGCTCGCGCCAGGCGTCGGTGCTGAACGGGCTGCTCGAACTGGCCGAATTCGGCGCGACCGACCACGACTGGGTACTGGTGCACGACGCCGCGCGCCCGGGCATCACGCCAGAGCTGATTCGCACGCTCGTTGCGACGCTGAAGGACGATCCGGTCGGCGGCATCGTCGCGCTGCCGGTGGCCGATACGCTCAAGCGCGTGCCGGCCGGCGGCGACGCGATCGCGCGCACCGAGTCGCGCGACGCGCTGTGGCAGGCGCAGACGCCGCAGATGTTCCGCATCGGCATGCTGCGCGAGGCGATCCTGCGCGCGCAGCGCGAAGGGCACGACCTGACCGACGAGGCGAGCGCGATCGAATGGGCCGGCCATACGCCGCGCGTCGTGCAGGGCAGCCTGCGCAATTTCAAGGTCACGTACCCGGAAGATTTCGCGCTCGCGGAAGCGATCCTCGCGCGCTCCACGAACGCTTCCTGACTTTCACCCCCTCACAATCGGAATACGCATGGATTTCAGAATCGGACAAGGCTACGACGTGCACCAGCTCGTCGAGGGGCGCCCCCTCATCATCGGCGGCGTGACGATTCCGTACGAACGCGGCCTGCTCGGCCACTCGGACGCGGACGTGCTGCTGCACGCGATCACCGACGCGCTGTTCGGCGCGGCGGCGCTCGGCGACATCGGCCGCCACTTCTCCGACACGGACGCGGCGTTCAAGGGCGCCGACAGCCGCGTGCTGTTGCGCGAGTGCGCCGCACGCGTCAAGGCAGCCGGTTTCACGATCCAGAACGTCGACAGCACCGTGATCGCGCAGGCGCCGAAGCTGGCGCCGCATATCGACGGGATGCGCGCGAACATCGCGGCCGATCTCGGGCTGCCGCTCGAGCGCGTGAACGTGAAGGCGAAGACCAACGAGAAGCTCGGCTATCTCGGCCGTGGCGAAGGGATCGAGGCGCAGGCCGCCGCGCTCCTGGTGAAGCAGGGCGGCTGACGCCGGGCTGCGGCGCGCGGTTCGCCCGCCGCGCCGCGCTGTGGAAATGAAAAATGCCACGCGGGTGCGTGGCATTTTCGTTTGGAGCGGCGACCGGGCCGGCGCGGTTGCCGGCCGGGTGGTACAACCGCTTATTCGCCTTCTGCGGCGATCACTTGCGCGGCGGCGTTGATCACCGACGCGATACGGCCGACGTCGCGCAGCTGCGTGACGGTCATCCCTTGCTCGTTCTTCAGCAGCGCATAGTGGGACTTCACGCAGAAGTGGCACTTGCCGACGATCGACGCGGCGAGCGCGTACATCTCGAACTTGCGCTTGTCGACGCCGCCGTGCGTCGCATACGCGCCCATCCGCAGCTCGGCGCGTTGCGTCTTCAGGTCGGCATCGTCGGCCATCTCGACATACGGATACCAGGTGTTGTTCATCCCCATCAGCGCGGCCGCCGTCAGCACGGCGTTCGTTTCTTCGGGCGACAGGACGCCGGCTTCGCGGATCGTCTTGATGAGCACCGTGCTCTTCGCCGCGATGGCCGCCGCCAGCGCGACGCCCACCGCGTCGGTGCCTTCGAGCGACGAGCGCGAGATCGTGCCGTCGAGGTTCAGGCGGATGTCCTTCGCGTAGTCGGGAATACGCGCCTTAATCGAATCGATGAATTCCATTGATATCTCCTATGGGTTGGCCGTTAAAAAAGCCCGCAGGCAGGACGTGCGCCGCGGGCTTCGTGCATCGATGCGCTTACAGCGTTGCGCCGCCGACTGCACGGTTGCACGGGCACAGTTCGTCCGTTTGCAGGCCGTCCAGAATCCGCAGGACTTCTTCCGGGCTGCGGCCGACGTTCAGGTTGTTCACCGAAACGTGCTGGATCGTGTTGTCCGGATCGACGATGAACGTTGCACGCAGGGCCACGCCGGCTTCCTTGTCGCGCACGCCGAGCTGGTCGATCAGCTCGCCCTTGACGTCGCCGAACGAGTAGTGGTTCAGCTTGTCGAGGTCCTTGTGCTCACGGCGCCATGCGAGCTTGACGAATTCGTTGTCCGAGCTGCCGCCCAGCAGGATGGCATCGCGCTCTTCGAACTGCTTCGTGAGCTTCGCGAATTCGACGATTTCCGTCGGGCACACGAACGTGAAATCCTTCGGATAGAAGTAGATGATCTTCCACTTGCCCGGGAACGACGCTTCGGTGACGGTCTCGAACGCCGACTGGCCGTTTTCCTCGTGATTATTGAAGCCCGGCTTCGCGGCTACGACGGTGAAAGCTTCGAGTTTATCGCCCACGGTTTTCATGCGGATACTCCTGTATGAGTTGGGAAGAAGACTGAGTCAAGCTACCTCGGTGCTGCAACGATGATGTGACAGCATGGGCAAAACTATAACACTATTAGTTAGGCGCTTCAATAGATTTTGACTAACGAACCTCATAGCTTTTTTCAACCGGATCGATAGTGTGCAGCGCAAGAAGCGTGCGCGAGCGCGTCACGCAGTCGCACGCGCCTTGCCGGCGCCGGGGAATTCGAGCGTGACTTCGAGGCCCGCCTCCGGGTTGCGGTTGCGCAGCCGCAGCGCGCCGCGATAGCGGCCGACGAGGCGCAACACGATCGCCATCCCGAGGCCCGTGCCGTCCGCCTTGGTGCGGGCGGTGTCCACGCGGTAGAACGGCCGCATCACGAGCGGCAGCTGATCCTCGGGGATGCCGGGGCCTTCGTCGCTCACCGACAGCTCGACGCGCGCGTGCGACACGCGTGTCTCGAGCGTGATGCGCGACACGCCGTCCTGCTTGCTCTGGCCGTACTTGCGCGCGTTCTCGACGAGGTTGCCGATCACGCGACGCATGTCGGTCTCGTCGGCTTCGATCACCGCGCTCGGTGCGAGCCGCGTGCGGATCTCGACGCCATCCTCGCCCGACACGCGGGCGGCGACTTCCTGCGCGATCGACGACAGATCGACCGGCTCCGGCTTGCGTTGCGACGGGCGAGCGTAGTCGATGAAGGCCGCGATGATGCGATCCATCTGCTCGATGTCGTCGACCATCGCGTCCTTGGTCGCCTGGTCGGACGGGCTCATTTCGGTTTCGAGCCGCAGCCGCGCGAGCGGGGTGCGCAGGTCGTGCGAGATGCCCGCGAGCATCAGCGCGCGGTCGGCCTCGAGCTGTTCGAGGTCGCGCACCATCTGGTTGAAGCTGCGATTGGTCTCGGCCGCGACGCCCATTCCGCGCTCGGGCAGCAGCTCGGGTGTCTGGCCCGAGCCGATCTGCCGCGCGGCGAGCGCGAGCCGCGAGAACGGCCGGTTCACCAGACTGGTGATGAACGCGGAGCCGAACAGCGACAACGCGAGCGCGAACAGCCCCCAGCCGGCCCACTGCAGGCCCGTGACGTTGTCGAGCTGGTCGCGGTCGAGCGCGACCCAGTAATCGTCGTCGTCGATCTTGAAGCTGATCCACACGCCGGGAATGTCGTTGACCGACTGGGCGATCACGGTATCGTCGCCGAGGCGGCTGCGGATGTCGTGTTCGATCAGGCGGTTCAGCGATTCGTCGGGCTGCAGCTTGAACTTGTCGGTCTTCTCGCGCGGGTAAACGCGCACGCCCTCGTTGCTCTCGAGGTCCTGCAGCAGCGCGCGCCGCAAATCGGGATCGGAATAGAGCAGGGCGGTGCGCGTGAGCTTCACGATCGCGACGAGCTGGAGAGCCACGCGCTGCGCACGCGGCTCGCGCTCGATCACGCGAAAGCTCTGGAACCACGCGGCGAGACTGACCGAGATCAGCAGCGCGATCAGCAGGAAGGTGCGCCAGAACAGCCCGCCGAACGCGAGCTGCAGGAGGCGCCGGTCGATACGCATGGGACGGGCCGTGGGCGGGCGAAACCGGAAAGGAAAAAGATCAGGCGGCGCCGTCCGGGATGAACACGTAGCCGAGGCCCCAGACGGTCTGGATGAAGCGCGGGCTGCCCGGATCCGGTTCGATCAGCTTGCGCAGGCGCGAGATCTGCACGTCGAGGCTGCGGTCGAACACTTCGTATTCACGGCCGCGTGCGAGCTCCATCAGCTTTTCGCGCGACAGCGGCTGGCGCGGATGACGCGCGAACACCTTCAGCACCGAGAATTCGCCGGTGGTGAGCGGAATTTCCTGGCCGGACTTCGTCAGCGTGCGCGTGGCGAGATTCAGCGAGAACTCGCCGAACTCGAACACCTCGGTGGTTTCCGACGGCGCGCCCGGCAGTTCGGCCGGCGCCTGGCGGCGCAGCACCGCATGAATGCGCGCCACGAGTTCGCGCGGGTTGAACGGCTTCGGCAGGTAATCGTCGGCGCCCATCTCGAGGCCGACGATGCGATCCACATCCTCGCCCTTCGCGGTGAGCATGATGATCGGCGTGCGGTCGTTGCTGCCGCGCAGGCGGCGGCAGATCGACAGGCCGTCTTCGCCCGGGAGCATCAGGTCGAGCACGAGCAGGTCGAAACGCTCGCGTACCCAGAGCTTGTTCATTGCAGTCGCGTTTTCCGCGACGTAGACATTGAAACCCTGCTCGCCGAGATAGCGGCGCAGCAGATCGCGCAGGCGCGGGTCGTCGTCGACGACGAGAATCTTGGAGGGGTTTTTCGTTTCCATGATCGGCATCTTATCGCGAATGGGAATTGACGCACGGCCGTGAATTTTCGTGCGTTACAGTCGGTTACAAAATTTACCCGTAGTGTCGCGCCGAGTAAAGGCAGGCTATAGAGATTCCTTTACTCGAAGCCGAAATTCGGTAGATACTCCCCTGCACTCCATCATTCATCTTTGCACACCCGAATTCCGCAGGGTTTTTCAAGTACCAGAGGTAGCCGGTTGCCGCGTGACGAAGGGAACAAATCGACCAAAGAAGCGAGGACGGTCATGCGATCTGCCCGGATTGCACTGATGCTGACGATCGCGCTCGCCGGTCCGTATGCGTCGAACTTCGCGTATGCGCAGCGCCCCGAGCAGGGCGCATCGTCGCGCAAGCTGCCGCGCGGCAAAGCGCCGCAGTCCGATCGTACCGCCGAGATGACGGTTCGTTCCGCCGTGCCTCCCGATCTCGAACAGCGCCGCCGCGACGGGCACATGACGCCCGAGGAACGCCACCTTTTGCGCCAGCACATCGAGGACGCCGTTCGCGAGCTGTACAAGCGCTGACACGCCGTCTTTCTCCCTGCGCGGAATTCACCGCGCGGAAAAGTTTCGTAGCAATTTTTCCGTCAACTTTCGCCTGCCGATTGCCGTTGTACCGGCATCCGCACCGCCGGTGCGCTCCGGGAGTCCATGACGATGAAAGCGAACGCTGCCGCACCGGCGCCGTCGCCCGCCATGCAGTCGCCGCTCGATGCCGACGATGCATTGTTTTTCCTGAGTCGTACCGGTTTTTCTCCCGCGCCCGCCGATGTCGCGCGCGTCGTCGGCATGACGCGCGCGCAAGTCGTGGCCGACACGCTCGGCAACGTTCGCCGCGATCCCGTCACGACCTGGCCCGACTGGATCGCCGAGTTGCCGCCGACGCGCGCGCAGCGCCAGGCGCTGACGCCCGACATGCGGCGCGACGAGCAGCGCGAGCGCAACGTTCGGTACGATGCGCTGCGCGCGGCGTGGGTCAACGAGATGATCGTCACGCCGTCGCCGCTCACCGAACGCATGACGCTGTTCTGGCACGGGCACTTCACGTCGGGGCAGGACAAGGTGCCTTACCCGCAGACGATGGCGGTGCAGAACGCGCTGTTTCGCCGCGAGGCGCTCGGCAACTTCGGCGTGCTGCTGCATGCGGTCGCGAAGGATCCGGCGATGCTGCAGTACCTCGACGGCGCGAGCAATCGCAAGGGGCGCCCGAACGAAAATTTCGCGCGCGAGGTGATGGAGCTGTTCACGCTCGGCGAAGGGCATTACACGCAATACGACGTGACCGAAGCCGCGCGTGCGATGACGGGCTGGACGGTCGATCCCGATACGTATCGCTTCGAGGTTCGGCCGGATCTGCACGACGCCGGCGACAAGACGATCCTCGGCGAAACCGGGCCGTTCGATGGCGACGGCTTTCTCGACATCCTGCTGAAGCGGCCCGGTACCGCGCGTTTCATCGCCGCCAAGCTGTGGCGCGAGTTCGTGTCGGATACGCCCGATCCGGGCGCGCTCGATGCGGTGGCCGAACGGTTTCGTTCGAGCGGCTACGACATTCGCGCGACGCTCGCCGCGCTGTGGTCGACCGACGCCTTCTGGGATCCTCGCAATCGCGGCGTGCTCGTCAAGTCGCCCGTGGAGTTCGTCGTCGGGTCGGTGCGGCTGTTCGACGTGTCATACGGCGATCCGCAGATGCTCGCGAACACCGTGCGCACGCTCGGGCAGAACCTGTTCTATCCGCCGAACGTGAAGGGCTGGCCGGGCGGCGCGCTGTGGATCAACAGCACCACGCTGCTCGCGCGCAAGCAGTTCGTCGAGCAACTGTTCCGCGCGACGGAGACGGCCGGCATGCACCCGCCGGCGCATGCGATGGTGCCGCCGCCGAGTGCCCGCGCGCATGCGATGCCGGTGGTCGAGACGGCATCCGCTGCCGGCATGCACGCAACACCTGCCAAGCCCGCGCGCGCCGGCCTGCGATTCGACCTCGAACGCTGGCTGGCGCAATATCGCGCGCGGCCGCAGGCGATCGCCGGTTTGTCGACCGAGCTTCAACTGCAACATGCGGTGCTGCAACTGTCGCCGGTCGCGGCGATCGACACGGATTCGACCGGCAGCGCGTATCTCGAGGCGCTGCTGATGGATCCGGCCTATCAACTGAAATGATTCGAACGACGATGAAGCGGGGAGCCGGTGCGGCAAACGTGTCGGACGGTGAACCAAAGGATGCGCGATGAACCGACGTGATTTTCTGACGCTGACGGGCGCCGCGGCCGCGGCCGGCGTGTCGATGTGGCAGGCGCCTGCGATGGCGGCTTCCGTGGCGCAGGCGGGGCGCCCATCGGCGGCCGGGTACACGAACGTGCTGATCCTCGTCGAGCTGAAGGGCGGTAACGACGGCCTCAACACGGTGGTGCCGTATGCGGACCCGCTGTATTACCAGTTCCGCCGCAGCATCGGCATCAAGCGCGAGCAGGTGCTGCAACTCGACGCGCACACGGGCCTGCATCCGTCGCTCGCGCCGTTGATGCCGCTGTGGCGCGACGGGCAGGTCGCGGTCGTGCAGGGCGTCGGCTATCCGCAGCCGAACCTGTCGCATTTCCGCTCGATCGAGATCTGGGATACCGCATCGCGCTCGGATCAATATCTGCACGAAGGCTGGCTGACGCGCACGTTCGCGCAGGCGCCCGTGCCGCCCGGTTTCGCCGCCGACGGCGTCGTGCTCGGCAGTGCCGAGATGGGGCCGCTCTCGAACGGTGCGCGTGCGATCGCGCTCGTCAATCCCGCGCAGTTCATTCGTGCGGCCCGGCTTGCCGAGCCGTCGTCGCTGCGCGAACAGAACCCCGCGCTCGCCCACATCATCGACGTCGAGAACGACATCGTGAAGGCGGCCGACCGGCTGCGTCCGCGTGGTGGGATGCGTGAATTCAAGACTGCCTTTCCGGCCGGCGCGTTCGGCACGTCGGTCAAGACCGCGATGCAGGTGCTGGCCGCGTGCGAAGCGTCCGGGCCGGGCGCGCAGGATGGCGTCGCGGTGCTGCGCCTGACGCTCAACGGCTTCGATACGCACCAGAACCAGCCGGGGCAGCAGGCCGCGCTGCTCAAGCAGTTCGCGGAAGGGATGAGCGCGATGCGCGGCGCGTTGATCGAACTGGGGCGCTGGCACCAGACGCTCGTAATGACGTATGCGGAATTCGGGCGGCGCGTGCGCGAGAACCAGAGTAACGGTACCGATCACGGCACGGCCGCGCCGCATTTCGTGATGGGCGGCCGCGTGGCCGGCGGGCTGTACGGTGCGCCGCCGGCGCTCGGGCGGCTCGACGGCAACGGCAACCTGCCGGTCGCGGTCGATTTCCGCCAGCTCTACGCGACCGTGCTCGGGCCATGGTGGGGGCTCGATGCCACCCGCGTGCTGCAGCAGCGCTTCGATACGCTGCCGTTGTTGAAGGCGTGAGGCGTGAGGCGTGAGGATCAGCGACGGCGCGCGGTGCGCCACGCGATCCACAGCTTGCGGATCGGCGTCAGCGCGATGCGCTGATGCAGCACCTGGTAGCCGTCGCGCGCGATTTCGTCGAGCAGCGCGCCGGCCAGTGCGATCTGCGCGCGCAGCGTGCGCTGGGCGCGGCGTTCGGATGCCGGGATCGCCGCTTCGGCGGCCACGAGTGCTTCGCGCGCGCGGGCCGTCTGGAATTGCAGCAATTCGATGAAGGCCGGGCTGTAGCGGCGGTTCAGCAGATCGGCCGCGGTCACGTTGTAGCGCTGCAGTTCGTCGATCGGCAGATAGATGCGGCCGTGGCGTGCATCGTTGCCGAGATCCTGCACGAACTGCGCGAGCATCAGCGCGCGGCCGGCATCCGCGGCCCACGGTTGCGGGTCCGCCGGGTTTGGCGAACTTGCGCGCGCGACCAGCGACGCGAAGGTGCCGCCGACCTGTGCGATATAGCGCTGCAGGTTCGCCAGATCGAGGTAGCGCGCCTGTTCGAGATCCATCCCGTAACCGTTGACGAGCGTGCGCAATGCATCGGCCTCGGCGGCGATCGCCGGATGATGCTGCGCGAGCGCCTTCGTGACCGGGTGCGACGGCTGCCCGTCGGCCAGCGCCGCGAGTTCCTTGTGCCACCACGCGAGCTTCGTGTGTCCGACGGTCGGGTCGCTGGTTTCCTTGACGGTTTCCTCGAGTTCGCGGCGCAGCGCGAACAGCGCGGTCAGGCGCGGCTGCGTGGCGCGCGGTGCCTGGCGCAGCGCGTAGTAGACGCTGGAGCCCGCAGGGGCGGCCTTTTGCTGACAGTAGTCGTCGAAGTTCACGGGCGGAATCGTGTGGGGGGGCGGGGTTCGGGGGACGCGCGGCGGCGCGGTGCCGAAACGTCGAGCGCGGCATTCTAGCACCGCTGCACGACGGGTGCCGGCAGGGGCGAGACAAGCCCGCGCGGATCGGGTAGAATCTCGCGCTCGCCTGATCGGGCGTGCCGGTTACAAACCAACCGGCTCGATGTCCCGGGCGCGTGGTCATGCATCTTTCGTGCCGCGTGGTCAGGCGACAGAAATGCGCGTGAGTGGCGAAATTGGTAGACGCACCAGGTTTAGGTCCTGACGCCCGCAAGGGTGTGCCGGTTCGAGTCCGGCCTCACGCACCAGAAGTCGAATGCGCCTCAATCAGGGGCCGTTCACCCAAAAGCGCTGTCGGTCGATTGACCGCAGCGCTTTTTTGTTGATGTCGGTGCTGCTCCCGGTACGCGAGCCGGGCAAGCGGTGCGCGAATATTCGTGCCGCGTGTAATATTGTGTTCGCTTCACCTATAAGAAACACAATCACGCCGAGGACCAACGATGAAAAACGTACGCATTCCGATTTCCGTACTGGCGCTGATGCTGGTCGCGCCGGCATTTGCCAATACGCCTGCCGAGAACATTGCGTGGAGCGCCAAGCCCGTGCAGACGGGGGCATCGTCGTCGCCGTCGGCGTGCACTGCGTATTCGGGGCGCGTGATGTCGAGCGGCGAGACGTTCTCGACGGAAAACGTGCTGAAAGCAGTCGGCACGTCGCTGGCCGGCGCCGCGCTGGGCGCGGTCGCAGGGGGATATCAGGGCGCAGCCCCCAATCCGTGTGCGCGCCCGGGCCTGTGACCGGCCCGCGAGCGAACCGCGGGAATTCCCGCTTCATCTGAAACAAGCCAGACACCCAGCGCCGCGCGTCGCCCGACCCGCGGCGCTGCGTCATTTGACGCGCACCTATTCCCAGAAGCTCCGGATCGCGACCGCCACGATCACCGGCACCGAGAACACCAGCGGGATCGCGAAATATTGCGCTTCGCGATCGACGACCCAGCTATAGATCACCCACGCCGCGCCGATCGCGAACGTGATGAGGCCGACCGTCACGGCGGCGATGTTCAGGACCAGCTTCGAAGGCTGGCGGCGCGTCTTGGCATCGTCATTGTGATCGCGCGGGGACGATTTCATCGGAAGAGTGCGGCTTCGGGCCGGAAGGGGGTAAAAGCACAGGAAACCCCATCCGCTCCGATCGCGCAAGAGGGCCGGCACTGGCCGGCCTTCGTCGGGTCCGCCGGCGCGCGCTACAACCCGAACGACGTAGCCAGTTCGTCGAGCAATTCGCGCTGGAACGCAACGAACCGCGCGCCGGGCTGCTGCGCGATCGCGAGGTCGAGCATCGGAT
The DNA here is from genome assembly GCF_020419725.1 of Burkholderia sp. AU38729. Lineage (NCBI taxonomy): Bacteria > Pseudomonadati > Pseudomonadota > Betaproteobacteria > Burkholderiales > Burkholderiaceae > Burkholderia > Burkholderia sp. AU38729. The sequence goes on along the minus strand of NZ_JAIZQO010000009.1, from coordinate 28,272 downwards.
CGGCGACGTCGGTGCGAACATCCGCCAGTGCCTCGACGATCGCGAGCCCGCAGAACGGCACGTACGCCTCCGAATAGCCGCCTTCGTGCACGATCACGAGCCGCCCGCCGCAATGGCGTTGCGCGGCCTCCTTCACCGCCCGCGTCATGAACCGGTAGCTGTCGGTATGCAACTGCATGCGCGCGAGCGGATCGACCGCGCTTGCGTCGAGGCCGCTCGCGACGATGATCAGCTCGGGCCGGAAACGCTCCAGCGCCGGCAGCACGATTCGTTCGAACGCGTAGCGATACGCATCGTCGCCACTGCCCGCGAGCAGCGGCACGTTCAGATTTGCACCGATACCCGCGCCTTCGCCGCAATCGTCCGCGCCGCCGTAGCCGGGCGGGAAGCAGCGATCCTGGTGCAGCGAGATCGTCAGCGTGTCCGGATCGTCGTAGTAGATCGACTGCGTGCCGTTGCCGTGGTGCACGTCCCAGTCGATCACCGCGACGCGCTCGATGCCGTGTTTCGCGCGGGCGGCCTCGATCGCGATCGGGATGTTCGCCAGCAGGCAGAAGCCCATCGGGCGGTCGCGCAGGCAGTGATGGCCGGGCGGCCGCGACAGCGAGAAGGCGTTTGCCGCACGTTCGCCGAGGACCGTATCGACGGCCGCGATCGCGAGTCCGGCCGACAGCGCAGCGATCTCGTAGCTGCCCTTGCCGAACGGCGCGAGATCGCCGAGGTCGCCGCCGTTCGCGTCGCTGAGTGCGCGGAACGCGTCGAGATAGTGTGCGGGATGAATGCGCAGCAGGTCGGCGGTCGAGGCCGGCTCGGCGCCGCGCAGGTCGAGCTGCGCGGCCAGGCCCGAGGCCTGCACGAGCGACAGGAAGCGGCGTTTCGAATCGGGCGATTCCGCGTAGCCCGCGCTCGACGGTGGCTGGACCCAGCCGCCGACCGGGAAGAACAGCGCGTGCGTGCCGCCGGTGTGCCAGAAAGTGCGTTCGTCGGTGAAGAAGGCAGTGCGATTCATGGATGTGCGTGACCTGTCACGGTTGGGTGGAAATGGAAGGGCGCGTGCGGCGATCGATGTGGCGCAACGCGGCGAACGACGCGATCGCGACGGCCGTCGCGGCCGTGAACAGCACGCGCATCGTGCCGCCGGCATCGAGCATCAGCCCGGCTAGCAGCGGGCCGGCCGCGAGCCCCGCGCCGATCACGAAATTGAGCGTGGCCACGAGGCGGCCCGACGTGTCGATCTGCGCGACGGTCGCGAGGATGAACGGCAGGACGAACGTCCACGCGAACTTGAACGCGAAGATCGCCGCGCTATAGCCGCCGGCGTGCCGCATGACCGCGAGCGCGACGAGCGAGGCCGCCAGCAGCGCGTAACCGGCCGCGAGCATCGCGCGCCGTGCGAGCCGGCCGCCTGCGCACGACGCGAGCGCCGCACCGACGATGCCCATCACGCTTGCGATCGCGAGTACGTTGCCGGTCGACTGCGGATCGAGCCCGGCGTCGGTCGCGGCGCGGCTGGCGAACGTCCACACGCTGCCGATCGCGAGATAGAACGTCAGCACCGCGCCGATCGCGAGCACGACGAAGCGTTGCGGTGTCTGCGCCGCAGCGTTGCGCGCGTTCTGCGCGGCTGTGGCTCGCGTGCCCAGCGTGGACGGAAAGCCGCGCGACAGCGGCGCCGCGACCAGCGCGAGGGCGGCGAGGGCGACATACAGCGCGCGCAACCCGAACGCCGCGAACACATGCGGCAGCACGAACAGGCCGATCGCGCCCGCGATCAACTGGCCGACGACCCACAGGCCGTACACGCGGTCGCTGTTCTCGCTCGTCGCGGCGCTCGTCATGCAGAGCACCATCAGCGAGCCGCCGCCGAGCGCGGTGACGGCGCGCAGCGCGAGCAGCGCGACGAAGCCCGGCATCCACAGCGCGGTCAGCAGGTTGCCCGCGCCGAACAGCGCGACGGCGAATGCGGCGACGCGGCGCGCGTCGACCCGGCCGAGCCACAGGTACGACGGCACGGTCGCGAGGCTGAACGCGCCGAGTTCGACGAAGAAGTAGGTGCCGATCTGCGACGCGGACAGCCCGAGCTGCGTCGCGAGCTGGCCCGCGACGGCGGGTGCCACGAGCAGCAGCAGCGGCGTGATGGCCGCGAACACGACGAGCGCGACGAGCGTCGAGCGCGCGAAGGTCGATGCGCGGCCGTCGGACGGGAGTGCGGCATCCGGTGAAAGGGTTTTCATGGCGGGTTCTCGTGTGGGGAATCAGAACAGGTGGTACATGCCGACCATCGCGCCGAACTGCGATGCGCCGGCGAGCGGCGTCGGGTCGTATTCGTAGACGGTCTGCGAACTCCGGCCGCTGTTGCGTGCGTAGCCGAGGTTCACGTACGCGACGGTGCGTTTCGACAGCGCGTACGTGGTGCTCGCGATGAACAGCGTCGGGTGGCCGATTGCCGGCGTGCGCGAGTCGGTGTGGTAGACGCCCGTGTTCAGGCCGATCTCGCTCGACATCTGGTAGCGCGCACCGCCCCAGACGATCGTGCGTGCCGCGTCGAGATCGCCGGTCAGGCGCTCGACGCCGGCATAGACGGTGAGCGGCAGTGTGGCGAACGCATAGCGCGCGGCGAGCGTGCCGAGTTCGCGGCGGCGCGCCGACGTGTCGTCGGCCGCCGAAACCTCGCCATGTGCCTGATGCAGTACCGCGCTGACCGACAGGCCGTTGCTCGTGAACTGGCCGCCGAGTTCGAGCACGCGTCCGGCGCGCGTATTGCCGGCGACGCCGGATGTCGCGGCAAGCGCCTCGACGTCGAAGCCGGCGAACGTCGGCGACTGGTACTTGACCGAGTGGTCGATGAAGTTCGCGGTCATCGGCACGATGACGCCCTGGCCGCTGTACGACGCATACCAGAGCGGGTCGTAGAACAGCGTCTTGTCGAACAGCACGCTGAACTGCCGGCCGAGTGTGACGGTGCCGACGGGCCCCGCGATGCCGACGTACGCACCGCGGAAGAAGGCATAGCCGGGCACGGTCGCGGTGCCGTCGTTGAGGTTGAGGCCCTGTTCGAGCTTGAACAGCGCACGCCAGCCGCCGCCGAGATCTTCGTGACCTTTCAGCCCGATCTGGGAAGGCAGGATGCCGTAGTTCCGCAGTTGAACGGCCGAGTGGCGCCCGTCGGCATGCGTCAGGTATTGCACGCCGGCGTCGAGCGCGCCGTACAGCGTGAGACTCGACTGCGCGTGCGCGGCAGCGCTGCACGCGGCAAGCGTCGCGACGGCCGCGGCCGTGCGGATGAAGCGGGGTTTCGTCACGTGGGGTTCTCCATACCGTCCTGCATCGGTTTGTCGTTGGTGTTGTCGCGACGCAGTGTCCGCAGCGGGAAAACCTTCGAACAGTCGTACAGATGAACGGTGTGGAAAACCCGTGGTGCGCGGCACGCAAGCGGCGAGTAGCCGTGGCGCGGCGTGCTGCGGAGCAGCAACGTGCCGTGCACCGTTCAAATGGATGGGGCTGGCGCCCGTTCCGGCACCGTGGCCCGTCAAAAAAGCCGATCGCTATAATCGGCCGGTGTCGTTGCGCACATCAGCAGCCCGATCGGGCAGGGGAGCGGAAGGTGAGGATCACGACGGATATCGGGCAGGATCTCGATGCGCTGCGCGACGTGCCGGCCGCCATCGTGCTCGACGACTTCGCCTGGCCGCCGCTGCCGTCCCGGCGCGCCGATTTCGACGGCGTCACGCGCGGCCACGCATCGCAGCGCGAACTCGGGCTGATGCTGCTCGACCTGTACGCGGTTGCCGCACGGTCCGGCATCGGCGAATTCGAATTCCGCTTCTTTTCGCTGTTGCAGGCGCTCATCCCGTTCGACGCCGCATGGACGGGCGTCGCGACCCACGTGCCGACCGGCCCGGTGATGCACAACAGCTTCCTGTACCGTCTGCCGCATGCGTTCTTCAGCGACTGGAAGCGCGTGCGCGATTGCGACCCGCTCGCGCACCGCACGTTGCGCGGCGCGCATGGCCATGCGGTGCGGCTGTCGGTCGTCGAGCCGGGGCTCGATGCGCGGTTTCGCGACTGGTGCGTAAAGTACGGGCTCGCGCAACTGATGTGCGTGTGCACGCTCGATCGCCGGTTCGGCCTGACGACGTTCATGTCGATCTACCGCCAGGGCCTGAATCGTCCGTTCAGCGACGACGATGCACACCGCTTCGAGGAAGTGATCCCGCATCTCGCGGCGGCGCTGACGATCAATCGCGCGGCGCAGCTCACGCGCGAACGCGGCGAGACGGTCGCGCCGGCGGCGCGTGCACTGTGCGACAACTTCGGCGTGCTTCACCATGCCGATCACGGTTTCGACGACGTGCTGCGCACCGAATGGCCGGCATGGGCCGGTGCGCGCGTGCCGGAGCCGCTCGTCGCGCATTTGCGGCGCCAGCCGGGTCAGCCGTTCGTCGGCGATGCGCTGCGAATTCAGTGCGTGCCGGTTGCGGGCCTGTTCCAGATCGAGGCGCGGCCGCGCTCGCTGCTCGACCGGCTGAGCCCGCGCGAGCTCGCGGCGATCCGCTATTACGGCGCAGGGCGCTCGCACAAGGAAGTCGCGCAACAGATGGCGATTTCGCCGACGACCGTGCGCCACTACCTGCGTTGCGCGTACCGCAAGCTCGGCATGCACGACAAGAGCCAGATCGCCGGCGTGCTCGGCGCAACGGGCAGCGCAGCCGACGGCGAGCCGGTGGAAGCCGGTGGCGAGTCGCGCTGAATTGCGCTGAGTCGCACGACCGCCGCATGTCGCATGCGGTCGCGAGAATGGTTGTGCCTGCAACTATTGAGCGTTATGCTCGTCAGCTCCCAGGAGACGGAATTCCATCATGAACGACACGAATTCAGGGTCGGTGCGCGCGGCGGTGGTCGGGGTCGGCGCGATCGGCGGGTTGCTCGCGGCCGCGCTGTCGCGGGCCGGCATGACCGTGAGTGCGTATGCGCACGGCGCGACGCTCGATGCGCTGAATGCGCACGGCGTGCGTGTGATCGACGAGGCGGGCGAGACATCGTCGGTTCCGGTGCGAGCGAGTGACGATGCGGCCGCGCTCGGCGTGCAGGACTACGTGGTGATCGCACTGAAGGCTCAGGTGCTGCCGGCGCTGGCCGCCCGAATTGCGCCGCTGGTCGGGCCGGACACCGTGATCGTCGCGGCGATGAACGGGCTGCCGTGGTGGTTCACGCACGGGCTCGAAGGGGCGCTCGACGGCGTGTCGCTCGATGCGGTCGATCCGGCCGGCGCGGTGTCGGCGGCGTTGCCGCCCGCGCAGGCGATCGGTTGCGTCGTGCACCTGTCGTCGAGTACCGACGCGCCGGGCATCGTGCGCCGTGGGCGCGGCAACCGGCTGATCGTCGGTGCGCCCGATCCGCGGCTTGACGTCGCCACGGCCCGGTTCGCCGCGGCGCTCGCCGCGGGCGGTTTCGACGTCGAGTCGACGCCCGCGATCCGGACCGAGATATGGACGAAGCTGTGGGGCAACATGAACATGAATCCGCTGAGCGCGCTGACGGGGTCGACGGCCGAGCAGTTGCTCGACGATCCGTTCACGCAGGATCTCGCGCTGCGGATGATGGAAGAGGCGGCCGCGATCGGCGCGAGGCTCGGTCTGTCGACGGGAATGAGCGGGCCCGAGCGGATCGCGGTCACGCGCAAGCTCGGCGCGTTCAAGACGTCGATGCTGCAGGATTTCGAAGCGGGGCGCGCGCTCGAGATCGGGCCGATCCTCGGGGTGTTTCCCGAACTCGGGCGCAAACTCGGCGTGCCGACCCCGTATTGCGACGCGGTGCTCGGGCTGCTGCGCCAGCGCGCGGCGAACAGCGGGTTGTAGCGCGGGCGGGGCCGCTGCATGCTCGACGCAGGCAAGGCCGGGCGCTGCGGTCCGTTTGCATCGCGTAGCGCGGCATGACGCAAAGCGGGCCGCCCAAGTCGCGGGTCAAGCGACCGGGGCGGCCCGTCGAATTCGTCGGATCAAACCTGCGGGCGCCTTGCTTGTGTCGCGGTTCAGTCGTCGCGCTCAGTCGCGTGCGCGACGACCTTGTCGAGCAGCCGTTCGAACGTCTGGCGTTCGCTGTCGGACAGGCACGCAAGCAAGCCGTCGTTCCACTTGCGCACGATCGGCATGATCTTGCGATGCAGCGCGCGGCCGTCGGCGGTCAGCGCGATCAGCACGATCCGGCCATCCTCCTCGCTTGCGCTGCGCTCGAGCAGCCCCTGGCGCAGCAGCGCCTCGGCTGCCCGGCTCGCCTGGCTCTTGTCGAGATTGGTGTGGCGTGCGAGATCCATGATCGAGAACGGGCCGAAGGCGCCGACGGCGGCGATCACGCGCGCCTCGGGCAGCGAGATGTCGAGCTTGTGCCGGTACACCTCGCCGATCCCGCGGTCGGAGCGCTTCGTGAGCGCATGGAGGCGATAGGTCAGAAACTGATCGAGCCCGGCTTGACGGCCTTTCATGTCGAATCCTGAAGAAAAAGGGCGGGCCCGATTGTTCCTGTATCGCGCGCTCGGGTCAACGGTCAGTGTGCGCCGTACTTCAGGCGTGTCAATTGCTCCGCTTCGTTCGCGAGCAGATTGGCCGCGTCGCGGATCGCGACGTCGAGCGTTATCGGCCCGGGAGCCGGCGAGAAGCAGCCGGAAAAATGTTCGGACAGGCGCGGCAGCGCGGCCGGGTCAACGGCGCCCGACAGCAGCGACGCGGGCACGCCGGCGGCCTGCGCGTGGCGGCATGCGATGAACGGCGCCTTGCCGTGCAGCGTCTGCACGTCCGAGCGGCCTTCGCCGGTGATCAGCCAGTCGGCGCCCGCGAGCGCCGTATCGAGCCCGACCTGCCGCGCGACCACTTCGGCGCCCGCTTCGAACTGCGCGCCGAGCATGTGCAGCGCGAAACCGAGGCCGCCCGCGGCGCCGGCGCCCGGCAGGTCGCGGCTGCGACGGTCGAGCGCGGCTTCGAGCAGGTCGGCGAAGCGGGCGAGGGCGGCGTCGAGGGTGGCGACCTGCCCGGGCGTCACGCCTTTTTGCGGGCCGAACACGGCGGTCGCGCCGTGCGCGCCCGTCAGCGGGTTGTCGACGTCGGACATGCCGACGAATTCCGTTTCCTTCAGCCGCGGGTCGAGCCCCGACGCGTCGATGCGCGCGATGTCGGCGAGCCGTGACGGCACGGGCTCGACCGATTGGCCGGCCGCGTCGAAGCACTGCAGGCCGAGGCCCGCGAGCAGCCCGGCGCCCGCGTCGTTGGTGCTGCTGCCGCCGAGCGCGACGAAGAAGCGGCGCACGCCTTCGTCGAGCAGCGTGCGGATCGCCTCGCCCATCCCGCGCGTACTGCGTGCGTCGACCGGTACGCTCATGCCGACCGGATCCGTAATGCCGACGATCTCGGCCGTCTCGACGATCGCGGTGCGCGCATCGATAACGCCGACCGCCGCATCGCGTGCCGCGAGCGACGCGCCGGCCACCCGCAGCGCGCGCCGCGTGCCGCCGCCCGCCAGCATCGCGTCGAGCGTGCCTTCGCCGCCGTCGGCCATCGGGCAGCAGCGCACGACGGCGTCGGGCCGGGCCCGGCGGATGCCGGTGGCGATCGCGTCCGCGACCTGCTCGGCGGAAAGCGAGCCTTTGAACGAATCGGGCGCGATGACGACGACAGGCGCGGACGGGTGTTGCGGCATGGTGTCTCCGGAAGGCGTGATTGGTGTGACGAATATTGGGGCCGCGACGGCGGCGACCTCTCAATCGGAGCTTACAGGATGGCGGGCCCGTGGTGGATACGGCGTTCGGCATAGCGGCGATCCGCTTACATTGCCGTGCAAAGGGCGGTTGACGCGGCGCGGACGCATGCGCGTCGCGCCGATCTGGCGGTGTGATGAAAATTGTTTGCTAGAATAGTCGATTCTTCCGGCCAAAGCCGTGCTCCGAGCCGCTTGCGCTAGCCATCCGGCGCGTGCAGGGATGGCGTGGCGCTCCGGCGCGGCGAGTGGATGTGACACACATCACGCCGCAGGCAGGCACGGCAAGGAAAACCCGATTCGCTCGAATAATTTTAGGACGATTGAAGCCATGGCTAACGTTGTTGAGAACCTCGGCAAGCTTGAACGCCGCGTGACGATTTCCCTGCCGAAAGACACCGTGCAGAAGGAAATCGACGCCCGTATCCAGAAACTCGCGAAGACCGTGCGCATGCCGGGTTTCCGCCCGGGCAAGGTGCCGGTGAAGATGGTCGCGCAACAGTACGCGGGCCAGGTCGAGGCGGAAGTGCTGAGCGACAAGATCGGCCAGGAATTCTTCACGATCAGCCGCGCGGAAAACCTGCGCGTCGCTGGCCAGCCGAGCTTCGAGCCGAAGCAGGAGCAGGCTGAAGGTGCATACGCGTTCGACGCGACGTTCGAGGTCTACCCGGAAGTCAAGATCGGCGATCTGGCGACGGCTGAAGTCGAGCGCTCGACGACGTCGATCGGCGACGCCGAAATCGACCGCACGCTGGACATCCTGCGCAAGCAGCGCGTGCACTTCCACGCACGTGGCGAAGCCGGCGAGCACGGCGACGGCGGCGCGGACACCGCAGCGAAGAACGGCGACCGCGTGACGGTCGACTTCGTCGGCAAGATCGACGACGTCGCGTTCCAGGGCGGCACGGCTGAAGATTTCCCGTTCGTGCTCGGCGAAGGCCGCATGCTGCCGGAATTCGAAACCGCGGCGCTGGGCCTGAAGGTCGGCGAATCGCGCACGTTCGACCTGGCGTTCCCGGAGGACTACCACGGCAAGGACGTCGCGGGCAAGACGGCGCAGTTCACGGTCACGATGAAGAAGATCGAGTGGCCGCACCTGCCGGAAATCGACGCGGAATTCGCGAAGTCGCTCGGCATCGAAGACGGCGACCTCACGAAGATGCGCGCCGAGATCAAGGAAAACCTCGAGCGCGAAGCGAAGCGTCGCACGCAGTCGATCGTCAAGAACCAGGTGATGGACGCGCTGCTGAAGATCTCCGAACTCGACGTGCCGAAGGCGCTGATCGAGCAGGACCAGCAACGTCTCGTCGAAATGGCTCGCCAGGACCTCGCGCAGCGCGGCGTGCCGAACGCGAAGGACGCACCGATCCCGGCCGAGATGTTCACCGAGCAGGCAGAACGCCGCGTGAAGCTGGGCCTCGTGCTGGCCGAGCTCGTGAAGTCGAACGGCCTCGAAGCGAAGCCGGAACAGATCCGCGCGGAAGTCGACGAGTTCGCGAAGAGCTACGAAGACCCGAAGGAAGTGGTCCGCTGGTATTATTCGAACCAGCAGCGCCTCGCCGAGATGGAAGCGTTCGTCGTTGAAAGCAACGTCGTCGATTTCGTGCTGGGCAAGGCGAAGGTGACGGACAAGGAAGTGAGCTTCGAAGCACTCGCGAGCGCATCGGCGCAAGCGTAAGTGTTGCTCTAGCGGCGTGCCGGCTGTCGGAGCGACGGCCCGCACGCCGTTTTTACGTCAAGCGCACGGTTGCCATTAATATGGCGATTGAGCGGGCGGCTTCCTTCCGTTCAATTTTCCATTCGAACAAGGTTCATTGAATGATCACTCGCGCTGAATTGCTGGACATGCTTGCTTCGAACGCGCCGCAGGGTTTCGAGGCGCAAGCGCTGGGGCTGGTGCCGATCGTCGTCGAAACGAGCGGCCGCGGCGAGCGTTCGTACGATATCTACTCGCGTCTCCTGAAGGAGCGCCTGGTGTTCATGGTCGGCGAAGTGAACGACCAGACCGCCAACCTCGTGGTCGCGCAGCTGCTGTTCCTCGAGAGCGAGAATCCCGACAAGGACATCAGCCTGTACATCAACAGCCCGGGCGGGTCGGTGTCGGCCGGCATGGCGATCTACGACACGATGCAGTTCATCAAGCCGGACGTGTCGACGCTGTGCATGGGCCTCGCGGCCAGTATGGGTGCGTTCCTGCTCGCGTCGGGTGCGAAGGGCAAGCGTTTCGCGTTGCCGAACTCGCGCGTGATGATTCACCAGCCGCTCGGCGGCGCACGCGGCCAGGCATCCGACATCGAGATCCAGGCACGCGAAATCCTCTACCTGAAGGAGCGGCTGAACCAGTTGCTCGCGCAGCACACGGGCCAGGACGTCGAGCGCATCGCGCGCGACACCGACCGTGATAACTTCATGTCGAGCGAGGACGCGAAGGCGTACGGGCTGATCGATCAGGTGCTGTTGAAGCGCCCGTGAGCTTAAACGGGGTGCCGCCCCGATTCGGGCGGCGCCGTCAAACGTCCCGAGTGCCCTGAGCATCTGCGGCAAGCGCATCCAGCCGGCTCCGGTCGCGCCCTAGGCGCGGCGTCCGGAGCAATCGGCGTATCATGTCATTTACCTGTCCGGAGGCTCTACATTCATGGCGGACAAAAAAGGTTCGAACAGCGAGAAGCTGTTGTATTGCTCGTTTTGCGGAAAGAGCCAGCATGAGGTGAAAAAACTCATCGCGGGCCCGTCGGTGTTCATCTGCGATGAATGCATCGACCTCTGCAACGAAATCATTCGCGACGAGGCGGCTGCCGCCGGCGTCGAGGCCAGCCTGTCCCGGTCGGATCTCCCGAGCCCGCAGGAAATTCGCGACATCCTCGATCAGTACGTGATCGGCCAGGAGCGTGCGAAGAAAATCCTCGCGGTGGCCGTGTACAACCACTACAAGCGCCTGAAGCATCTCGACAAGAAGGACGACGTCGAGCTGTCGAAGAGCAACATCCTGCTGATCGGCCCGACGGGCTCCGGCAAGACGCTGCTCGCGCAGACGCTCGCGCGGTTGCTCAACGTGCCGTTCGTGATCGCCGATGCGACGACGCTGACCGAAGCCGGCTACGTCGGCGAGGACGTCGAGAACATCATCCAGAAGCTGTTGCAGAACTGCAACTACGAGGTCGACAAGGCCCAGCGCGGGATCGTCTACATCGACGAAATCGACAAGATCAGCCGCAAGTCGGACAACCCGTCGATCACGCGCGACGTGTCGGGCGAGGGCGTCCAGCAGGCGCTGCTGAAGCTCGTCGAGGGCACGATGGCGTCGGTGCCGCCGCAGGGGGGCCGCAAGCACCCGAACCAGGATTTCATCCAGGTCGACACGACCAACATCCTGTTCATTTGCGGCGGTGCATTCGACGGCCTCGAAAAGGTGATCACCGACCGTACCGAGAAAACCGGCATCGGCTTCGGCGCGACGGTCAAGAGCAAGCAGGAACGCGACGCGGGCGAAGTGCTGCGCGAAACGGAACCGGAAGACCTGATCAAATTCGGTCTGATCCCCGAATTGATCGGCCGCCTGCCGGTGGTCGCGACGCTCGGCAAGCTCGATGAAGCCGCGCTGATGAAGATCCTGGTCGAGCCGAAGAACGCGCTCGTCAAGCAGTATCACAAGCTGTTCGCGATGGAGCGCGTCGAGCTGGAGATCCGGCCGGGCGCACTGCAGGCAGTCGCCCGCAAGGCGATCCGCCGCAAGACCGGCGCGCGCGGTTTGCGTTCGATCATCGAACAGGCATTGCTCGACGTGATGTACGAGCTGCCGACGATGAAAGGGGTCAGCAAGGTCATCATCGACGAGAACGTCATCGATGGCGACGGCAAGCCTTTGCTGATCTACGAGGACACGCCGAAGGTGGCGGGTTCGAACTGACCGGCTTGCCGACGATGTTCTGCGAAAAAGGCCGTTCATGAGACCGTGGGCGGCTTTTTTTCGTTTATCTTGTGGGTAACTCTGACTCGACACGCGGTGGTTACTTTCTTACCGAATATTTCCCGCACTTGAAGGCTTGCAATTCGTTGTGGCGGCCTCAATTACCGAACAATTGATTCCACTCATGGGGAAATGAAATGTCAGGCACCCAACTTCTCCCGCCGGAACGCATCACGCTCCCGCTGCTGCCGCTGCGGGATGTCGTCGTTTTCCCGCACATGGTGATTCCGCTCTTCGTGGGCCGGCCGAAATCGATCAAGGCCCTCGAAGCAGCGATGGAAGGCGGCAAGCACATCATGCTCGTCGCCCAGAAAACCGCGGCCAAGGACGAACCGACCGAAAAGGACATGTACGAGGTCGGTTGTATCGCCAACATCCTGCAGATGCTGAAGCTGCCGGACGGCACCGTGAAGGTGCTCGTCGAGGGCCTGCAGCGCGCGAAGGCGTTGTCGATCGAAGAGCAGGAAACGCAATTCTCCTGCGAAGTGATGCCGCTCGAGCCCGATCACGCCGACAGCGCTGAAACGGAAGCGCTGCGCCGCGCGATCGTGTCGCAGTTCGACCAGTACGTGAAGCTGAACAAGAAGATCCCGCCGGAGATCCTCACGTCGCTGTCGGGCATCGACGAAGCGGGCCGCCTCGCCGACATGATCGCCGAGCGCCTGCCGCTGAAGCTCGACCAGAAGCAGCACATCCTCGAGATGTTCCCGGTCATCGAGCGCCTCGAGCATCTGCTCGCGCAGCTCGAAGCCGAGATCGACATCCTGCAGGTGGAAAAGCGCATCCGCGGGCGCGTGAAGCGCCAGATGGAAAAGAGCCAGCGCGAGTACTACCTGAACGAACAGGTCAAGGCGATCCAGAAGGAACTGGGCGAAGGCGAAGAGGGTGCGGATCTCGAGGAACTCGAGAAGCGCATCAATGCCGCGCGCATGCCGAAGGAAGCGAAGAAGAAGGCCGACGCCGAGCTGAAGAAGCTGAAGCTGATGTCGCCGATGTCGGCGGAAGCCACCGTCGTGCGCAATTACATCGACACGCTGATCGGCCTGCCGTGGCGCAAGAAGAGCAAGGTCAACAACGACCTGTCGAACGCCGAGCAGGTGCTCGACGAGGATCACTTCGGCCTCGAGAAGGTGAAGGAACGTATCCTCGAGTATCTCGCGGTCCAACAGCGCGTCGACAAGGTGAAGGCGCCGATCCTGTGCCTCGTCGGGCCTCCGGGCGTCGGCAAGACCTCGCTCGGCCAGTCGATCGCCCGCGCGACGAACCGCAAGTTCGTCCGGATGGCGCTCGGTGGCGTGCGTGATGAAGCCGAGATCCGTGGCCACCGCCGGACGTACATCGGTTCGATGCCGGGCAAGATCCTGCAGAGCCTCACGAAGGTCGGCGTGCGCAATCCGCTCTTCCTGCTCGACGAAGTCGACAAGATGGGCATGGATTTCCGCGGCGATCCGTCGTCGGCGCTGCTCGAAGTGCTCGATCCGGAACAGAACCACACGTTCGCCGACCACTACATCGAAGTCGACTTCGACCTGTCGGACGTGATGTTCGTCGCGACGTCGAACTCGCTGAACATCCCGCCGCCGCTGCTCGACCGGATGGAAGTGATCCGCCTGTCGGGTTACACGGAAGACGAGAAGGTCAGCATCGCCCAGCGTTACCTGCTGCCGAAGCAGAAGAAGAACAACGGGCTGAAGGAAGGCGAGATCGAGGTCACCGAGCAGGCGATCCGCGACATCATCCGCTACTACACGCGTGAAGCCGGTGTGCGTTCGCTCGAGCGGGAAGTGTCGAAGATCTGCCGCAAGGTCGTGAAGATGCTGCTGCTGAAGAAGGCATCGGGCGCGATCAAGGTCGACGGCGAAAACCTCGATACGTTCCTCGGTGTACGCAAGTACGACTTCGGCCTCGCGGCGAAGGAAAACCAGGTCGGTCAGGTGACGGGCCTCGCGTGGACGGAAGTCGGTGGCGATCTGCTGACGATCGAAGCCGCGGTGATGCCGGGCAAGGGCAACGTGATCCGTACGGGTTCGCTCGGCGACGTGATGAAGGAGTCGGTCGAGGCGGCACGTTCGGTCGTGCGCTCGCGCTCGCGTCGTCTCGGCATCAAGGACGAAGCGTTCGAGAAGCAGGACATCCACATCCACGTACCGGAAGGCGCGACGCCGAAGGACGGTCCGTCCGCGGGCGGTGCGATGACGACCGCGCTGGTGTCGGTGCTGACGGGTATCCCCGTGCGTGCCGATGTCGCGATGACGGGTGAAATCACGCTGCGTGGTGAGGTCCTGCCGATCGGTGGTCTGAAGGAGAAGCTGCTCGCCGCGCATCGCGGTGGCATCAAGCTCGTGCTGATCCCGGAAGAGAACGTGAAGGATCTCGCCGAGATTCCGGACAACGTGAAGAACGCGATCGAGATCGTGCCGGTCCGCTGGATCGACAAGGTGCTGGAACTCGCGCTCGAGCGTTCGCCGACCCCGCTGCCGCCGGAAGAAGAGGCGAAGGCGGCGGCACCGGTCGCCGATGCGGCGAAGGATGCCGGCTCGACGGAATTCGTCAAGCACTAAGCATCGGGACATCGTCGTTCCTGACGGTTGTTCACGAAACCCGCGGCATGGCCGCGGGTTTTTTTATGCGCAGCCGAATCGTGTGCGCGAACGTTTAAAAAATTCGCGTCAGGGCTTTGCAAAATGATCGGGGATGAATTAAACTTGCGGGCTCGCTGGTTGTTGATGCCGAAACGCAGATCGCAGCCAGAACGAATCGGAAACGGGTGCTTAGCTCAGCTGGTAGAGCGGCGCCCTTACAAGGCGTAGGTCGGGGGTTCGAACCCCTCAGCACCCACCAGTTTCCTGATTCAGCCAGACCAAGGAGCGGTAGTTCAGTCGGTTAGAATACCGGCCTGTCACGCCGGGGGTCGCGGGTTCGAGTCCCGTCCGCTCCGCCAGAAGATGAAGAAGCCCGCCTTGTGCGGGCTTTTTCATTTGCATCGTCCGTTGCGCCCGCTTGCCGGGCGCGTGACTGCGGAGTGGAGGAAGCTGCCTGCGCGGCTTCCGGCGGGGCCGGAAGGGCTGCGCTTGCAAGCGCAGCCGCCGCCTGCAGGATGTAGGCGAGTCCCGTCCGCTCCGCCAAACGAACGAAAATGCCCGCCGAGTGCGGGCATTTTTGTTTTGTGCGCCCGTTTGCCGCGCCATAGTCGCCCAAGCGACGCCTGCTTTTCTCCCGTCCCACCCCGTATGTTGTAATATCGGACGTTTTGTCCAATTTTCCCGTCACGCATGCTCGATTTCTTCCGTAATCACCAGCGCCTGATGATGGCGCTCCTGCTCCTGATCGTGTTGCCGGGGCTGGGTTTCGTCGGGATCCAAGGCTTCCGCGGCTTCTTCGACGACAGCGCGAACGTCGCGGCAGTCAACGGGCACAAGATCACGCGGGTCGAATTCGACGGCGCGTTCCGTCAGCAGATCGACCAGGCGCGTCAGGCGCTCGGCGGGCAGTTCGACATCAAGATGTTCGATACGCCCGAGCACCGCAAGCAGGTGCTCGACGGCCTGATCCAGCAACGCGTGCTGGCCGACGAGACCCAACGTCTGCACCTGACCGCCTCCGACAACGCCGTGCGCGACGCGCTGATGAGCGACCCGATGATTGCGTCGCTGAAGAAGCCCGACGGTTCGATCGATGTCGAGCGCTATGCGCAACTGCTGTCGTTCCAGGGGATGACGCCCGAGCAGTATCAGGAGCGCGTGCGCTACAGCCTCTCGCTGCAACAGATCCCGGCCAGCATCGTGTCGACTGCATTCACACCGAAGAGCCTTGCGCAACGCCTGTCCGAACTCGCCGCGCAGCAGCGCGAAGTGCAGGCGCTCGTGCTGAAGACCAGCGACTTCGCCGCGAAGGTCCAGCCGACCGATGCGCAGCTCGCCGCGTACTATGACGCGCACAAGCAGAGCTTCGCGACGCCGGAGACCGCGACGATCCAGTACCTCGTCTATTCGCCCGCCGCAGCAGCCGCGGGCGCGCAGCCGACCGAGGCGGACATCAAGAAGTTCTATGACGACAATCCGACGCACTTCCGCACCGAAGCACAGGTGCGCGTGAGCCACATCTTCATCGCCGCGCCGGGCAACGCAAGCGCGGCCGACAAGGCTGCGGCGAAGACGAAGGCCGAGCAGCTGCTGGCCGACGTGAAGGCGCATCCGGACCAGTTCGCGCAGATCGCGCAGAAGAGCTCGCAGGACGCACCGTCTGCCGCGAAGGGCGGCGACCTCGGCTTTATCACGCGTGGCTCGACGGCGGGCGGCAAGGCGTTCGACGATGCCGCGTTCGCACTCAAGCAGGGCGACGTGAGCGGTGTCGTGCAGTCGGATCTCGGCTTCCACATCCTGAAGGCGACGGAAGTGAAGCCGGCCGCCGTCAAGCCGTTCGCCGACGTGAAGGACCAGATCGCAGTCGATCTCAAGCAGCAGTACGCATCGAAGGCGTTCACGGACAACGCGGAAGGCTTCACGTCCACCGTCTACGAAAAGGCGAAGACGCTGCAGCCGGCCGCGGACAAGTACAAGCTGACGATCCAGACGGCCACCGTCACGTCGACGCCGAATCCGCAGCTGCCGCCGACGAGCCCGTTGAACAATCCGAAGTTCCTGGCCGCCGTGTTCGCCAACGACTCGGTGAAGAGCCAGAACAATACGCAGGCGATCGACGTCGGCAACAACACGCTGATCTCGGCGCGCGTGACCGACTACAAGCCGGCCGCCGTGCCCGCGCTCGACGCGATCAAGGACGTCTTGCGCCAGAAGGTCGTGGCCGAACAGGCTGCGGAACTCGCGAAGAAGGACGGCGCGGCGAAGCTCGCCGAACTGCAGAAGTCGAAGTCGGTCGACGGGTTCGCGGCCGCGCAGAAGGTGTCGCGCACGCAGTCGCAGGGCCTGACGCCGGCGGCACTGAGCGCCGTGTACAAGGTCGATGCGAAGACGCTGCCGGCGTACGTCGGTGTCGATCTCGGCGCGGACGGCTATGCGATCTACCGCGTGAACGCGGTGATCCCGGGTTCGGCGGTCGATCCGCAGCAACTGGCCGCCGCACAGCAGCAGATGGCGCAGGTCGACGCGCAGAGCGAAGGCGAAGCGTATCTCGCCGCACTGCGTGACCGCTCGAAGGTGAAGCTGTACGGCTCGACGGCCAGCCAGTCGCAGGACGGCGACAACTGAGCGTCGTTTCGCACGCAACAAAAAGCCCCGCTTCATGCGGGGCTTTTTGTTTTCCGGCGGGGCGGCAGCGTCAGCCGCGCGGCTTGCCGAGCAGCGGCTTCAGCGCAGGCCAGACGTTGTCGAGCAGAATGCCTTGCGCCTGTTGTGCAGGGTGCATCTGGTCGGCCTGGAACAACTCCGGCTTGTTCTCGATGCCGGCCAGCAGGAACGGCACGAGCGGCACGCCGAGATCCTTCGACAGCCGCGTATAGACGGCGTGGAACTTCTGCGTGTAGTCGGGGCCGTAATTGGGTGGCACATACATGCCGACCAGCACGACCTTCGCCCGCGCCTGTCGTGCGCCTGCGATGATGTCGCGCAGGTTCTGCTCGGTCGTGGCGAGCGGCACGCCGCGCAGCGCATCGTTGGACCCGAGCTCGACGACGACGATCGACGGCTTGAGCCGTTGCAGCACCGCGGGCAGCCGCGCGCGGCCGCCGCTCGTGGTGTCGCCGCTGACGCTGGCGTTCGCGACGCTATAATCGATTCGCTCGGTCGTGAGCCGTTGCCGCAGCAATGCCACCCAGCCGGTGTCGCGCGGCAGCCCGTATTCGGCCGACAGGCTGTCGCCGAGCACGACGATCACGGGCTGGCCTGATGTCGCCGCCGGCGTCGTTGCGGCGCGCGCCGGCACGGTGGCAGCGAGCAGGGTGCCCAGCAGCGCGGCGACTGCCGCGCGTCTTTTCCAGCGAAATGTCGTGTCCATGTTCAAGATTCCCGATCCGATCATCGAAGTCCATGACGTATGCAAGCGGGTCGCCGATGCAACGGGCGAGCTGACGATCCTCGACGGCATCACGTTCGCCGTGCAGCCGGGCAGCAGCCTCGCGATCGTCGGCGCGTCGGGCTCGGGTAAATCGACGCTGCTCGGCCTGCTTGCCGGGTTGGACAGCGCGACGAGCGGCACGGTTCGCCTGCTCGGTCGTGCGCTCGACCAGCTCGACGAGGATGCGCGCGCGGCGCTGCGCAACGGCGCAGTCGGCTTCGTGTTCCAGTCGTTCCAGTTGATGCCGCACCTGACGGCGCTCGAGAACGTCATGCTGCCGCTCGAGCTGCAGGGAGGCATCAGCGCACGTGAAGCAGCCGATCGTGCCCGGGCGCTGCTCGTGCAGGTCGGTCTCGGCGAGCGTACCGCGCATTATCCGAAGCTATTGTCCGGGGGCGAGCAGCAGCGTGTCGCGCTTGCACGCGCATTCGTCACGCGCCCGGCGATCCTGTTTGCCGACGAGCCGACCGGCAGCCTCGATGCGGCCACCGGCCATGCGGTCATCGACCTGATGTTCGAGCTGAACCGCACGCACGGCGCCACGCTCGTGCTCGTCACGCACGATGTCGAACTTGCACGCCGCTGTGCGACGACCGTGACGATCGACGCCGGACGCATCGTCGAGCCGCACGCGGAGCAGCGCGGCACCTGAATTGAGCGGCCGGCCGCGCAAGCAGGGCTGCGCGGCCGGCATCGGCATGACGCCGATACCTGAGAGCGTCAGCGCTTCAGCGCCGCGCGGGCGCGCTCGATCAGCGCGGTGGTCGACGAGTCGTGCTTGGCCGGATCGACCGACTCGGACGTCAGGTCGGCTTCCACCACCTTGCCGAGAATCTTGCCGAGCTCGACGCCCCACTGGTCGAACGGATTGATGTCCCACACCGTTGCCTGCACGAGCACCTTGTGTTCATACAGCGCGATCAGCGCGCCGAGCGTGCGCGGCGTCAGCGCATCGACGAGCAGTGTCGTCGTCGGGCGGTTGCCCGGGAACGTCAGGTGCGGCGCGAGCGCCTCCTTGCCCGGGCCCGCCACCTTGCGCGCTTCGTCGAGCGTGCGGCCGAGCATCAGCGCCTCGCTCTGCGCAAAGCAGTTCGCCAGCAGCTTCGGATGATGGCTCGCGAGCGGATGCTCGGGCGTCAGCACCGCGATGAAGTCGATCGGCACGATCGTCGGCCCCTGGTGCAGCATCTGGAAGAACGCGTGCTGGCCGTTGGTGCCCGGCTCGCCCCACGTGACGGCGGAGGTCGGGTAGTCGACGAAGGTGCCGTCCAGGCGCGCGGATTTGCCGTTGCTCTCCATTTCGAGCTGCTGCAGGTACGACGGCAGGTAGTGCAGCGCTTCCGAATACGGTGCGACGAGATAGCTCTGCGAACCGAAGAAATTCCGGTACCAGATGCCGATCAGGCCGAGCAGCACGGGCAGGTTGCGCTCGAGCGGCGCTTCGCGGAAATGTCGGTCCATGTCGTTCGCGCCCGCCAGCAGCTCGTCGAACTGCTCGGGGCCGATCGCGATCATGATCGACAGGCCGACTGCCGACCACAACGAATAGCGGCCGCCGACCCAGTCCCACATTTCGAACACGTTGTCCGCGGCGATGCCGAACTTCACGACTTCGGCCGGGTTCGCCGACACGCCGACGAAGTGCTTCGCGAGCGCGTCCTCGGGGCAGCCGCGCGCGACGAACCAGTCGCGCAGCGAGCGAGCATTCGTCATCGTCTCGAGCGTCGTGAAAGTCTTCGACACGATGATCGCGAGCGTTTCCTCCGGATCGACCTGCTCGAGCACGCGCGCGAGATCGGCGCCGTCGACGTTCGACACGAAGTGCGTGGTGATGTCAGGCGTCGCGACGTGATGCAGTGCATGCACGACCATCTTCGGCCCGAGATCGGAGCCGCCGATGCCGATGTTGATCACGTGGCGGATGCGCTTGCCGGTGTAGCCCGTCCACGTGCCGCTGCGCACGGCGCGCGCGAAGGTCGCCATCTTCGCGCGCTCGGCGCTGATCTGTGCGTGGAACGGCGCTTGCGGATCGGTCGCGCGCAGCGCGGTGTGCAGCGCGGCACGGCCCTCGGTCGGGTTGACGATCTCGCCCGCGAACATCGCGTCGCGGCGTGATTCGACGCCCGCGTCGCGCGCGAGTTGCACGAGCAGGCGCAGCGTCTCGTCATTGATGCGGTTCTTCGAGAAATCTGCGGCGAGGCCGCCGCCTGCGAGCGTGAAGCGCTCGGCACGCGTCGGCGCGTGGTCGTGTTCCGGCGCGAACCAGTCGCGCAGGCGAGCATGGCGGATTTGCTCGAAGTGGGATTGAAGGGCAGTCCAGGCGGGGAGCGAATTCAGCGTCATGGCGGTTCGAGTGAAGCGTGAATCGGGAGGAATGCCGCGCCGGCTCATCGGGATCGGAAGGCCGGCGGACGAGAGGGCCCGCCGTGCGGCGGGGCAGTCAGTATAGCGGCGTTATGTGTCGGCGCGCGGCGACGCGTAAAAAACGCGATTGATCAGCGTGCGCACCATCGGCGCGAGTTCGCCGGCCGTGAGGCCGGCCGGGCCGGTGCCGTGTGCGGTCAGCGTGTCGGCCGCGAGGCCGTGCAGGTAGACGCCCGCGAGCGCTGCCTCGTACGGTGCGACGCGCTGCGCGAGCAACGCGCCGATCAGTCCGCCGAGTACGTCGCCGGTGCCGCCCGTGGCGAGCGCCGCATTGCCGGTCGGATTGATCGTCACGCGGCCGTCGGGTGCCGCAATCACCGTGCCCGAGCCTTTCAGCACGACGATCGCCGCATGACGCGCCGCGAGCGCCTGCGCGGCCGCCACGCGGTCGCGCTGGATCGTCGCCGTGTCGCTGCCGAGCAACCGGGCGGCTTCGAGCGGATGCGGCGTCAGCACGCACGGATTGCCGCGCGTACCGCGCGTGGCGACGGCGGTCGCGAGATCGGCATGTGTCGCGACGAGGTTCAGCGCATCGGCATCGAGCAGCGTCGCGGCATCGTGTGCGAGCACGTCGCGCACGAGCGTCGCCGCCGCCTCGCGCGTGCCCAGCCCGCAGCCGGCCGCGATGGCGGTCATCGCGCCGAGATCGAGGCCGTCGGCCGGATGCAGCATCAGTTCGGGGAACGGCGGGTCGTACGGCGGCGCGCCGGCGCCGAGGAAGCCGACGTGCACCTTGCCGGCACCGGCGAACAGCGCGGCGCGGGCGGCCAGGATCGGCGCGCCGCACATGCCCGTGTCGCCGCCGAGTACCGCGAGACTGCCGAACGTGCCCTTGTGGGACGCGAATGCGCGCGCGGGCAGGGCGGCGGCGAACCGCGCGGGCGCGTTCAGCACGATGGCCGGCGCGGCGGGGGGCGCGACGTCGAGCGCGGCGACGTCGATCTCGCCGGCGAGATCGCGGCCTTCGCCCGTGTAGAGGCCCGGTTTCGCGGCGATGAAGGTGAGCGTATGGGTAGCGGCGACGGCGACGCCCGCGCCGACGATCTGGCCCGTATCGCTGTCGAGCCCGCTCGGTACATCGAGGGCGAGCACCTGGCCGCCGCTGCGCGCATGCGCGGCGATGCGCTGGGCCTGCTCGGCGAATGCGCCGTCGAGCGCGCGGCCGAGACCGATGCCGAACAGCCCGTCGACGATCCATGCAAAGCTGTCCAGCGAAGCAGGCGGTGTGGCGGATAGCGGTACGCCCGCCGCGCGCGCGAGGCCGAGCGCCCATTGCGCGTCGTCTGGTTTGACGGGCACCGGCATCCACGCTTGCGTGGCGACGCCGAGCTGCTGGAGGTGAGCGGCGGCAACCAGCGCGTCACCGCCGTTGTTGCCCGGGCCGACCGCGAACCACACGGGCCGGTCGTCGCCGGCCATGCGCTCGGACAGCCAGTGCGCGGCGGCGGCGCCGGCGCGACCCATCAGCGTATGCGGCGGCAGCGCCGCCGCGGCGTCGGTTTCGGCCGTGCGCAGGTCGGCGACGCGCAGCAGCGCGATCGGATCGGAATCGGGGAGCGGGCGGGTATTGACGGTCATCGCGGGGTCGTGGCGGCTGGCTAGGTGGCCGCCGGGAGCGGGCCCGCGGCGGTCAGGTCGTGAAGCGCCCGGCGCGCAGCGCGGCGAGCGTGTCGGCGGGCCAGTGCTGCACGTCGCCGCCCAGATAGTCGGTCACCACTTTAGCAGACCCGCAGGCGAGCCCCCAGCCGGCCGGGCCGTGTCCGAAATTGACGAACACGCGCGGATGCGGGGTCGGACCGACGACCGGCAGGCCGTCCGGTGACAGCAACTGCGTGCCTTGCCACGACAACGCGGCCGAGATCCGCGCGGCGCCGGGCACCCAGTCGTGGACGGCCTGGCCGAGCAGCGCGAGCGCGGCCTCGGACAGCGGCTCGGCGAGCGGCTTCGCGGTATCGGGCAGGCTCTGCAGCACGGCGCCGCCGCCGACGCGCAGCCGCTGGTGGGTGCGCGTGATCGAGATTCGCTTGATCGAATCGATGACGTTCAGGTGCGGCGCGTGTTCTTCGTACGCGACCGGCGCGGTGAGCGTATGGACGCGCACCGGATGCAGCGGCAGGCGCCAGCCGAGCCGGTCGAGCAGCGGCAGGCTGCCGGCGCCGGCGGCGACCACGATCGCATCGGCGGAAATGACGTCGACCTCGCGTGCGTTCGACGCGCGCCGGTCGCCGGGCGGGACGAGCTCGACCGCGGCACGGCCGGTGTCGACGCGGATCGCGGCGACTTCCGCGCCGAAGCGGAACTGCACGCCGTGCTCGTCGAGCGTCTGCTTGACCAGTTTCGCGAACAGCGGGCAATTGCCGGTGCGTTCGGTCTCGAGCAGCACGCCGCCGGCGAAGCCGGGTTCGGCCGGCACCGACGGTTCGAGCGTCGCGCATTCGTCGGCGGAGAGCAGGCGGTACGGCTGGTCGAGCGTGCGCAGCAGGTCGAGCGCGGGCTGCATCGCGTCCCAGTCGCGCGGATCGCGCACCACGTGCAGGATGCCGGGCTTCTGTTCGAATTCGAGTTCGAGGCGCGTCTCGATGTCGGCGAGCGTGTCGCGCGACGCATCGATCAGCGGGCGCAGCCGCGCGTACTGGGCGGCGAACGCGCCGGGTTCGCGCAGCGTGCCGAGCTGCTTGACGAAGCGGCGCACGCCGCCGTTGAAGCCCGGCTTGTAGACGATGCCGCTGTCGCGCGGCTGGCGCTGGCGCATGAAGGTCGGGCCGAACCAGACGTCGAGCGGGCTCGGCAGCAGCGCGCCGCCGTCGCCGTAGGTCGCACCCTGCGCGACGGTGGCGTGACGTTCGACCACGCACACGCGATGGCCGGCCGCGCGCAACTGGTAGGCGGTGGCGACGCCGCTGATTCCGCCGCCGATGACGATGACATCCATGGATTGCTTCGATGACGGGCGGCGCGCAGGCGCCGCCCGGTGAGAATTCGCTGAGGGCCCCGGCCCGGTGAACCCGGAATGATAGCGCCAAAATCGCGGGAGCCGGCGCCGGGCGAGCACGGACCGTGCAGCCGCGCCACGGCCGCCGGCTGCCGCGCCCGCGCGGGGCGGCCCGGCGGGCGGGCTGTGCGCGGCGCGCACCGTGGCACCGTTGCGGTGCATGCACGCTACCGATTGGCCGGTCTGGGGCGACCGACTTCCGGGTATAATTACGGCCTTCCTTTCGCCCCACGTCGCCACCTCGCGCGACTCATCGACGTCAGTCCAGCCCATGGCTCACTTCTCGTGTTTTCCCGGCGCTTCGGCCCTCTCCGATTTCCGTCAAACCCGTCTGCTCGACACGCTCAAGCAAATCGACGCCAACATCGTCGCGGTGCGCGGGCAGTTCCTGCACTTCGTCAATGCGGCCGAGCCGCTGTCGGCCGACGACAGCGCGCGCATCGACGCGCTGATGCACTACGGCGCGCCGTTCGAGCCGGCGGCCGAGAAGGGCACGGCCGAGACCTTCGTCGTGCTGCCGCGCTTCGGCACGGTCTCGCCGTGGGCGAGCAAGGCGACCGACATCGCGCAGCACTGCGGCCTCACGCAGGTGCGCCGCATCGAGCGCGGCGTCGAATTCACGGTCACGCTGAAGTCGGGCCTGCTCGGCGGCAAGAAGGCGCTGTCGGATGACGCGCGCGCAGCCGTGGCAGCTGCGCTGCATGACCGGATGACCGAAAGCGTGGTCGCCGCACGCGACGACGCGAAGCACCTGTTCGACGAACTGCCGGCCAAGCCGCTCGCGCGCGTCGACGTGCTGGGCGTCGGCCGCGGCGCGCTCGAACGCGCGAACGTCGAGCTGGGCCTCGCGCTCGCCGACGACGAGATCGACTACCTGGTCGACGCGTTCCGCAAGCTCGAACGCAACCCGACCGACGTGGAACTGATGATGTTCGCGCAGGCGAACAGCGAGCACTGCCGCCACAAGATCTTCAACGCGCAGTGGACGATCGACGGCGAGGCGCAGGACATGTCGCTGTTCGCGATGATCCGCAACACCGAGAAGCTGAACCCGCAGGGCACGATCGTCGCGTATTCGGACAACTCGTCGATCATGGTCGGCGCCGAAGCCGAACGCTGGTTCCCGCGCAACGCAGGCGCGGCCGGCGAGCCGGGTGAACGCTATGGCCGCCACACCGAGCTCACGCACACGCTGATGAAGGTCGAGACGCACAACCACCCGACGGCGATCTCGCCGTTCCCGGGTGCGGCGACCGGCGCGGGCGGCGAGATCCGCGACGAAGGCGCGACGGGCCGCGGTGCGCGCCCGAAGGCCGGCCTCACGGGCTTCACCGTGTCGAACCTCGATCTGCCCGACGCACGCCAGTCGTGGGAAAACGCGCGCGACGCGGCCCAGCCGGTCGGCGAGCGCAACCCGAACGAGGCGCACGGCCCGTACGGCCGCCCCGACCGCATCGCGTCGCCGCTGCAGATCATGATCGACGGCCCGCTCGGCGGCGCCGCGTTCAACAACGAATTCGGCCGTCCGAACCTCGGCGGCTATTTCCGCGTGTACGAGCAGAACGTCGGCGGGAAGGTGCACGGCTATCACAAGCCGATCATGATCGCGGGCGGTCTCGGCAACATCGCCGACCAACATACGCACAAACACGACGTGCCGGCCGGCTCGCTGCTGATCCAGATCGGCGGCCCGGGCATGCGGATCGGCATGGGCGGCGGCGCCGCGAGCTCGATGGCGACCGGCGCGAACACGGCCGAACTGGACTTCGACTCGGTGCAGCGCGGCAACCCGGAAATCGAGCGTCGCGCCCAGGAAGTGATCAACGGCTGCTGGCAGCTCGGCGCGGAAAACCCGATCCTGAGCATCCACGACGTCGGCGCGGGCGGCCTGTCGAATGCGTTCCCCGAGATCGTCGACGGTGCGGGCAAGGGCGCGCGCTTCGAGCTGCGCAAGGTCGCGCTCGAGGAATCGGGCCTGTCGCCGCGCGAAATCTGGTCGAACGAAGCGCAGGAGCGCTACGTGCTGGCGATCGCGCCGGCCGACCTGCCGCGCTTCGAGGCGATCTGCGCCCGCGAGCGCTGCCCGTTCGCGGTGGTCGGTGTCGCGACCGACGAGCGCCAGCTGAAGCTCGTCGACGACGAAGCGACGGGTGCCGACGAATACCCGGTCGACATGCCGATGGAAGTTCTGCTCGGCAAGCCGCCGCGCATGCATCGCGACGTCACGCGCGTGGCGACCGAGCGTGCGCCGGTCGACGTGACGGGCATCGCGTTGTCGGCGGTCGCGGTCGACGTGCTGAAGCACCCGACGGTCGGCAGCAAGTCGTTCCTGATCACGATCGGCGACCGCTCGGTCGGCGGCACGTCGGTGCGCGACCAGATGGTCGGCCCGTGGCAGGTGCCGGTGGCCGACTGCGCGGTCACCGCGCTCGACTACGCGGGCTTCAAGGGCGAGGCGATGACGATGGCCGAGCGCACGCCGCTCGCCGTGATCAATGCGCCGGCATCGGGCCGCATGGCGGTCGGCGAGGCGATCACGAACATCGCGAGCGCGCCGATCGCGGCGCTCGACAAGCTGAAGCTGTCGGCGAACTGGATGGCGGCATGCGGTACGGCCGGCGAGGACGCCGCGCTGTTCGATACGGTCAAGGCGATCGGCATGGAGCTGTGCCCGGCGCTCGGGATCGGCATCCCGGTCGGCAAGGATTCGCTGTCGATGAAGACGAAGTGGGACGAGCAGGGCGTCGCGAAGGAAGTGGTGTCGCCGGTGTCGCTGATCATCTCCGCGTTCGCGCCGGTCGAGGACGTGCGCCGTCACCTGACGCCGCAACTGCGCCGCATCGCCGACGCGGGCGACAGCGTGCTGATCGCGATCGATCTCGGCCGCGGCAAGAACCGGATGGGCGGCAGCATCTTCGCGCAGGTCACGCAGCAGGTCGGCGACACGACGCCGGACGTCGACGACGCGGAAGACCTGAAGCGCTTCTTCAACGCGATCCAGTCGCTCAATGCGCAAGACAAGCTGCTGGCCTACCACGACCGCTCGGACGGCGGCCTGTGGGCGACGGTGTGCGAAATGGCGTTCGCGGGCCACGCGGGCGTGTCGCTGAACGTCGACATGCTGACGCTCGACCCGAATCACGAATCCGACTACGGCGACGCGAAGGACTGGGCGAAGCAGACGAGCGGCCGCCGCGAGGATCGCACGCTGCGCGCGCTGTTCTCCGAGGAACTCGGCGCCGTCGTGCAGGTGCGTGCAACCGATCGCGACGCGGTGCTCGGCGCGCTGCGCGAGTTCGGCCTGTCGGCGTGCTCGCACGTGATCGGCTCGGTCAACGATCGCGACGTGATCGAGGTATACCGCGACGCGAAGAAGATCTTCGACGCACCGCGCACCGAACTCCATCGCGCATGGAGCGAAGTGAGCTGGCGCATCGCGCGCCTGCGCGACAACCCCGCGTGTGCGGATGCCGAATACGACGCACTGCTCGACGCGGCCGATCCGGGCATCTCGCCGGTGCTGAGCTTCGATCCGGCCGACGACATCGCCGCGCCGTTCATCGCGACAGGCGCACGGCCGCGCGTCGCGATCCTGCGCGAGCAGGGCGTGAACTCGCATCTGGAAACGGCCTACGCGTTCGACCGCGCGGGCTTCGATGCACACGACGTGCACATGAGCGACCTGCTCGCCGGCCGTGCCACGCTCGCCGATTTCGCGGGTGCGGTCGCATGCGGCGGCTTCTCGTACGGCGACGTGCTGGGCGCGGGCGAAGGCTGGGCGAAGACGATCCGCTTCAACGCGAACCTCGCCGACATGTTCTCGGCCTTCTTCGCACGTCCCGACACGTTCGCGCTCGGCATCTGCAACGGTTGCCAGATGCTGTCGAGCCTCGCGTCGATGATCCCGGGCGCGGAGGCGTGGCCGAAGTTCACGCGCAACAAGTCCGAGCAGTTCGAGGCGCGTTTCTCGTTCGTCGAAGTGGAGAAGTCGCCGTCGATCTTCTTCGCGGGGATGGAAGGTTCGCGGATTCCGGTCGCGGTCGCGCACGGCGAAGGCTATGCGGACTTCTCGCAGCAGGGCGACATCGATCGCGTCGCGGTCGCGATGCGTTACGTCGACCACCGCGGCGAAGCCACCGAGCGTTATCCGTTCAACCCGAACGGCTCGCCGGCCGGCATCACGTCGGTCACGACGGCCGACGGGCGCTTCTCGGTGCTGATGCCGCACATGGAGCGCGTGCATCGCACGGTCGCGATGAGCTGGCACCCGGAAAGCTGGGGTGAAGCGAGCCCGTGGATGCGCGTGTTCCGCAACGCGCGCCGCTGGATCGGCTGATCGGGATGATGTTCGACCCGAACGCGCCGGTCGAGGTCGTCACGCTGCGCGATGAGCGTGCCAGCGAGGCCGACGCGATCGGCCGCGTGATCGTCGTCGCGTTCGCGGGCGAGCCGGAAGGCGGGCAGTTCGAGCGGCGGATCGTCGATACGTTGCGGGCGGACGGTGCGTTGAGCGTCTCGCTCGTCGCGGAGCGCGACGGCCGCCTGATCGGGCACGTTGCGTTCTCGCCGGTGTCGATCGGCGGCGCACCGTCCGGCAGCCAGGGCTGGTACGGGCTGGCGCCGCTCGCGGTGCTGCCCGATTGCCAGCGGCAGAGTATCGGTGCGGGGCTGGTGCGTACGGGGCTCGACGCGTTGCGCCGGCTTGGCGCGCGCGGTTGCGTGCTGCTCGGCGAACCCGCGTACTACACGCGGTTCGGCTTTGCGCCATCCGGCGACATCGTGTCCCCGGGCGTGCCGCCCGAGTATTTCCTCGCGCTGTCGCTCGACGATTCGGCGCCGCGGCCGTCGGGTGACGTTCGCTATCACGACGTGTTCCATCCTGCGTAGCCTGCCGCGCTGGCGGTGCGCGTGAATCCGGCACGGGAAAGGCCGCTCTTTGGAGCGGCCTGTTTCTTTTGCCGGGCTGCAAGCGAAGCATCATGACTCGTCCGCAGGCAGGGTGCGCGGTGTCAAGTCCTGGAATAGGTTGACAGTATCCAGGCGCTAGAACGCCCGATGCACCGCATCGGGCGTTTTGTATTTCAGAGCCGTATGCGGTCGCTCATGGTTGTAGATGTGCACCGACTGTTCG